>JAFAXQ010000140.1 GCA_019240835.1 Ktedonobacteraceae bacterium
TATACCTTAAGGATAGGTATGTCGTCAGCACAAAGAGGAGATTTTTACCATGGCGAGTAATAAGAAAGTGCGTGTGGGGTTGATTGGTGTTGGAAATTGCGCTAGTTCGCTGGTGCAAGGTGTCCACTACTACCGCGAAGCCAAACAGCAAGACTTTGTACCAGGCTTGATGCATGTTAGCCTGGGAGGATATCATATTCGCGATATAGAGTTTTCCACAGCCTTTGATATAGATAGTAATAAGGTAGGCAAGGATATTAGCGAGGCAATCTATGAAGCTCCGAACAACACCTACCGCTTTGCCGATGTGCCCAGGCTCAATGCAAAAGTCTATCGTGGTATGACACATGACAGCCTCGGAAAATACCTCTCGCAAGTCATCAAGAAGGCTCCAGGTCAGACCGATGACATTGTGAGGATACTCAAGGATACAGGAACAGATGTCGTGGTGAACTACCTTCCCGTTGGCTCGGAAACGGCCACCAAGTGGTATGTTGAGCAGATATTGAAGGCAGGTGTAGGCTTTGTCAACTGTATCCCTGTTTTTATCGCACGTGAAAACTACTGGCAGCAGCGCTTCAAAGAGGCCAATTTGCCTCTTATTGGCGATGACATTAAGAGCCAAGTGGGCGCAACTATCGTACACCGCGTGCTAGCACGTCTTTTCCGTGAACGTGGCGTGCGCCTAGAGCGTACTATGCAGCTCAACGTCGGGGGCAACACTGACTTTTATAATATGCTAGAGCGCGAACGGCTTGAGTCAAAAAAGATCAGTAAGACGAATGCCGTCACGAGTCAACTTGACTATGAACTAGGTGAAGAAAACGTTCATATCGGACCATCCGATTACGTGCCCTGGCTCACTGATCGCAAGTGGGCATACGTTCGACTGGAGGGTCGGACTTTCGGCGACGTACCGTTAAATGTTGAGTTGAAGCTTGAAGTTTGGGACTCACCAAACTCAGCAGGGGTTGTAATTGATGCTGTTCGTATGGTCAAGCTAGGTCTCGAACGCGGCATGAGCGGCACGTTAGAGGGGCCAAGCGCCTACCTGATGAAGTCGCCACCTGTTCAGTATCCTGACGACGTAGCTCAGGAGATGACCGAGGCATTCATTCAAGACGTAGCAACCTCCGAGCGGCTTGACGGACACAAAGTGGAGGTACAGCCAGAGTAGTTATTACTCAGCAGGGAATTCCCTGCTGAGTAGTTAGCTTTTCCTACTGCTATTCTTGCGGTGCAGGTGCATCCGTGTTCGATGAATCCGTTGGTGGACGCAACAGTTCCTCGCGTACAATCGTCACCTCAGGTGGCGCGCTAATACCGAGCTTGACCCGTTCTCCTTCGACAGCCAACACCGAAATGTTGATAACGCCAGCCAGTACAATACTTTCACCAACTTTTCGTCGTAAGACCAGCATATAAGGCTCCCTCCATAAGCAGCATGTCTTGGTCACCCTTGCACTGCGACAAGCACCCAAAAAGCGCTCTTTCCGCACAGTCACATAGGATACTAGGCGTATAGGTCTATTGTTATGAAATGTAGACGCTGTGACGACGCAAAATGGGTATACTTATGGGAGCGAAAAGACAAAGCAGATCTTGCCACGTCCTAGGAGATATGTTATACTCGGCAGCGGAGAGATGTCTGAGTGGTCGAAAGTGCCGCTCTCGAAAAGCGGTAGGGTGCAAGCCCTCGTGGGTTCGAATCCCACTCTCTCCGCTGTCCCGGAGGAGTCTCATAGTGGCCTAGTGAGCACGACTGGAAATCGTGTAAGGTGATAAGCCTTCGTGGGTTCGAATCCCACCTCCTCCGCCTTTCATAACTAAGCGCTATTCACTTGCTGGCTCGGGTTCATCAAGACGCGCTGGAGTTGCTACTTGGTTGAGACGATTCCAGGTCACATAGTCGGTCTCCTTCTTGGGCACATAGTAGTGCTCCTCATCGGGTACCATGTCGGCTGTGGCAGTAAACTCGCCCCGCTCCAAATGCTGAAGATCAATGTATTTTGCTCCTTGTTCCAGGCGGCTCCCTACAGGTACAATCATGATACCCTTCAGTTCGTCGTCTGTCAGGTCACTGAGCCGATTGTGTAGTTCCTTGACATCGTAGGCTGAGACTTCATATCCTTCAAGGGAAGAGGGTCCATGATTCTCCCCAGCAAGGTTGTCAGGGTTTAAGTCATACGCGAAGTCGTTGTCATCGTCATGGTGGGGCTGTGACCGATTCAACTCTTTCTTGCTTTCGTGGAGCCGAGAGCCTTTGCGGTGTTTGTGTGCATTAGAATCGCTGCCACTACGCCGTTCTCCTTCCTCAGCCATCAATTGTGAGTCGGCCTGACGCGTTAACCCAGGATGGCTATCTCTCTGAGGTGGAACCTTAGCTTCCTGCGCGATTTTATGAGCATCCTCATGCTCTAGCTCCTGTTGCTGATACGTTTTCCGCTTCTTATAAGTGCCCGTGGTAATGACAGTACTCTTCTTTGGGTTATTGCGTCCTACCCTTTCTTCACTGGGCCGATTTTGATTTCTTTTTGCCATAGTTCTCCTCCCCGGAATAAAACAAGACTACTATACATATTATACCTCGTGTCCTTTCTCAGATAGAGCTATGTCTCTGACATAATACGTTTTGCAAGGCCAAAACAGAGACACAGCGGCGAAACTCTTTAGTGCCAGGTAGCGTGCTACCTGTGTTATGTCAAATCACCTCTAGCAGGGAAGTTCAGTACAAATAAGCCAAAGATAAAGCAGGAAGGATGCATATGGAAAAAGTGATGACAATCAATCGTCCGCTTGAAGACTTTGCCCAGTTCAAGCAGGATTTTGACGTCACCCACATTGAGGCAACGATGCTCACTGCTCCAGCAAGTAAGACCACACCCTCCCAGGAGATAAGGAACGAGTGGGACGCATGGTATGCGCTCAAAGAAAGGGTTGTTGCCTGTTCGGGGAATGCGCAATTTGGCCATGCACCCAGTGGACGTGGTACGGAGGTCAGAGTTAGCTTCCCCTACAGTGCCCCGGGAGGCATGGTAGGTAGTATAGTAGCCAAAGCCTTGGATAAATCCCCCGAACAGTGGATCACTGAAGATCTTCGTCACTTCAAAGAAATGATGGAGGCGGGCGAGATTGCTACAATTGCAGGTCAACCTGTTGGAAGTAAGTAGTAGAGTAGTGCTCTCTACCATGACCGACGAGAAGGTGGTAGAAGCACGGATACAGGAGAAGCGAGTTGAAAGCCACTTGTTGGTATGGCCCACATGATATGCGGGTTGAAAATGTGCCTGACCCAAAGATACTTAATCCCCATGATGCAATCGTCAAGGTCACATTAACAGCAATCTGTGGATCCGATCTTCACTTCTATGACGGCTATATACCGGGGTTCGAGAAGGGAGACATCGTCGGTCACGAGTTCATGGGCGAGGTCGTTGAAGTCGGCAAAGAGGTCAGCAAGTTAAAAAAAGGTGATCGCGTGGTTGTGCCTTTCCCTATTGCCTGTGGCAAGTGTTTCTACTGCCAAAAAGGTTTGTGGTCACTATGTGACAACTCGAACCCGAACGCTGCGGTGGCGGAAATGATGTATGGCTACTCAGCAGCGGGCTTGTATGGCTACTCACATATCTATGGTGGCTATGCAGGTGGACAGGCAGAGTATGCTCGTGTACCATTCGCTGATGTTGGCCCCATCAAGATTCCCGAGGAGCTGACTGACGAGCAGGTACTGTTCCTGTCGGATATCTTCCCCACAGGCTATCAGGCAGCGGAAAACTGTAATATTCAACCAGGGGATATCGTAGCAGTTTGGGGGTGTGGACCTGTCGGTCAGTTCTCCATCAAAAGTGCCTATCTGCTCGGAGCTGAACGCGTCATTGCCATTGACCGCATTCCAGAACGACTAAGCTTGGCTAAGGAGAAAGGCAACGCGGATGTTATTAACTACGAACAAGCCGATGTGGTTGAGACACTACGAGCTATGACGGGAGGACGTGGACCAGACGCATGTATTGATGGCGTCGGACTCGAAGCACATGGCAAGATGATTGACGCTATGTTCGATAAGGTCGAGCAAACGCTGCGTATGGAATCGGATCGCCCAACGGCCCTACGCCAAGCCATTCAAGCGTGTCGCAAAGGTGGTGTGCTCTCAATTCCTGGCGTCTATGGGGGCCTCATCGACAAGTTCAATCTAGGAGCGGCCTTTGCCAAGGGCTTGATTTTCAGGATGGGCCAGACCCATGTTCATAACTACTTGCGCCCCTTGCTTGAGCGTATCCAGCATGGTGAGATTGATCCATCATTTATTATCACCCACCGCTTGAGACTAGAGGACGCTCCTCACGGCTACGAAATCTTCAAGAACAAACAAGACAACTGCATTAAAGTTGTGCTGAAGCCATGAGGAAGAGGGAGAATGGGCTGAACAACAAAGGTTCAGCCCATTCTCTCTCTCTCGGACTCTGCAGAAGAGAATGGCTACTTTTAAAGTTCGTTGTAAGTCTGAGACGCCCGCTGTCCTAGGACGGTCAAGAATGATTTGGAGATTGGTGTCTCACTTTCACTGCCAGTGTAGCTTGTCGTGCCAGCACCTTCACCCGAAGGCAGCAGTCGGTTGACAACACTAAAGATATCAGCCGTGAGCCCCGGAAAAGCACCATGAAGACGTGCTAATATCTGAGCTTGTATGGTGATGATTAGCTCACTGTCACCTCGCTTGGTGGCAAGAACGACTTGCTGTGCTGCCCTTTTCGCACTTGTTGATGTCACAGGAAGTGTATCTACCAAGGCGAAAAGGGTATACTCTTCATGGTGTCTCTCACCTTTGACGATTGCGTTAATGTGTGAACCTGTACGTAGCAGGCCAGGCGCAACCGTTGTAACAGTGATACCATCTTTTGCTACTTCAGCACGTAAGCCTTCTGAGAAGCCCGTAACTGCAAATTTGGCACTTGAATAGGCGAGCAGGTGCGGAACACTTACCTTGCCGCCAATGGAGCCAATGTTGACGATGTGACCGGACTTTCTGCGTGTCATCTGAGGAAGAACCGCCATCGTCATGTTGTACGTGCCCCAGAACATGCTGTTCATTGAATCCTCAAAGTCTTGGCGCAATAATGTCTGCCACGGCCCGGCACTGATGATACCTGCATTGTTGACCAGTACATCTATCTGCCCAAAGTGAGCCGTTGCCTCATCAACCAGTTGTTGAACCTCTTGCGGTTTCGTCACATCGCAGCGCACCGCTAGGACATTTGCCCCCGATGCAGAAAGCTGCGTACGGGCACGGGCCAGTTCATCATCCTCTCGTGAACAAATAACCAGTTTTGCCCCCTCGCTAGCAAACTCTTCCGCCATAGCTAGCCCAAGACCACGTGAACCGCCTGTGATCAGGACAACCTTGCCTCGCAGGTCAAGCATTTTCCGTTGTGGTTGCACCAACATGCGCATGAGCGTTAGTCCAGCCACGGCCACCACCAACTTCCAGTTTCTCTGCCTAGAATTTCTTGCCATCTGACGTTTCCTCAGCTTTTTGATTTTCCTTCTTCACGGTCAATTTGACCGATGGCCTTGCTGACACCAGTAGGCCCATTGTAGGTCTGATCGGGTAATTCCTCAAGAACCTCACAGGTACTTTGGTCGGCACCATGTTTTTTAGCATGTTTGACCAGATCCTCCTTGCTGGCAGGATAATCAAGTCCTTTAAGGAATTTCTCGACCTGGATCGGATTGACTTTTGCCATTGTTTTTTCCCCTTCTATTTTGGTATTTTTCATGGACCCCACTTACTTATATGAACACGGTTGCTGGCTTGTGTCCGTTTCAGGAAAAAGCTGATGTCACGGAAGGCTCAGCCTGCTCGATGATGATCGATGAGGTGCATAGCCGTTGACGGAGCAAGGCGCAGAGGCTATGTGTGATAATAAGATGAGCATTTTCGACCTGCTCAATTGCTTGAGATGGAACGCAGATAGCGAGGTCTGCTAATTGGGACAGTTTACCACCGCTTTGGTCTGTCAGAGCAATGGTAATTGCGCCGGACTGCTGGGCGACGCTAGCGGCGGCAAGGACATTTGGTGAGTTGCCGCTCACGCTCATAGCAACCACGACATCATCAGACCGGACGAGTGATGCCAACTGCTCAGCAAAGACACGCTCGTAGCTTGTATCATTGGCCCAAGCCGTGAGCAGCGATACATTATCGCTCAGTGAGATAACGCGGAATGCTGGGAAGGCTTTCGTACCTTTAGCAAGATCACAAGCAAAATGGGAGGCAGTTGCTGCACTACCACCATTACCAAGGGTGAAGACGGTGTTGCCACGTTGATAACAGGCGAGAAGCATCTCAGCGGCTTTGACAATGGTGTCAAGTGGCATGGCTTGCATGACAAAGAGAAGCTCCTGCCAGTAGTCTACAATTTCGTTGTGCATCGTTGCCTCCTCATACATGTTTTTCTGTTTCTTCGTGTATAGTAGTGGCGATCCCTTGCGGTCGCCATGCCTGTGTACCCATAAAATCGAGGTCAAATGTCATCTCACGCAAGCCCATATGAGCCATTGTTGCACGCACAGCCTCCTGCCGAGGCAATGGGCAATAGAGTAGCAGGAAACCACCACCACCAGCACCGGTTATTTTGCCACCAAGGGCACCGGCTTGACGGGCTGCTTTATACCAACAATCAATTACCGTCGTAGAGATATGCTCCGATAAGTTCCTCTTCTCACACCAGGCAAGATCAAGAAGTTGACCGAAGTGGTCCAGGTGCCCAGCGAGCAAGGCTTCTCGCATCTGTTCTGCTAATGCCTTGATGCGGTGCAGTGATGCGACAGTCGCAGGGTCTGACTGCGTATCTGCCCGTTGCTGGCAGAGGATGGCTGCTGAGTTGCGCGTTTGACCCGTCGAGAAAAGCAACAGGCGCGAACTTAGCGCTGTGACAACGTTCGCTGAGAGATCAAGTGGGATAACGCGTACTCCACCGTCAGTAAAGTGAATAGCATTCAGACCACCGCACGCGCTGGCATACTGATCCTGTTTGCCGATGGGCATGCCAAGCTGCTCAATTTCCAGCCAGCAGGCCAATTCAGCCACGCCTAGAGGTTCAATAGGCCGAGCGAGGTAAAATGATAAAGCTTGTACCAGGGCTACAGCCATTGCACTGGACGAACCAAGCCCTGTTCCAGGTGGCACCTCAGATGACAAGAAGAGATTGACGCCTTTCTCAAGCAAGCCGTATTTGGCAAACCACGCAATCGCTGCTTTGGGCAATGCTAGCGGTTCTTGCATGGTCGGCAGCATTCCACGAGGATAGGTTTCCCAGAGGCGGTAGTCGGCTGAGTTGATGTGGATACCTCCATCTGTCGGCTGATCGGCGATGACATAGCAATAGCGTGTGATTGCCGCACTCACGACGAAGCCCCCGAAGCGAGTATAGTAGGCGGCTAAATCAGTTCCCCCGCCTCCAAAGCTAATGCGAAAAGGTGCGCGTACAATGAGCATAGGCCGCTCCGTCACGGCCAACTCGTCTCAGTAAGCGGTGTAATAATCACCTCTTGCAGCGCCGACTCGCGGGGTAGCTGCGCTGCAAACACGATCACTTCGGCCACGTTGGCTGGGTCTTGCAGGTTTTGCTGCTCTGGCATGGGAATTCCTTGCTCAATGAAGCGGTCGAAGAAATGCGTGCGCATTCCCCCCGAAATAATCGTTGTCACGCGGATGTCATCAGGTCGCCCTTCAACACCAAGGCCACGACCGAAACCGACCAAGCCCCACTTTGAGGCATGGTAAGCGGCAGCATTTGCCCATGCCCGCGTCGCTGCAGTCGAAGCAATATTGATGATATGACCACTACGTTGCCGCTGCATGATTGGCCAGGCAGCCTTAGCGAAGAGGAAGGGGCCCCGCAAATTGACGCTGATCACGCGATCCCACTGCTCAATGCTCATCTCATGAACCGAGAGCGTATAGTCAATTGCTGCACAGTTGACGAGAATATCCAAACGCTCGAACTGCTCCTCAACTGTCTTCACGGTGTGGATTACTGCATCGGCATTGCTTACGTCACAGCATAAGGCGACACTCTTGCTCTGCTGCAACTCTAGATCATGGCTTACGCGTGTGACTGCTTGCTCATTGATGTCAATACAAGCAACCAAACAGCCTGTCCGAGCGAAAGCACGAGCCGTCGCCTCTCCTAGGCCGCTACCTGCCCCTGTTACCAGGGCAACTTTTCCTTTCAAACTGCTGGACATGCTCTCATACTCCTTTTCATGGATATTCGGGGATGAGGGAAAAACGCATCGGATACACCTGGTATTTTTGTATTAGTTCGCCGAACAATTCGGTTGCGTTGCACCTCCGATCCACAACAGTGGTTGGCAAAGCCAGATGATAGGTACCGCTCGGAAGAATGCCGCATCCACCATATTTCCTTATCAGCAGAAACTGCACGACAACTTCCTCCCCAGCGTGCTCGGCAGGCAAAAGGTGCCACCAGGAAAACCCGCCAACGTCAAGTAGCTTGCTACGGTCGTAGAGCACATTGGCACCACCGACCCAGGCGACTTTGTAACGCACGATCTCGTTATCTTTTACAAGTTGCTGCTCCAGATGAAGCGGGTTAGCTGCATTGTTCACCACATGGCGATGCCACGGGATCGAATGTGGCTCGAATGGTTCTGGCTGAACGGAACCGGCCCACAGTTCAAGGTGTTGCTGATGAGGTCGGAAATCGGCGAGATAGCCCAGCCCAGTTGCGGCGCAACCCACGAAACCGCATGCTTCGGCCTGCAGCACACTGAGCATGCGCTCCATTACCGGAGGATCAAGTAGCACATCATCGTCAAGGTACTGGACGTAGGGCGCACGGCTCTGCTCAAGCAGGAAGTTTCGCTGTTCAGCTAAGCCGCATTGTGGTAGATGTCGATGCAGAGTTACTTGGTGACCATGCCATGTGAGTGCCTGCACTAGCGTTTGAATCTCAACGCTCTGCAGATAAGCATCAGCTTCATCTGTCTGATCCGAAATAACTACATCGAAATCTGTAAAAGTCTGACCGAGTAAACTTGTTAGCACTACTGCTAGACCGGTCTTGCGGCCATACGTCGGGATAAGAACATCAATGAGCGTCACAGTCCATTTCCTCCGGGGATGACGTGTTCGATACGAGTGGCAGAGACAGAAGTGAGAGTGGTTCTATTGCCAACGGTGGGCACATCCGTTCGGCTAACAGTGCCTCATAGAGTGCTGCGGTGCGCATAGCCACAATTGACCAGGTAAATTCTTGCTCCACTCTCTTGCGCGCAGCAAGGCCCATCTGTATACATACCTCTGGCTGAGTGAGCAGTTGGCGTAGGCAAACGGCTAGCGCTTCGGGGTCACGTGGTGGAACAAGCAAGCCTGTTTCACCATCTTTAATGGTGTAGGTGATACCTCCGACCGCCGAGCCGATGATAGGGCGACCACAGGCCATTGCTTCGAGAGGAGTAAGTCCAAACGACTCGTACCAGGGAGTCGTTACTGTGACATCACCAGCACTATAATAGTAGCACAGCTCAGCAGGTTGGCGCTTACCGATGAAACGCACGTGCTGCGTCACGCCCAGTTCTGCCGCTAATTTCTGCAATTCGCCGATCTCAGGTGTGGCAATAGGATCGGGCTGCTCCGACTCTCCTCCGACTATCATGAGCGTAATGGATGACACACATACACCCTGGGCGCGTTCGTCTTGCTGCAGCAACAGAGCGAGCGCACGGACGATGTTGCGAATGTCTTTTCTTGGTAGCATGCGACCAACGTAGACGATAACCCTCTCTTCTGTGTCCAACCCAATGCGCTGTCTCGCCTCATCACGTGCTATCGGTCTGAAGATGTTGCTATTGACCGCCGATGGAATCAGAGCTATTTTACGCGGGTCAGCCCCATAATCGTTGACGAGTTCAAAACGCTCATGCGGACATTGGGCGATGATGCTATCGGCCTGCTGGATCACAGCCAATTCGCTTTGGATACGATCACCAGGGCTGGTATCGAGCCCTTTCAGATGGAGGCGTTTGGCTTTACCCATAGCATGAAAGATCTGCACAATGGGAACAGCAAGGCGCTTGCGCAACTCCACGGCTACCCAACCGGACATCCAGTAGTTACCATGTACGAGGTCATAGTGAGCCTCATCGTGTTTTATAAAATGCAGCAAGGCGTCGCGAAACGCTGGCATGTAGGGCCACAGCTCATCTTTCGGTCGAGGCTGTAGCGGCCCTGCTGACAGACTCACGACACGTACCCCTGGCACACATGTAGTAACCTGGGGTGTAGCAGGACTGTCGCAGCGCGTAAAAACATCAACAACATAGCCACGTTGTGCAAGGTTGCGGCTCACTTCGCTAACATAGACATTTTGCCCACCTGCATCCGCTCCACCTAGCATGGCGAGCGGACTGGCATGTTCACTTAAAAATGCAACCCGTATTGGTCGATTCATTCCATCAATCCTCTCAGCGTGTCCAGATAGTTGGTAAGACGAGAGCGAACGCTCTATTCCAATCTCGGATGAAACGGTCGAGGCCAAAACGTTCGCGGGCAACGACTTGCGCATTTCTCCCCAACCTGAGCGCTTCCTCATGGTCAGTAAGCAGGAAGAGCATGCTTTCGATCAACTCCTCGATATTGCAAGAGACATAACCTGTTTCGCCATTTGAAATGACAGTCGGCAGCTCAGTTGTGGCAAGCGCTACCACTGGCATACCAATAGTCATGGCTTCAATGACGGCTAGAGGCAGACTCGTGTAACGGATAGGACTGAACAGAAAGCGGTAGTCGGCGACGAGACGATGTAGGTCACGATACGCTATATCACCGAGACCACCGAAAGCTTCGCTCTCCATGCCCACAACATCGAGTGGCACCCTTTGCTGCACTTGGAGAAAAACGTCATAGCCTGCAACGCGTAGTCGCTTTTGCATGCCATTGACCACCGTGATGCCACTCTCACGGTAACCATGGTAGCTGATTGACGGGTCGAGAGCGACACTATGCTCGATGACTAGCGTAGGGGTGCGCCCGTTATTCCACATCAGCCTGTTATAGTGAGTGACATGAACCAGCAGCACGTCTGCATCATCGACTGGGTGAACAGTGTCTACAGCATTAGGCTTCGGTGTGTTGTGCTCCAAGTAGATCTTTGGCAACCGACGTTGCCGGGCACTCAGAATTTCAAACTGATCCTCGAAGTAGTTCTTCGGCGTCTGGTAGATCACGAGGTCTAATTGCAGATTGCGTACTTGTTCAGTCGGCACCTCGCAAACATACTCTGGCAGGTCAAAAGTCGGGCCACGACCGCCGTACCCTTCTGGGCGACCTGGCTTAACAGGCAGGTACCAGTCGTGCTCGATACGCGCAAGCGTATTTAGGTAACTGCCGTGGACGTGCCAAGTAAGAATTTTCAGACGCCTCATGAAAACACCCCCTCTCGTAGGGGCCCGATTTATCGTGCCCCCGATTTATCGTGTCCGAAGTAACCCCGCAGCAACCTCAATGACGCTCTCAGGCTGAATCAAACGCAGGCAGCGGTGGTCAATCGGACACTGCCAGTAGTCACAAGGGCTGCACTCAACCGCACGCCGCACGATGGGATGGCGTGTTTGGTCAAGTGACGACCAGCGCCGATGATCCGCTGGACCGAAGATCGTAATACTTGGAGTATCAACGGCAGTGGCGATGTGGGCAGGGCCAGTATCATTACTGACAAATACATCCAGTTCGCTGATCAGCGCGGCAAGTCCTCCCAGCGACGTCTTGCCCGCGAGATTGAGCGGTTGGGTCATCATTTGCTCTGCCACTGCAGCTACAGTTGCTTCTTCACCAGGACTTCCGGTCAGGAGTATCTGCGCATGAAAGCGCTGGGCAAAGCTATCAGCAAGTTGGGCAAAGTAGTCAGCAGGCCAGCGACGAGCTGGGGGACGGGCACCCGTATGCAGTCCAATCCACGGTCGCTCCGTACGTGGCAAGCAGCCAAGGAGTGTGCCAGCTTCGGTGCGGTCTTGAGAGGATAGCGGGAACTCTAACTTGGGGTCACATGCAAGACAGCCGAGTAACTTTGCCACACCCAGATTGCGGTACACCTCGGGTTGATCGTCAGGATAAGGCGCTGCAAGTGTCAGACCTTCGGGTCGCTGGCCTTCATAGTAGCCAACCGTCATCTTAGCCCCGAGCGCCAAAGCGAAAGGATTACTCGCTCGACCACTGCCATGCATTTGAATGACTAGATCGTAACCATAGACTCGCTGCTCACTTATGAAACTGCTGGTTCGTGCGGGAACAACATCGACTTCACCGATACCGGGAAAGCCTACGAACTCGACGAAGCGGTCAACATAGTGATGAAAACGCTGCATAAACCATTGCGCCCAGGGTAGGCCAATAAAGGTAATTTCGACGTTGGGAAAGCCAGCACGCAGCGCACGCAGGGCAGGAACCGCTAGCAGAAGATCACCAAGGTGTAGCGCACGAAAAATAGCGATACGTCGTGGTGCTACAGCTCTGACGATCATCATTTGCCCCTTGAGATGAGTGATCGGTCATCCATCTTGCTGGATTCCGGTATCGGTCAGCACTGCCTCAATCTCCTCGGCTACTTCTTGTGGCGAGATGTCAAGACACGCTAACCCGATAGGACACTCGAAAAGATAGCAGGGATGGCATGGCGTTGGACGACGTAGTAACTTGGCTCGTGTTGTCCGCGGTTGCCACTGCTCCTCATAGTCAGTCCCAGAGAACAAGACGACTGTCGGCGTCCTTACCGCATCAGCAAGATGCATTGGCAGGGTATCATTGCAGACCACGAGCGAGGCCCATTCGATAAGTGCCGCGTACTCTGTCAAAGTCGTCTCTCCGACTAGGCCATGTGCTTTTGGAGCGTGCTGGAGTACTTTCTCAACGAGTGCAGCCTCGCGCTCAACGCCAGTTACAAGCACCGACCAACCCTTCTGGTTTAATACACGAGTAAGAAGCCCAAAACGTTCCACTGGATAGCGACGTGCCTGCGCACTGGCCCCTGGATGAAGCAGAATAAATGGAGTAGCGGCGTCAAGACCGACCTTGGCAAGTAGAGTAGGGACAGCAGCCCGTGCCTCTTCTGGAAGAGCAACCATAAGCCGTCGCTCCCTGACGACGTATCCCAGACACTCAACAAGGCGCAGATTTCTTTCCACCTGATGCAGTTTGTCTGAAGCACTGCGTAATTCAGTAGTAAGAATACTGCCGCCAAACTCTTTTGACTCTCCTGCACGCAGTGGAATGCCCGCTAGGTAACAGAGGTAGCCTGGAGCATGTGGTGTTTGGCTAAAAGAGGTGAAAATCAATGCAGCATCAAACCTCTGTTCTGAGAGCAGTTTGATAAGATGCAGCTCTCGTATTGGATCGAACGGCATGCGTGCGCCGACATCCTGCCAACTAGCACGCCAAGTAATTACGTTGTCGATCCAGGGTAGCAACGGTAGCGCCGTTGCGCCAGCAGGACTAGCCAGTAGAGTGATACGTGCCAGCGGCGAAGTTTCTTTCACAGCTCGCAGGGCTGGCCCAAGCATAATCACATCACCGATATTATCCAGGCGAATCGCTAGAATGTTACGTGCGGCTAGCCATTCTTTCACAGAGCAATCCCTCAACCAAACATGGGCGACCGCAAAGGCTCGCCACTTCCATAACGCAATCCCTCGACCAAACATGGCGACCGCAAGGGATCGCCACTACGATACACGTATGATATGATGCCCACCTTCAACCATTGACCGCTGATATTCTAGCATAGGTACCTCCATCACGTAGCTGTGCCTCCACTAGTAGTTCCTTGACTGCGCTAAGCACCATCTCTGGAGTGACGAGGCACAAGCATTCATGGCTATAGGGGCAGATACGGCTATAGCAAATACGGCAGGAAACGTCATGGTAAAGCTGTTTATGGGGTACGCGCCAAGGACCCCAGTGCTGCGGCGGATTCGTCAAGGCAAACAGCGCGACAACGGGAGTCTTGACAGCAGCCGAGACGTGCATCGGCCCCGTATTGTTGGTGATCGTGAGGTCAGCGGCTTCGATTAGAGCACAGAACTGCGGGAACGGCAGCATACCGGCACAAGCAAACGTTGCGCGGCGATTCTCTGCTCGCACACGATTGAGTACCTGTTCAACTAGTCCTCGTTCGTCTTCGCCCCCAGTCACCACAACTGTCGCATCAAGGCGTTCGACTAATAAATCGATGACCTGAGTATACATCTCCCACGGGTAGGTACGGGCTGGCATACTGCAGCCAGGATGAACCACAACCAGCGGGTGCCCACTGTCGTGTGCAGGGAGGAGACCTGAGATGGCTGTCCGTGCCGCCTCTGGTATCTTCAGCACTAGGTCAAGGTCGTTTGTTGTCAGCCCAAGCACACCGACTAGGTCAAGGCCCCGTTCGACCTCGTGCATGATGTGTTCTGGATGTTTGTGACGGGTAGTCAAAAGTGAACCAGGGCCGTCGATAGACGCTGCCAAGCGCAGTGGAATATCAGCCAGATAGCAGAGGTAGGCCGCTGGTAACGGACTCTGACGGAATGAGGTGAAGATAATAGCTCCGTCGAAGTGTCGCTCTCTGATCGTCGCAATCACCTGCTGTTCCCGCGCACTGTCTTGTGTCAAGGTATGCCAGGGGTCCATCCAGGGTGCCTGATAGACGATGACATTGGCAAGATCTGGATTGAGCTGAGCGACTTGTGCTCCCACTGAGCTAGCTAACAGAGTAAGTTCAACTTCGCGTAGCGATTCCTTGATCGCGTGGATAGCTGGCGTGGTCAGCAGCACATCACCGAGATTGTCAAGCCGCACAGCCAGAATACGCCGAGCTGCACTCCAAGAGCGGTTCATCATGCCTCAATTCCTATCCCATCGTTGCGTGCTAAAGTGACGATGCGGTCGATCACGCTACTGGTACTCATACCACCAGCTAATGGCAAGATTACAACATGACCGCCAACCTCTTGAACTGTCTCAGCCTCTGGTAGAGCCTCATTAGCGTAATCACCACCTTTGACGTGGATACGCGGGCGCAGCACACGGATGAGGGCAGTGGGAGTATCTTCATCGAAGAGTATCACATAATTAACGGCATCGAGAGCAGCAACGACTGCCATGCGGTCCCGTTCGCTATTAATGGGTCGGTTCTTGCCCTTAATGCGTTGTGTACTGCTGTCGCTGTTGATAGCGACGACAAGTACATCTCCCAGCGCTTTGGCCTGACGCAGAAAAGAGATATGTCCAGCATGGAGGATATCGAAAACGCCATTTGTGAAGACGATTGTGCGACCCTGCTGTCGGTCTACTTCGAGTTGAGCGACAAGCTGAGAGAGCGCTTGTGCTGAACAGGCTTCAGATAGTGGAGTAAGTGAGTGTGAATGCTGGATATGATCTCTGAGGCTTGCTCGCTGCAGCAACTCCTGATGACGCACAACAGCAGTCCAGCGTTTGCTAACAGCAATAGTGGCTGCATCGATAGCAATGCGTGCAGCTTCCTCAGCACTTCCTCCTGCAGCAAGTGCCAAGGCCATAGCCGCCGCGAATGAATCACCTGCGCCGACATCATTGGCCTGTGCTACTGGGTGAGTAGGTATATGCACAGTTCTTTCCTGACGGTCAACCAGCAACACGCCCTGCCCCCCCATAGTGATCGCTGCGTGCTTAGCATCAATCATCGTCATCAGCCGTTTGCCGACATGTTCGACTTTGGGGATATTGATATTTGTTTCAGAGGCCACCTGGCTAGGCTCGACGAGCAAGCACGCCTCTAGATGGTTAGGGGTTACAACGGTTGCGCGCACAGCGCGGAAACGGGTCAAGTTCTTGGAGTCGATCAGCAACACGCAGGGATAGAGAGCATGCAGCGCCTGCAAACGCTCAATGAGCTCCTCAGAAACAACACCATAGCCATAATCGGATACAACCACAAGATCACTATGTGGAAAGATCTCTTCCAGATGAGCTAGTAATTGCTTTTGGCTCTCTAGCGAGAGGGGCCGCACATCGGCATCGTAGCGCACAATGTATTGCCCATTAGCCAGAATGCGCAACTTGTGCAGTGTATTCGTGAACGCGTCTTCAACTATGCAGCGATCACTGAGCCCCTGTTCGCGCAGAACTGACAGCAAAGTTGTGCCAGCCGTATCTCGCCCAATGATACTAAGGAAGGTCACATCGGCATCGAGTGCATGCAGATTGGCAGCAGTATTGGCTGCACCGCCCGGCACACAATGTTCTGCCGTCTTTTGCACAACCGGCACAGGCCCCTCTCTACAGAGGCGAGTGGCACTTCCCTCGAGGTAGGTATCAAGCATAGCATCGCCAATCACCAGTGCGCGAAGCCGACGGAAACGACGGACAAGATCAACTGCCAGACTCACTGCTTGTACCTCTTGTGGTTACTGTTGCCTGCTGTGGAACTAACTGCCAGGCTGCGGGACGGTAGGCGAGATCCGTTGTGAGGCTAGAAAATTCAAGTGCGCTAATGATGCGCAACGCATGCACCGTATCGCGGGCAACGAAGTTGGGGCAGCGCAGCGGTTGCCAAGGGCATTGTTCAGTGTCAAGATCGACCAGGATAGTGTGACAACCAGCACGGTTACCAGCCTCAATGTCGTCGAGTATATCGCCAATAAACCAGGAGCTTGCTAGGTCTAGGTCGAGTTCGGCAGCGGCTCGTAGCAACATGCCGGGTTGTGGTTTTCGACAGTCGCAACGCATTGTCAGATCTGGAATGACTCCGGACGGATGATGAGGGCAGTAGTAGATAGCATCAAGCCAAACTGCTAACTGTGCGAGCTGGGCTGCCAGATGCTCATGCATCCGTTGTAAGTCAGCCTCAGTAAAGTATCCTCGCGCAATACCTGCTTGATTCGTAATCACCACTAGGCGGAACCCGGCTTGCTGAATATCTCTCAGGTACGGGCCAACACCATCGTAAAGACGCAATTCCTCGGGTCGAGATGGATAGTGACGGGGATGAACCAGCGTGCCATCACGGTCGAGAAATACGGCCCTGTGCTTCATTTATCTGCATCCTCTTCACAAGCTGCTAGTTCCGACTCAACTAAGTCGCAAAGGATGTGGGTTACTACCATATGCAGTTCCTGAGTAACAGCGGTATCAATCACAGGCACACGTACAGTTACATCAGCCAAGCATTCCAGACGATTTGGTCTATCACTTGTTAGCACTATAACTGCCATTAGGCTTCGTTGGGCCGCTGTTGCCGCACGTATAAGGTTCTCAGACTCGCCACTCGTACTAAAGGCGAGTAGTAGATCACCTGAGCGGCCAAGTGCCAAGACTTGACGCTCGAAAACATCGTGGTAACCATAATCGTTTGCCACAGCAGTAATAATTGAAGTGTCAGTGGTAAGGGAGAGCACTGCATAGGGTGCTCTCTCTCGTTTAAAGCGGCCCACCAGTTCTGCTGCAAAGTGCTGTGCTTGGGCTGCAGCTCCCCCATTTCCCACGGTAAGCACCTTGTGCCCCGTGCGCAGTGCCCTAACAAGTAGTGTAGCGACCTCCGTCAGGACCATAGCCCGCGTGGTGAGCTGAGTCAGCGCAACATCCAGTGTACTGCGGCGGCAGGCTAGAGCATTCACAATAGCAGTATGGTAATCCATAACGGCTACTGGCCCAATTGGTGGCATTGGGACCGTTTGTTCATCTTTACTGACTATGCTCATACCACCTCATTTCCAGAAAACATCAGCCATTGCACCTGAGATACTGGACACTAAAGAAGTTGCGTGAGTCAGTCCACACCTGTTCAACGGTAAAGCCTGCTGTTGCTGCGAGTTGTGCAAACTCCTCCAGGGTGTATTTATAGGAACTTTCGGTCCAGATGCTCTCCCCCAGATTGAAGGAAATCTCGATATCACTGATACACACTACCTGATGCTTGAGACTCACCAGGTGCATCTCGACACGGCTCTCGCCAGGATTGTAAAAGGCGTAGTGGCCAAACTGGTTGATCTGAAAGTTGGCCCCCAGTTCCTGGTTGATACGCACCAGCAGATGCTTGTTGAACTGCGCTGTCACTCCTTGTTGATCGTTATAGGCACGATGTAGGATGTTGAAATCCTTCTTCAAATCTACCCCAATCAACAGCCCACCCCCCTGACAAGTCCTAGCGATCTGTAGCAGAAATTGCTTAGCTGGCTCAGGGTCGAAGTTACCAATGGTCGAGCCTGGGTAGTAGCCAACTCTTCGTGCGACTGGACGTGTGCAAGCAGGTATCGTGAAGGCGCTGGTATAATCAGCACAGACGGGAAGAATCTCCAAACCTAGATAGTCTGATGCAAGCGAGGCGACTGATTGCAGCAGTAGCTCCTTCGAGATGTCTATGGGCACATACGCCGCTGGTGTTTGTAGAGCATCCAGAAGCAGACGGGTTTTCAGACTACTTCCACTGCCATACTCAATGAGCAGACAACCAGGCCCAAGCAACGCCGCGATCTCTTGGCCATGTTGCTGCATAATACTAATTTCAGTGCGCGTGGGGTAGTATTCATCTAGCTCACAGATCTGCTCGAATAAGAGTGAGCCTTCTTCATCATAGAAGTATTTGCTAAATAGTTCTTTGCATGGTTTCTGCAGCCCCTGCAGTACGTCCCGCTGAAACGTCTCCCGCTCTGGTGCAAAGTCATGGAGCAAGAGCGCGCTTTCTGTGCGCTGTATGATGTCACACCTCCCGAGCTAAGCGGATGCCCATAAACTGCCAGCGAGCATGCGGCGGAAAGAAGTTGCGGTAGGTTGGCCGAATATGCGTTAGAGAGGTGGCACAGGAACCGCCGCGTAGGACTTGTTGATTGCACATGAACTTTCCATTGTACTCTCCTATAGCTCCCGGTGCTGGTTTATAAGAGGGATATGGTAAGTACGCGCTTTGAGTCCACTCCCACACATCTCCATACATTTGGCTAAGAGGCTGCTGTGGCGGGTTGCTTGCTAGGGGCATGGGATGATATACTCCCAGCTCGACGAAGTTCCCTTCTATAGCAACATCTTGTGCAGCAACCTCCCACTCGGCTTCGGTGGACAGGCGGGCATCCGCCCAGCGAGCATAAGCATCAGCCTCATAGTAGCTCACATGACAGACTGGCTCTGCCTTATCGACCTCGCGCAGCCCACTTAAGGTCATCATCCACCATCGACCATCATACTGCTCCCAGTAGAGGGGCGCATCCCAGCCTTGCTGTTGTACCGTGTTCCAGCCATCGGAGAGCCACAGCAAGGGGTTGCTATAACCTCCGTCTTCCATAAACTCGAGATATTCCCCATTGGTGATCAGTCGCGAGGCCAACTGGAATGCGTGCAGAAACTGGCGATGTCGCGGTCCCTCGTTGTCAAAGAAAAACCCTTCTCCTGCATATCCGATCCAGTAGATGCCCTCAGGATAGTGGATCCACTGCAATGGCAGGACAGAAGATACATTCGCTGGAACTTGGTGTAGGTAGACAGGGTGAAGCGGATTACACGATAAGACGTGCTTAATATCTGTCAGGATTAGCTCCTGGTGTTGCTGCTCGTGATGCAAGCCAAGGACGATGATGGAGGCTAGCTCCGCCAGCCGTTGCTCATCAAGCTTCTCGAGCAGGTTCTCGACCTGCTCATCGACGTAGTGACGGTAGCGGTAGACTTCTTCAACGGTGGGTCGAGAAAGCAGCCCTCTGTGCGGTCGGCTATGTCGTTTCCCCAACGTGTTGTAATAAGAATTAAAGAGATACGCATACTGGGGATGCGGTGACTTGTACTCAGGAACTGCCTGCGAGAGCAGAAACGTCTCCCAAAACCAGGTGACGTGGGCCAAATGCCATTTGGTTGGACTAACATCGGGCATAGACTGCACGACGTAATCTTCAGCCACAAGCGGTTCGCATAACCGCTCGGAAAGACGGCGCACACTCTGGTATTGCTCGATCATCTCACGGTTGGACAAAGATAGGGTAGGCAAGGACTGTCTTTGTATCTCCTTGACCACAGGAGTTTCTCCTTCTGCTGCTTGCCCTCGATGGAGAGAGTGAGGGATAAAGTGACTACTGTTAGGTATTGCTGACTGCCGGCAGGCGGTTTTGTTACAAGCCTCTCTTTGAAGATCAGTAGAGAACAAACTATATATATCTTCATAAGTATACGTCAAAGCTATACTTTCGGTTTCATTAACTAAACATAAGAGATGACTTAGAGCAGTTTTCTGCAAGAGATTCCAGGTGAGAGCTACTTCTACTTTGAACTCTTCTTAACATCATTGCAATGAACCGAAAATGTACTTTCTACGTATTCTATGATAGTATATATAAGCAGATCAATAAGAATGTAAAAATAAGTAAAGTGATGGCGCGACTCTTGTCAAGCTGTATCAAGTTGTCGATGCAAAACCGAGTAATCCGCTTTTACACGGTAATCTGCTGAGGCATCTATAGCGTAGTGTATGGTAAGTCAAGTAGACAGAACGGAGTGCTCCACTAATGACATGCAATGATTTTAACGAACTTTCAGGGGCTTACATCCTTGATGCTATAACGGAAGAGGAACGTAAAGCCGTTGAGGAACACTTGACCCATTGCCCAAGTTGTGTACTCCTGGTCAAAGAACTACAATCTATAGCTGACCTGCTACCATTAGCCGTGCCACAAATTGATCCTTCACCGGAACTAAAGCATCGGGTGCTCGCCTCTATTCAGGCTAATGCAGATGCGTCGCTACAACCTACGTCACCTTCGGCGCTGACGGAGCTAAAAACGATGCAGCCAGCACAGCAACAGCTTACACAGCGGCGCGCATTCTGGTCACGCTGGAGCACACAATTGATTGCGGCTGCCGCACTGCTACTGCTTGCACTCTCATCAGGCTTGACCGCCATCTCATCGACCTTGCAGGGACCAAATCATATTCTGCAAACACCTGTCGTCGTCCTCACTGACACTATACATGGACAGGCAACGGCTCCCGAAGCACAGGGACAACTGCTCTACGTCCCTGAGCAGAACATCACTATCCTTGTCATGCACGGTTTGCCGCAGGTGCGTGACAAGGTCTACCAGGGCTGGCTCATCAAAGACCAAAAACCAATGAGCATTGGTCTGCTGACAGTTCACAATGACGTAGCAACGTTAGGTTTTCACGAGAAGGCTCAGGGTTATACTGCCGTTGCAGTAAGCCAAGAGCAAGGCCCCAGTCCCAGTGCGAAACCTTCAAAGGTAGTTGCTGTGGGCCAGTTATGAACCCCACTGGCACAGCCTTTTTATGCGCTTGAGCGCCAACTGCACTAATACAGAGCGCAGCGCAGGCCAGAGCTTTTCAGCAGTTTCTAACTCCAAAGGACGAGGGGCTTGATAAGGAGCACCCCACCGCTCACGCGTAAAGAGTTCTGTAAGTTGCCAGAGTGGAGCACTACGCTGCGGACAGTATTGACTGAGTATACTGCTGTACTCGTAGGGCGTCTGCGAAGAGCAGGGAGACAGTCCCAGCCAGCCTGCCACGCGGCACAGACGCCAGTACATCCCCGCTACCAAGGTGCTGTCGGCATAGAGACGACGCCACCAGTAGATAGCAATGGCTATGAATAGGACGAGTAATGAAGCCAGCAACAGCAAGAGTGTGAGTGCGCCAAGGAAGTTTTTGCTTATTGCAGTGGTAGTATGACCATCTATGTGCGAATGGATGTTATGCTGTTGTTTAGGCGGTGTGATCGTCTGGTTAGGAGGAGGCATGGTCGAAGTTTTCGTCGCCACGGGCAAAGCTACAGGCCGTGAAGTTGCAGGATGGGGAGCAAAGCCGGGCGTTGGATCGAAACTGATCCAGCCATGACTCGGCAGATATGCCTGAACCCAGCTATGCGCATCTGTGCCATCTACGACCCATACATTGTGCTGCACGTCAAGGTGACCAGAACTGAAGCCGTTTACAACTCGCGTCGGAATTCCCAGTAGACGCGCCATAACGGTCATAGCACTGGCATAGTAGGTGCAATAGCCAGCGCGTGTCTGCAATAGCCAGTCAACGACATCTACATTGTCGGGAATGGGTTGATTATCCAGAGAGTAGCTAAACATATGCCCATCGCTTAAATGCAGCTCTAACAGCTTTAGAGCACGGTAGGTATCTGTAGCTCCACTCGTCCACTGGTGAGCAATTGCCCCGACGCGAGTCGAAAGATCACGTGGCACCTCACTATAGCTACTCGAGAGTTTACGGTAGAGATCATCCGCGAGCCAGAAGTCGTGGTTGCTACCCGGCAATGGAATGCCGGATAGACTCTGCGCGTCAGAGAGAGGAGCAGTCGACACAACTCGGTAATGCTCACCTACGACCAGTGGACTCTGTTGTGTCCAGGCAGCGGCTGTTCCATCGCTATAGACAATAGTAGCGACATCGAAGAGCGTTGGCTGTGCGGGGGCGAAGATATAGTGCTTTGAGTTTTCTGGTGTCTGCCACAGAGTTACAGTAGTTGCTATGTGCTGGTTGTTAGCATTATCACTATCCGGTTGCAAGGCGATATGTGCATTGACTGTCTGACCATCTGCAGCAGTCAAGGTAGTTGTCCAAGTGTGACCGTCGAAATGATTATAGGTGAAGCCTTCAAGGTTGCTTGGACCGATTGAACTGTTGTAGGAGAGCACCTCACCCACAGGCAGATGGACACTACCGCTGATGGTCAACCGATCACTAAAGAAGTTCGTTGGTGCCTGGTAGGGTTGAAACAGTGACCCAGGACTTTGCAGGGAGACATGCCCATTGACAATGTTTGTCCATGCAATTTCCATGTGATCCCAGAAGACTGTGCCTGCATCCGATTGTGCATGCATGGGTAATAACCAACTCAGCACAAGTGCTATGAGCGTCAGTGCTACGGCAATGCGCATACAGCGCGAATAGATAGCACTCAGCCAAGCACGTTCAGCATACATGCCCTGCCTTGCCCACTGCGCCACCTGATTGCTAAGCTGTCCCCGTGCAATCAGTAGCAGCAATGCCCCTAACATAATGGTGACGAGGTAGAGCATATCCTGCTTTACATAGTTCAGATTGACTAGCAAAATCGAGCAGTAGACGAACATTACAAGCCACGGTAGACGAGCGTGATAGATTAGCCAACTACCAAAGTAGCCTAGGAAAAACGACAGAAATGAGAGGTAGAAAAAAAAGACCACTTCACTATTAGCAATTGCTGCTGTTGTACCTACACTAGTAATGAGTACACGAAGGCTACTTAATAAGAGCAGCCATGATATGTGAAATGCAACAACGCTGGTTAACCAGATTGAGAACCAGTGACCAAGCAGACACGCGCCAAGATGTAAAATACTCTGCGAGACACGAGGCGTCTTGGCGACGAGTAGCCCTACGAGTAAACCAAGCAGAGGGCAGCATAGCAGTACCAGCCCATGCCGGACCCAATCAGCAGAGATAAGAGAATAGACCACACTGTATACTGCTACGGCTAATAACACAAGTGGAAGCCACCCCTCAGCAGGGGTGGGCAGCCAAGCTTTCTTCGTCTTTGGTAATGTACCTGTAGAACTTGCTATCTGAAGTGGAGAAAAGGATTCACCTCGCCTAGCTCGAGTCTCGGTGGGACGCTGGGAATCAACAACACTCGACCGCATCAAACGCTCCTCAAATAGAACAGTGACGTGTATACCTCTTTGAGAGTATACAACTTAAAGTTCATCAAGGTCGCATATTCACTTACGGCTGGGACTAAATCCTCACAGGAGTAACTGACACTATGTGCAAGTTTTTACGCGATGACCCGCAGAGGTCATGATTCTATCACGTCCACGGGTATGCAGAGGTTACAAAGAAGTTTTGGGAAAATTCGGATTGATCATGCTCCTACTATACGTCGACACTACGAAACGGACAAGTCTTCGATGATAATATCGCTATCGGGAAGGTGTACCACCATAGTGTATTCACCGGCAGGAACGGCAGTAAATACAATATCACCCAGATCGTCTATCTGGGTGGTCCGTAAGGGCATGTCACTGTATTCCTGAGTTGTGCTGGAGCCGGCACGCAGATCCTGCAGCAACTGGAAATCGGTAGTACGGTAGAGTTTAACGACGAATCCTTCGAAGGTTTCAGTTTCGCTTACTGCATAGGCGTTGCTGAAGACACCCAAGAGGAGATTGTCACCGCTACTAGAGTGCGAGAGTTCGAGCAAGATGCTGAGTGCTTCAGCTCGATACTGCCGCGACCACTCTCCTTCTAGAGCTACGCCGCGTGTAGCCAGAACGCGTCGCTGGGGAACAGGGCTAGCGATGATGCGACGAACGGAGGCAGGCGTTGCAGATGCTTCGTCTGTTGGCGGCAATGGGTCAAAGTTAGCGAGAGTTTGCCGGATCATACCGACTTCATTAGCACACAAGGGACAGACACGTAAGTGACTCTCTATAGTAGGAGCTTGATCCACCGTTAGTAAGTCTGCGCAGTAGTAGTTAAGCTTGGTCGCACTCGGACACTGCGTACGATAGAGCCTTGCTAGTAGATAGGCATGTGTTCGCTTATAGTCCTCAAGCCGCTGTTGGCAAATAAAACAGTAAGCGAGATGCCCCTCTTTTTCTCTAGCCAGAGGCTCATCATCAAGCGCGTAGCTCAAAAGTTCCTCGTCGTTGGGGGCCATTGAGTTGTTACAATCCGTCATAACTCTCCCTCGTATCTATGTGCTTTTCACCCGTACCAGAGCGGACACCATGTATGCTGCTGGCAAAAAATTCATATACTATGTGAACGCTACGTACATCTTTTTTTTGGGGTTCATTATTCGTTCGAGGTGAGTGACAAGCGTAACATGGCCCGCCTTAGCTCTCACAACCTCCAAGTCTCCATAAGAACTTATCTTTATTACGTACGAGACGGTCTATAATGTTACGTTTCAAGCGATAAATTTCGCGCTCATTGCAGAACTCACCGGGGCAAAACTGCATGATCTCGCGTGCCTTGAGATTACAGTGGAAGTGCAGGTAGGCCACACGCTTCTCTTTGTCATCGGGCAGCAGGCTCTCAATGGCCTCCCACACGTCGTTCTCGTGATACATATCCTCGACTAGGGGTTCTGCCTCATTGGCCTGCTCATAATCGGGTAGCACGGCCTCCTTAGGTCGCGCACTGTCGCGCAGCATGTCCATAATGGAACAGTTCAGGCACATATGCAGATAACTCATAGCCGCTGCTAGGGTGCTAAAGGACAACTCCTGCTTGCGCACAGACTTCCAGAAGCGCTCGAAGGCCAGATCCACATAGTGTTCTTCCTGCTCATATTGTAGCACTACATCCTTCCAAGGATGGCGGTGGAACCAGAGATGCAGGTTTTCACCAAATTGCCTGTACAGCACAGCCCACGCCTCGTCGTCGTTCTGGAGCACTGCGCGCCGCATAATTTCCAGGCAGTAGCGGTCATCGCTCGCCTCCTTGCGGCGATACTTGCTCATTTCTACAAAAGAACGGTCTGCCAAAGAGGTTAGACTCATCTCGCACGGAGATTCTTCCATACTGATACTCATTGTTTTCTCCTTGCTTCGCCCTCTGCCTACGCTGAAAGACAGCCTGGCCTACATCCTTATGCTCTATTTCGGCTTGCACGTAGCCAATATGCACTAACCACTTTCTTATGTAAAAGAGTATTAGATTATCGTCTGCAAAGAGATCCATGTCATTTGTCCTATTTACTGACGTTCATAGAGCTATGATTATTGACGTTGCAGGGCTGGGAGTTGTTCCTCTTCCTTTATTTATTATGTTAATTTGTTCTATTTAAGAAAAAGAGTAGCATGATTACGCGTGGCATACAATGTTGTACGTCACTGCCATAGTGTGAGGTATTTTACACAATGGGCAAGCAAAAGGTGTTGCCATTGGCAACACCTTTTGCTTGCCCATTAATGACATATTTCTATAGCAGGTTCTCTAGCCCCTCTGCTGTGCTAATAGGAGCCTGACAAGCGAAATTTTGACAGACATACGCCGTCGCCTTACTATCTTTCAAAGGTTTGTCTGCGAGCAATGCAATCGCTGCTCTGGACTGAGTATCGTCGGGGGCACAACAGGCCAGGACACTATTAGGTAGGTACTGCCTGTTAACGACTTCCAGCAGAGCCTGGGTATCTTCAGCACGCGGCGTACCGATAAGCGCGATCTCTCTGCTGGAGGAGAGGGCAAAATCAAGCGCGCCAAGGGCGTGTCCGAAGGCTTGTGGATGCTGAAGCATAATTTCAGCAAGGGGCTGCAAGTAGGCATCGGCATATTGGCGATAGGATGTTTCACCGCTGAAGGCCGCCAGGCGCAACAAGACATCGCAAGCCACACTATTGCCCGCTGGAAGAGCATTGTCCAAAATATCCTTGGGACGGCTAATCAAAACCTCGTGGTCGCTGCCTGTATCGAAGAAGCCGCCATTCTGCTCGTCGGTGAAGAGCGATATTAACCCATCAATTAGAGTGCGTGCCTCGACAAACCAGCGTAGGTCGAAGCTTGCCTCATACAGGGCTAGCAGACCATCGGCAAGGAACGCGTAGTCTGCCAGATAGCCGTTTAGTCTGGCCTGTCCATCCTTATACGTACGCAGTAACCGACCATCCCTGCGCAGCTCGCTGAGCAAACAAGAGGCATTACGCTCTGCCACTTGCAGGTAATCGGGGCGCTTGAGATAGCGTGCAGCCTCCGCGAAACTGCGCAGCATCAGCCCATTCCAAGATGTAAGAATCTTCTCGTCGCGCCCCGGCTTGACACGCTGCTCACGCACGCGGAAGAGCACATCCCGGCTACGCCGAAGCGACTCTTGTAATACCTGCTCACTCACCCGTGTCTCCGCTGCATGCTCTGCACTTGGCGACTGTACATGGAGAATATTCTTGCCCTCGAAGTTACCACGCTCTGTGACATCGTAGTAGTGCATAAACAGCTCTGCATCCTCAGTAGGTAGTGCCTGCTTGATCTCCTGTGGTGTCCAGGTGAAAAACTTGCCTTCCTCGCCTTCACTATCGGCATCCTGCGTCGAGTAGAAGCCGCCCTGGGGTGATGTCATCTCGTGTACTACATAGTCGAGTGTCTCCTCGACGATGCGTCGGTAGAAACAGTTGCCTGTCAGCAGATAGGCATGCAGGTAGACGCGGCTGAGGAGAGCATTGTCATAGAGCATTTTCTCGAAGTGTGGCACCAGCCACTCGGCATCGACCGAATAGCGATGGAAACCACCACCCAGGTGGTCATAGATACCGCCGTTAGCCATATGTTGCAGTGACACCTCGACCATCTCTAGTTCCGCTATCTCCGCAGGTGTAGTGATCTCGTTATGCAAGCGATGCAGGTGGACGCGTAAGAGCAGTTCCAATGACATGGTATTGGGAAATTTAGGGGCATTCCCGAAGCCGCCCCACTGAGCATCAAATTCAGATGCGAGAGCCTGACTGGCGCTACTCAGCATTTCCGCAGACACCGCTTCCATCGGATGAATATTCACACGGCGTAGCGGCGTATTGCTACGCTGATTGAGGTAATCGGCGAACTGCGTTGCCTGCTTCTCCACATCCTGGCGACGCTTGGCGTAGGCGTCAGCCATACTCAACAACACACGTGAGAAGCTTGGCATCATCTGCCCGCGCCCGTAGTTGCGATCATCCGGCGGGAAATAGGTCCCGCCGTAAAAGGGACGGCCATCGGGAGTCAAAAACACCGTCATAGGCCAGCCACCCTGCTGGGTCAAAGCCTGTACCGCCTGCATATAGATAGTGTCTATATCCGGTCGCTCCTCGCGGTCCACTTTGATAGCGACAAAATACTGATTCAGTAACTGCGCGGTAGCCTCATTCTCGAACGACTCGCGTTCCATTACATGACACCAGTGACAGGCAGAATACCCAACGCTGAGCAGAATAGGTTTATCTTCCTGCCGTGCCTTCTGCAGCGCCTCCTCGCCCCAAGGGTACCAGTCGACCGGATTATGCGCATGCTGCAGTAGGTATGGGCTAGTTTCATTGATTAGTCTATTCGTATACTTGTGCTGCTCTTGTACCTCTGACATGTATTACTCCCTCAATGCATAGATCTTTTTACTGACCTACGCATTGTACGATATTGTGAGGCAAACGAAAAATGAGCAGCGTTCTTGCTTGATCTTGGTCAGCAGTTACCTTCTGTCAGTGCTTTTTCACTCATTCACACGGAGTCGGTTCCTCCGCTTGCGCGTACAACATACGTCGGATAGTTCCAAAAAGCATAGCGTTTCATAGCCTCTGCTAGCGTTCTGTTGACCGCTTGCTTGCGCCATTGCTCGCCTTCTGGGTTCGTGAGGGGACAACGACGAACCTCACGGGATGGACTACCAGCGATGCCAGCACCGCTTTCCCATCCTCTACCCCCTCCACTTCCGAGAAAGCATCAGGGGCTACTTTTCGTATCACGTTACCAGCGCCATTGATATCGGCGTTGAGCACTCGTCCATCTTGAGCGCGATAGAGTCCACGCTTTACCCGCTTGCCGCTAAACGTGTGCTTCTCGTTACCGCTCTTACGCTCTGGTAACGGGTCCAGGTCCAGCAACGACGCTTTTGATGTGTAGGACTCTTCTGTGATCTCTACGCGAATGCCTACCAGTTCCGCTTTGTAGGTGAGCATGGCGATGAAACGCGCATGAGGGATTTGGACAAAGTTTTGATTGGTGCGCTTGCCCATGTGCGCCTCTTGCTTCCAGGCATCATTTTTCCCTATGCACAACGTACCAATTCCCTCTTTCACCAATAGATCAATCATCCGCTTGCTCGCGGTGTGCATGTAGTGCTCTATCTGCCTGTTCCTCGTGTTGGTCATCCGCTCCATGCGCTTGGTGGTCCCTTTGCGTCGAAGCTGGCTCTGTAGTTCTGCTTTCCGCTTGTTGTAGAATTGGTTGATGCTTTTGACTGGACGCCCGTTAACAAGTACTGACCGAAAGCCAGGTTTGTTTGATGTTAGCGCTACCAGATTATTCATTCCAATGTCTATTCCGGCGTAATAGGCAGGATTGACCGGCGTTTGCTTCTGCTCTTGCTCGTAGACTGCCTCCACGACGTAGAAGCCTTTGCGCGGGACAATCCGCACTTGATGAATGTCCTTCTGCTTCGTTTGCACCTCGATAGGGAGCATGGACGGCTTGATAATACCATACTTTAAGCCTCTCCTGCTCACTGCTTGCACCGTGTAGATGAGCAGGTTCCGCCCCGTGGCCTTGTGCTTATACTTAGGCAAGCCTGGCCGTCCGGTGAACTTGGAGGGGTCTTGCTTGTAGGCGTCACGCGCTTTGAAGAAGGCATCCCAATCGTGATGGAGTTGCATCAACACCTGCTGACTCACCTTTGCAGGCAACGCCTTGTATGCTTCATGAGACTGCATACGCCGGTCCATCTCGTTGTAGGTGAGGTATGTTCCGGTAAAAATGTAGGATTGGCGTATCTCATAGTTTCCAGCGTTGTACAGGTTCTTCGACTGAAACGCCGCTTCGTCAATCGCGCCGTAGCGTGGATCACTTTTGCTGATTACATACTGTTCCACTAGTTGCATCTGTTTCACCCCCTTTCTGTGCTTGTAACTCTAACTCTTTGACAATCTGCTCTGTCTTGCGTTTTGCTCTCCGTTGCCCGTACAGTCGTGCGGAAAAGCTGTA
>JAFAXQ010000307.1 GCA_019240835.1 Ktedonobacteraceae bacterium
TAGGCGTGGATCACGCTGCCCGGCTTGGGGAAGCGTGCTCGCTCATCAGCAGCGGGAAAGTTGCCCCAACTCTCCCACCAGTGCGCAGTCTGGCCCATCGTGTCTGCTCCTTCATAGTATACGACATCTGCGACAGGGTGTCGCTCCGATGTTGCTCAGTATACCCGAAAGTCAGCAGCGGGGCAAGCATGTGGTTGCTCTTGGATTCCCTCTGCAAGCCACGTCAGCCACGATGCATCACGGGCCCTTGGTGCAACAAAGTGACGCGCACCCGTGTTCTTTCATTTTGTGTAAAGATAAGTGCACCAATATAAAGACACGATGATACATATTGTGTTGCTTGTGCTATAATCACATCGACGAATACAACTCCACACTTAAGGAATGTATCACGATGCAGCAGGTTCAGGGCAAGCAACCAAAGGGGAGTGTACGGCTGCGTGTCATCGGCTTTATCGTTGCACTACTCGTCCTGATCGTCGGAGCGGCCTACTGGATAATGAACAGCCTGAACTCTCCGCTTGCCCTGTTCACAACGATTTTTGGTGCGCTAGCTACCATCTTCACCTTCCTACAACTGCACCCTATCATCTTTGCTCACAAATCGCCTGAGCCCGCGCAACCTGCACAAGCTGTTCCTGCAACGCAGCCAATCATCCATATCAATGTGTCTTCATCACCTCAACCAGTACACACCTCATCCACTTCGACTACTACCATACCCGCTTCGTCTCCTGCTGTGTCTTCTCCTGCCGACCTGCTCACCCTGCGTACCTTTCCGCTGCCCACCGACCCGCGCCCTATCCAGCAGCGCGAAGCAGTAGTCAAAGACATCTATGCCCTGCTCGTTGACCCCAACACCTCCGCTGTTGTGCTCACTGGCTTGGGCGGCATTGGCAAATCCACACTTGCCGCGCTCGTGCTCAATTATGCGGAGCGAGAGCGCCATGTAGGTAGAGGACCGTTTCGCACTGAGACTATCTTGCTCAGAATCAACGAAAATACCACCTTTCTCGAACTGGCTAGCAACATCTTCGCCGCTGTAGGCAAGTCCGCGCCCGATTTGTCCAAACTACCCCCGCAGAACCAAGCTTTCGCCGTCTACAACGCCCTTAACAGTGCCGACACGCCGTGCCTCATCGTCCTCGACCAATTCGAGAACCTGCTTGACCAACAGAGCGGACGCGCTCTCCTCGAAGGCTCCGGTGTGGGCGAGTTGCTCGATGCCCTCAATAGTCAGCCCTGCACCAGTCGTCTCCTGCTCACCAGCCGTCCGCGCCCACACGGTACCCGCAACGATGCTCTCGCCTCACTGCGCATCCATCCCGTCGGTGGCCTCGATAGTGCCGAGGGTGCTGCACTGCTGCGTAGCCAGGACGTGATGGGCAGCGAGGATGAATTGCACGAAGCCGTACATCGCTGTGATGGCCATCCTCTCTCGCTCACACTACTGAGCACACTGCTACAAACATACGCTGTGGGCCTCACCCCCCTGCTCCACGATTCCGCCTATACGCAGCTCTGGCGGGGCCGCATTGCCCAAAACCTGCTCGACCGCATCTTCAGCAAACTGCAAGAGCCATCGCGTCAACTGCTGTGTGCCTTCTCCGTCTATCGTGAAGCCGTAGTCATCGACGCGGCGCAGGCTGTCATGGCAAACACCACAAAAGAGCAAGCGCTGATTGCCTTGGAAAGTCTACTGCAACAGCACCTTATCCAGGCTCAAGGCAGCGATGGACAGTATCAGCTCCACCCCATCGTTGCCACCTATGCCCATCAGCACTTCGTCATGCATGATGAGGCAGCCAACACACAGAGCAGACAAGCGGCTCATGGGCGAGCAGTTCACTACTATCTACACGTGGCTACCACACACTGTCCAGCAGATGACCAACGCAGGCGTATCAGTGACGTGCAACCGTTGATTGAAGCCGTGTGGCAACTTGCCCAGGCTGGACAGTTTCAAGAAGCATATGAACTGATGCTGCGAGAGTCTCTCTTTGGCAACCTGAGACGTTGGGGCGCAAACAGCATTTTGCTAGAGCTATGTCAACTCTTACTCTCGGAAAACTGGCAGTTGACGCCACCACAACATGCGCTCATCTGCAGCAACATTGCCTCAGTATCAAGCATGTTGGGCAAGAAGCAGGAGGCGTTGGAGTACTACCAGCAAGACCTGGCGATCAGCAGAGAAGTAGGAGACCGTGGCGGGGAAGGCACCACGCTCAACAACCTGGGTCGCGTCTATAACGGATTGGGCAAGAAGCAGGAGGCGTTGGAGTACTACCAGCAAGCCCTGGAGTTACATAGGATGGTGCAAAATCCTTTTATGGAGGGAATTACGCTCCACAATATGGGGCTGATTTATTCTACTCAACGCCGTTATGAGGTTGCTCTTGCCTGTCTATTGCTTGCCAAGGCGCTTTTTGAGCAGGTGCAAAGTCCTTGTGATGTTGATGACGAAGTGCGATGGATAGCCAATTTACGTAAGAGCATAGGAGAAAAACTGTTCACAACTCTGCTAGCGCAAGTTGAGCCACGGGCGGAACAGATTGTGCAGGAGGCGTTACGGAAGAAATGAAACATTAGGTCCGTAATCTCTCTTCGTGGGGAATACAACATGCTACCATTATAGCATCAGGTAATCCTCTTTTTGCCTGCTAACAAACAGGGCAAACTGGTACATAGCGAACAGTTCCACGGCAAAGGGCAGATAGCCCGTGTAGCCGAGCAGTGGCATCTCAAAGATTTTCCAGAAGCCGATATAGGGCACTGTATAATACCACTTGGGCAACGCGTGATAGTTCCACATCTCCCAGAAGAAGCCGCAGCACAACCCTGCCAGCGGCAGAACGACAAAGCGCCAGTCCTTTCCCACAATATGCGCCAAAGTTGACTTGCGCCCCAAAACGTTGTTCAGCGGATCGAGCAGGAGCACAAGGCAGAGCCAAGTCAGCCCGAAGAAATAGTGCGGGTAGAGCCACAGCAGGAGAAAACTGACAATGCCTAGTATTTCGAGCGTCACGAATACCCCAAAAGGTAGACGCGGCCCAACCTTGTCTGCTGACAATCGAGGACGCAGCAGATTAAAGGTGGTGAGTAGCTCGGCAGTTTCCAGCACTGCTGGCAGTACAGTGCTGAAGGAGAGGCTGGCTAGGAGAAAAGATGCCAGCGGCGTATAAGGCTGGTCAGAAATGTAATGCCAGTTCTGCACCGGAACATTCAGTTCTTCAAAGACCCACCAAAAGATGCTCGAAAAGAGGAAGAGCTGCGTGTAGCGCAGACGCATGTGTGTGAGCAGCGAGGTGCCACGTCGCCACAGCACTAGGGCATCGACGAAGAAAATATAGCCAAACCAGAGCGGAAAGAAGCTGTAGCGGTAGAACGGTTCGATACGCAGCCATGAAAGTGACCATGCAGACAGACATAGCACGAGTGCGGCGAAACCGTAGAGAGGGAAGCGTTTTGCAGGCACGAGTTTCAGTTCTTTCGGTGTTCCAGGACCATACTACAATTGTGCGACTGTTTTGGCCTTTCCTCTAAGGGAAATGGGGTACCCATGAAATAATGTAGCATGATGCTGCAACATTTGTCCACGGAGGTGAAGGTGGTTAAGTGTGGGAGGGCATGGCGAGCGCAAGGGATCGCCATGCTTGAGCTCGCCATGCCTCCCCCCACCTCCCATGCCTCCCTCTATATTATGCTATAATGCTGATGACTGTAGCCTGTAGAGAGCAGATAGACGACCAAGTCGCTAGAAACTTCATAAGCAATGGACAAGCAGAATATTGTTGTCTTGTACAACATCTCAAATGAAAACAAAGCCCTATTTGTTGAAATTCTGCAGAGTTACGCCGCGCTCACCTTTCTCAACGAGATAGCACCTGAGCAACGTGAGCAGGCTTTGCAGGACGCTACTATACTCGTCTCGCAGAACTTCCCACAAGAAGTCTCGCCCCAGCAATATGTTAGTTTGCAGCATGTGACCTTCATTCAGATCCTTACGGCAGGAGTTGACCACCTGCCGTTTGCAGAGTTGCCCTCACCTATCATCGTCGCGGGCAATGTTGGTGCGTATGCTCTTCCTATGGCTGAACACATTATGGCTATGACTCTGGCGCTGGCCAAACGACTGCTTATTGAAGACCAGAAACTGAGAAATGGCATATTTGATCAGCGTACGAGGAATCGTTTGCTTTCTGGTATGACTGCGGGTATCATTGGCTTTGGGGGTATTGGGCAGGCAACTGCTCGGCTCATGCGTGCGTTCGGCATGAACATCTATGCTATCAATCAAAGCGGGAAAACTACTGAGCCTACGGAATTCGTGGGCACACTGCACGATTTAGAGCACGTGTTACGTAGCTGCGATGTGGTGGTGCTCGCCCTGCCACTCACCAACGCAACCAAGGGACTCATAGGGAAGGATCAGCTTGCGTGGATGAAGCCAGATGCCATTCTTATTAATGTGGCCCGCGGCGCTATTATTGATGAGGAGGCGCTCTACAACCATGTGAAGAGCCATCCCACCTTTCTGGTCGGCATCGATGCCTGGTGGACAGAACCGTTCGTCGATGGCACATTTCGCATGGAGTATCCCTTTCTAGAGTTGCCCAATGTGCTAGGCTCCCCGCATAATTCAGCCATAGTTTCGGGCGTTTTCTTGCACGCGACACGGCAGGCAGCCGAAAATATAAAACGTTTCCTCACGGGGGAGAAGGTGGTGGGTATTGTAAGGCGAGAAGATTATGTGTAGAGGATCTTCGTGTGCTCTGTTAGCCAGCAACATTGACACTGCCTTTCCCTGCCACGTACAATAGCAGAAAACTAGAGAATTCTCTTTCACCCCCCACCAGCCTACATATAAAAGACGAGGCAGAGCAATGAAGATTTTTATCTGCATAAAACAAGTGCCCGATCCCAATACGGCAGTTAGTAAACTCGACCCCGCCACCAAGCGTCTTGTACGCAGCGGCGTCTCGCTCGTACCCGACCCCGGCGATGAGAGCACTATTGCAGCAGCTATCAAGCTGCGTGATGCCGTGGGTAACAGTGAGCTGATTGCTGTGAGTATGGGACCTGCTACAGCTCAGGAGGCTCTGCGCCGCGCTCTAGCGATGGGAGCCGACCGTGCGCTGCTCATCACTGACCCTGCTCTGGCTGGTTCTGATACCATTGCCACAGCACGCGTCTTGGCAGCAGCGATCAAGAAAGAGGGCGCAGATCTGATCTTCTGCTCAACCGAGAGCACCGACGGATATACGGGCATGGTCCCTGGCGGTATCGCCGAATTTCTTGCAGTTCCTCAATTGACCTTTGCCCGCGAAATCAAGGTCGAGGGCCGCAAAGCCATTTGCAAGCGCGTGAGCGCAACTGGCTACAAAGTTGTCGAATGCCCTTTGCCCGCCGTAGTCACCATCGCCAGTGGTTCATTTGAGGCTATCTACCCTACGATGAAGGGTATCATGAGTGCTAAGAAGAAGCCATTTGCCCAGTTGAGCTTGCAAGATCTCGGCATTGATCCCGCACTGGTGGGTGAAGCAGGCGCACGCGAACGTGTGTTGACAATTGGCAAAGTAGAGGAGCGCGCTGCAGGCCAGGTCGTCAAAGACGACGGCAGCGCAGCTCAGCATATCGCAGACTTCTTGCAGCGTTACCAGTTGATTTAGGAGGAGCTATGTATGGCAAACACAATCTGGGTGCTTATCGAACTGGATAACGGCGAGCCTCTCCGCTCCTCACTCGAAGTACTGGGCAAGGCGGCAAAGCTTGGTCGCGCTGAAGCTATCGTACTTGGTGCAGCCGCCGCACAGGTTGCACCCACGCTTGGCGAATACGGTGCTGAGAAGGTGTACGCCCACACAGACGCCGCTTACGACACCTACCTGACCCTCCCCGCTGTGGAGACGCTGAGCAATCTGCTCAAGCAGCACCAACCCACCCTGCTCATGATGGCGACGACCTACGACCTACGGGATATTGCTGCCCGCTTGAATGTACGCAACAACATGGGCCTCATCACCGATGCTACCGACCTTACCTTCGAAGGGGAAAGCCTCAAAGTGACGGTCCCCTGGGGGGGTGAGAACGTGGTTACTGCGACACACCCACAACAGGGTACAGGTATCGTGCTCACTCGGCCCAAGGCGTTCGCCCTGGAACGCTATGAGGGACGCACAGCAGACATTGAGCATCTCAACGTCTCTATTCGCGCTAAAGCGCAGACCATTAAAGTGCTCGATGACGTCGTGGTAGAGAGTACAGGACCAGCGCTTGAAGACGCCACGATTGTGGTAAGTGGGGGTCGTGGCCTGAGCAAACCCGAGAACTACCACTATGTAGAGGAACTGGCCGCTGCACTTGGTGGCGCTCCTGGTGCCACCCGCGCTATCGTGGACGCGGGCTGGCTGCCCTATAGCTATCAAGTTGGGCAGACAGGCAAAACCGTTAAGCCTACGCTCTATATCGCAGCGGGCATCAGCGGCGCTATCCAGCATCTCGCGGGTATGAAAGGCTCCAAGTACATCGTTGCCATCAACAAAGACGAGCACGCGCCGATCTTCTCCATCGCAGACTACGGCGTCATCGGTGATGCTCTGAGCATTTTGCCTAAACTGACTGAAGAGATTAAGAGACGCAAACGTTGATCACATCTATGTAGTGTTATAATTAGGCAAGGGTATAGAGATAATATAGGAGGAGAAAATGGCATCGGTGTTTGAAGAAATTCGTGTAGTCGTCGAGCGACTTTCGCCTGATTATCAGCTACGGGTTCTGGAGTTTGCGCGAGAGCTTAGCTGAACTGATCAAATCAGCAGTTCCTTACCTACTACAAGTCTTCCACAAGGCACACTAGGTAGTGCCCTGTTGGGTTTCTCGCTTCCATTAGAAGACGCTGAGGCAATAGAAAAGGCACTGGAAGACTGCGAGAGGAGGTTCTATGACACCGCCAGTCATCTCACCGACAGGGGGATGGTTCGGCACAGCACTCTTCGTGCTCATCTTTGTAGCAGCGCTGATCCTATTCGGTATCCGCGTCGGTATGCTCGTTACGCTGCTCGCAAAGGCGCGACCAGAGGACCGTACAGACCA
>JAFAXQ010000012.1 GCA_019240835.1 Ktedonobacteraceae bacterium
TAGGCGTGGATCACGCTGCCCGGCTTGGGGAAGCGTGCTCGCTCATCAGCAGCGGGAAAGTTGCCCCAACTCTCCCACCAGTGCGCAGTCTGGCCCATCGTGTCTGCTCCTTCATAGTATACGACATCTGCGACAGGGTGTCGCTCCCACTTGCTCAGTATAAAGGAGAGTCGGCAGCCGGGCAAACGTGTGGTTGCTCTTTCATTGTATTTTCTCACTACCATTCCGTACCTGATGAGATTGAGCAGTGTGTACTATTCCTCGTAGAGACAGCGGGCATTGATCGCGAAAAACAATGAAGAGTGAAAATTTATACTACGAGGAGATTTTTTGATGACACACGAGACGACTTCCCTATTTAAGATACTCACAGACTCTGAGGGGCTGGACTACCAATTCGCCGATTGGTTCGAGAACCTGTTCAGAGGTATGCAACTTCCACTCCTTCCACAGGGCATGACGATTGCCGATGGGCAGACGATCCTAGATGTGGCATGCAGGGAGGGGGAATGGGTCAATGAACTGGCGTTTCACCTGAATCGCTCTGAAGAACACGAGGACGTGGTAGTGGTCGGGTTAGATTTCCGGCCAAAGTGTATAGGCATAGCACGGGCCAATGCCAGGGATCGGGGCTATGAAAATGTAGTGTTTCTCGTTAGAGATCTCTACCACATGGACCTTTCGGCCAACAGTTATGATTTGGTCCACCTGCGCGGCCTGGCACCGCTAGTTCCCTCGGAGCGCTGGCCTCAGCTTCTTGCCGAAGTGGTGCGCCTACTTCGCCCAGGAGGACATGTCGTCTGCACAGAGCTGGCCTGGCCTACAACCAATGCCCCTATCGGAGAGATCGCTGCCAATCTCGTACGCCAAGTACTACAAATCGCAGCGTACACTCCTATCCAGGTGAGGCATCTTGGGGGACTTTTCCGCGACGCTGGCTGCCAGCGGGTGCGCCAAAGCACGACGACTCTTGAGCTGCTGACAGTGACGGGGGGAGGCTTGTTCCTGCAGTATCGTCTACTGCCCTTGATGTATTTGTTAGCTCCATTTCTGAAAAAGCACGGACTTGCCACCGACGGGCAGTTCAAGAAGTTGCAATACGAGATAGAATCGGCACTGGTCACGACTACATTTCGGGCAAACTGGCCCGTGGTGACGACCATTGGAGAGAAGCCTGCCCTGGACAAAGTGGCGCACACCAGACGCGAGTGGAACAGCTTGACACAGCAGAGCACCATGATATCCTTGAAACAGCCTCAATTTCAGCTTCTGGCAAAACGAAGTGACTACTTGAAAGGATCTGTCTCATGAGTACATGGGTTTCTGCTGAGCGTGTGTCACTATACTTAGCGCGGGCTGATCGTATTCCTCATCGCAAAGAAGGGGAAGCCGTTCTGCTTGACCTAGTTCCCCGCACGGTCAAACGCATCCTTGATATTGGAACTGGCAGTGGACGGCTACTGACACTACTCAAAGTGGATCGACCCGCTGCTCATGGTGTTGGGCTTGATTTCTCGCCCCCCATGTTGCAAGCGGTACGGGAGCAATTCAAGGGGGACAGCACCATTGAGGTCGTGGAGCATAACTTGGAGTTGCCGCTTCCTTCGCTTGGCCGTTTCGACGCTGCTGTGTCCAGCTTTGCCATCCACCACCTTATTGATGCTCGCAAACGGGCGTTGTACGCTGAAGTGTTTGCAGCACTGGAGCTAGGAGGCGTCTTCTGCAATTTAGAGCATGTATCTTCACCTACTGCTGCTCTGCATGAGCAATTTCTGCAAGCCATCGAGAGAACCCGCGAGAGCGAAGACCCCGAAAACAAACTGCTCGATGTCGAAACACAACTCCGTTGGCTGCGCGAGATTGGCTTCACAGACGTTGATTGCTTCTGGAAGTGGCGTGAGTTCGCATTGTTGGCAGGCACCAAGCCACGTTAGACTATGTTGTGACGTAACCAATGCCATGTCGGTTGGTGGTAAAGATGGGCATGCCATCTGTCATCACGCCTCGGGATGTTTGCAGCATCGTCGAGGCAACACATTGTAGATGAGCTTATTGTACCATTGCAGCACGTAAAAGTCAATAATACATTTTATATTGGAAGATGCAGGAGTGAACAACAATGAATCACCTCTCCATAGGCTTCTTTGCAGAACACATCCTTGGCCGGAAGCTGTATGAGTATCAGGTTGAGATCGGTGATAGTGTCATTGATTCAGTCCTCTCAGGTGCGGGGCACACGTTCACAGTTATGATGGCAAGGCAGATGGGCAAGAACGAAACTTCAGCAGCTATCGAATCGTACCTGCTTACCTGTATGGAAAGTGGGACGATCATCAAAGCGGCCCCCACGTAACGTACAAGCCACAAACGGTCAATAGCCGTATGAGGCTGCTCTCTATGCTCGAAGCGCCATTGTTGTCTGCACGGGTATGGAAAAGTTTTGGTTACATTATCGGTATGGCAAGCGACCCGGCGTACGTCGAGGCCCAGGCAGGGCCAAGACTGCTCCTTTTCAGTGCCGGGCCCGAGGCCCGGATCGTTGGCGCAACCGCCTCGCTGCTGCTAGAGATCGACGAGGCCCAGGACGTTGCACCCGAAAAGTACGATGTGCAACTGAGGCCAATGGCTAGTACAACCAACGCTACTACTGTGATGTATGGCACGGCTTGGAGCGACGACACGCTGCTCGCTCGCCAGAGTGCGCACAATCTTGAGCTAGAGCAGCGCGATGGGATCCGTCGCCACTTCGAGTACGACTGGCGCGTACTAGCAGCGATCAACCCCAACTACAAGAAGTTTGTCGAGGCCGAGATTGAACGCTTGGGCTATGACCATGTGTCGATCAGGACGCAGTTTCGCCTGCTGCCCATTGCGGGTGCGGGCTTCCTGTTCAACGAACTGCAGCGCCACTTGCTACAAGGTACCCACCAATGGCAGGATCAGCCGGACGAGCAAGGTGAAGGATATTATATAGCGGGCCTGGATATAGGCGGGGAAGAACGCTGCAAAAGGGGTGAAGAGGCACAAGGCAACGTCAAAAGAGATAGCACCATCCTGACCATCGGGCGTGTGTACTATAATGAACTGGACCTGCCAAAGATTGAGATTGTGCATCAATGTTGGTGGACGGGCATGAAATACCTGGATCAGTATGCCGCCATAAGCGAGTTCATACAACGGTGGAATATCAGGAAAGTAGTCATTGACAAAACTGGTCTAGGAGATGGTCTCTCATCATTATTGCTGGAGAGATTTGGTGCAGAGCGTATAGGTGTGTATCAGTTCACCAGGCCGAGCAAGAGCAAATTAACCTTCCAATTCCTGAGCATGGTCAACTCTGGTAGAATCAAGATGTATAGCCCGCAGGAAGCGCCAACGGCCATTTATGAGGAGTGTTGGAAGCAGCTTCGTCTCGCTCGATACAGCATCCCAGGAGAGGGGCTGATGAATATGTATTGCCACGCGTCCGAGAGCCATGACGACTTCTTGATAAGCGTTACGCTGTGTTGCGAAGCCGTCAGGGAGTTCTACACGCCAGTACAAGAATCACTGATAGTGAGGCCGCGCAGATTGTACGAGGATGGAGGGTATTAGGAGAATACAATGATGCAAGAGACAACACAAGGCTGGGCAACCTTCGATTGCTACGGCACGCTTGTCAATTGGGAGCAAGGGATGAGGCAAGCGCTAGCATCGGTCATCCCTGGCGATGTTTCGCGCCTGTTAGAGCGCTATTACGAGGTCGAAAAGCAGGTAGAAGCCGAGCAGCCTTTTCGCTGCTATCGCGATGTGCTGGCAGAGACGCTGCGCCGCACGGCTGGCAGCATGGGGATGGCGCTGGCCCCTGGCGATGAGCACGTGCTAGCCAAAACATTGCCAACTTGGCCAGTCTTCTCCGATGTTGATTCCGCTCTGCGGGCGCTGCGCGCACAGGGCTGGAAGCTGGCGATCCTCTCGAATGTCGATAGAGATCTGATCTCAGGAACGTTACGCGCTCTGCCCGTCCCCTTCGATGATGTCGTGACTGCCGAAGACGTGCGTGCCTACAAGCCCGCGCTGAAGCACTTCCGTCACTTCCAAGACAAGAATCGGGTTGCCAACGAGGATTGGATACACGTTGCGCGCAGCTACTTTCACGATATTGTGCCCGCGTCTCAGCTCAGCATTCGGCGCGTCTGGGTGAATCGTGGCGGCGAGACCGCGCCAGTTCCGCTGGCCACGGTTGTGCTGCCCGATCTACGCGATTTGGCTCCCACGCTGCAACGATTGCGGGGATAGAGAAAAGAAGTGGTAGGCAGAAAGCAGAAGGTGACTAGGCCTCGGCACTGATCTGATGGCGACGACGTCGGAACCCACGCGAAATAAATCCTTCACTCATGTCCTCATCTCCTGCTCTCCTTTCGCTTTGCTTATAACTGCGCCCTATTATACCACACAGGGTCGTGAAGGCATCTCAGGGGTGATATTCCTTCCTCTCGTATCAACTTGACGAGCTGGTTGCCGACACGCCGCTGCTCGGCTCGTCAGGCTGGACCCTTCGGCACCAGTCAGCTACCGCCTCGACCAACTGGCGGATTTGCTCACGGATGCCCTCATCGCGCAAATTGACCTGCTCGTCGAAGACTCTGGAGGCGTGCGGCACTAGCACCTGCGGGTCGGGTACCACGATAGCACCGATGCGACCGAGCGTCCCACGCAGGGCCGCCTGCGCGTTGGCCGAGCCAGATCTGCCCAGTACGGCTCCCATTACCGCCACTGGTTTGTTGCGCAGAACGCTGTGCCCTGGTGGCCGTGAGGCCCAGTCTATCGCGTTGGCCAGCACCCCCGGCACTGCGCCGTTATACTCTGGGGTCGCAATCAGGACGGCGTTAGCATTGCTGATAGCCTCTTTGAAGCGCTGAACCACCTCAGGTCCCCCGCCTGGCTCGAGATCCTGGTTGAAGAAGGGCAGGACGCCGATGTCGAGGAACTGCACCTCGACCCAATCGGGCGCGAGCTCCTGGGCGGCGCGCAGCAGTCCCCGATTGTAGGACCCCTGCCGCAGGCTGCCCGCGAGCGCCAGAATGCGAAACGGTTTGTTGTCCACTATGGATCATCTCCAATTCTCTAAAAGCTGTGCTGAACTATATTGTGAGCATGGTGAAGTTGACACGCTTTCGTGTGCTCATCTGGAAGATGTTGCAGCATCATCCAATCATTTTCGACAATCATTCTACCATCCTGTGCGTAAGGCGGGCTATAATACCTCCAGACAGAGAACATGTCTCTCTGCTTTTGCAGGCATAACAGAGGAGTACAGCACGTGGATATCAAAAGAAGTGGCTCCCGACCTTCCGGCAAAGGACCGGCCGAGTATTTTAGCGGCACGGTGCGCATTGACCCCCTGTTCGAGGCACCCGATCCGGCCCGCACGGTCGGCGCTCGTGTCACGTTCGAGCCTGGCGCTCGAACCGCGTGGCACAGCCACCCGCTGGGCCAGACCCTGATCGTGACGGAGGGCCTCGGCCGGGCACAACGCTGGGGTGGTCCAAGCGAGGACATTCGGCCGGGTGACGTAATCTGGTTTGAGCCGGGGGAGAAACATTGGCACGGTGCCACGCCAACCACGGCCATGACGCACATCGCCATTCAGGAACGTCTCGACGGCAAGACCGTTGACTGGATGGAGCAGGTCAGCGACGAACAATACCAGGCCTGATCCTGGAGGAAGATCGTTCCGACCTTTCCTCAAAGATAGGAGATAAGACACATGCAAAAGCGCACGCTTGGAAACAGTCACCTGGAAGTCTCGGCTCTCGGGCTGGGCTGTATGGGAATGAGCTTTGGCTACGGTCCGGCCGCGGACAAGCAGGAGATGGTCTCTCTTATTCGGTCGGCTGTTGAACGCGGCATCACCTTCTTCGACACCGCTGAAGTGTACGGCCCGTTCACCAACGAAGAACTTGTGGGCGAAGCCCTCTCCCCTTTCCGTGAGCATGTGGTGATAGCCACCAAATTCGGTTTCAAATTTGGTCCCACTGGGGAGCAGGTGGGCCTGGATCGTCGGCCAGAGCACATCAAACAAGTTGCTGAAGCCTCGCTCAAGCGGCTCAAGGTCGATGCCATCGATCTGTTCTATCAACACCGTGTTGACCCGAACGTGCCCATCGAAGACGTGGCCGCAGCGGTGCAGGACCTGATTCGGCAGGGGAAGGTCAAGCACTTCGGCCTTTCTGAAGCAGGAGTGCAAACGATCCGGCGCGCACACGCCGTCCAGCCAGTCACGGCGCTCCAGAGCGAGTACTCGCTGTGGTGGAGAGCTCCTGAAGCGAACGTGCTGCCAACCCTGGAGGAACTGGGCATCGGCTTGGTGCCATTTAGCCCTCTTGGGAAAGGCTTCCTGACGGGAAAGATCAATGAGAACACGACGTTCGACCGTTCCGACTTCCGCAACATCGTTCCTCGCTTTACGCCTGAAGCTCGCAAAGCGAATCAGGCCTTGGTTGATCTGCTTAGCGAGATCGCAGAACGGAAGCAGGCGACACCTGCTCAGATAGCACTCGCCTGGCTGCTTGCCCAGAAGCCATGGATTGTTCCCATCCCAGGCACTCGGAAGCTGGAGCGCCTAGACGAGAACATCGGAGCAGTGGCCGTCGCACTGACGCCCGACGATCTGCGTGAGATCGAGAGCGCCGCCTCACAGATCACGCTGCAAGGGGATCGGTTCCCCGAACATCTGGAGCAAATGACCGGTCGCTGAGCGAAAATTAGGAAACTTTTCTACCGACCTTTTAACACATCTGAACTATTTCTGATATTCTTCAGCATAGTCATTACCTCTCGCCTGTGCTATTATAGAAGCCCTATAGCACTATATGTGAGAGGAAGACATCATGCCAACATTTGCAGAGTTTTTCGCTGGAATAGGGTTAGTGCGGATGGGCTTAGAAAGACAAGGTTGGGAGGTAGCCTTCGCCAATGACAATGATCCTCAAAAGTATGAAATGTATAGAAATCAGTTCCAAGATGCCGAGCAACACTTTCTACTCGGCAATATCAACGATATTGCCGCAGATCAAGTTCCTACCGTAACAATGGCTACTGCCTCATTTCCTTGCACCGATCTTTCTCTTGCTGGGGGTCGGGCAGGTATACACGGAACCCACTCAGGCACCTTTTGGAGTTTCATACGTATCCTCGCAGAAATGGGAGAGCGTAGACCACCTGTTGTCCTGCTAGAAAATGTGCTAGGCTTTCTTAATTCTCATAATGGGAACGACTTTGCAGCAGCCCTACAAGCTTTGAACGATGTAGGCTACAGCGTCGATAGCTTTGTTATTGATGCCGTTCATTTTGTGCCGCAAAGCAGGCAACGCCTCTTCATCATAGCAGCAATGCACAATGCTATCCCGAATCAGGCAGAAATCTATAGTAGTGATGTGAGGCCGAAAGAACTAGTAAAGTTCACACTCAGACATAGTGAACTGCGATGGAACGTTCGCCATTTACCCCCTCTGCCCAGAAACGACAGACCATTAAGCGCAGTTATTGAAAATCTACCTGATACATCGCCTGAATGGTGGAGTTCAGAACGTGCAGAATACCTGCTGAGTCAGATGAGCACACGCCATCGCGCCATTGCCGATCACCTGATACGTCGCAACACCTGGTCATATGGCACCGTTTTTCGTCGCATGAGAAATGGCAGATCTACAGCAGAACTTAGAGCTGACGGAATCGCAGGCTGTCTTCGCACTCCACGTGGAGGCAGCGCAAAACAAATTTTATTGAAGGCTGGCTACGGCAGATACCTTGCTCGCTGGTTAACACCTATTGAGTGCGCTCAACTGATGGGCGCAGATGATTACACTATCACGGTTCCACGAGACCAAGCATTATTTGGCTTTGGCGATGCTGTATGTGTGCCAGTTATTGAATGGATTGCTCAGGAGTATATACATCCACTTTTGGAAGAGCTAGCACAGGAGCAACATGTACTTTTTGTATAGAGGCGATTGAGATGGAACTAGAGGAGCGAGTTGCAAGAGCATATCAGCGTTGGTATGAGGGCTTGGAGAAGGGGAAGAGCAATAGCTTGCCTGATTGGGGGCCTATATGCACAGGTTTAATCATCTTAGAAAGACTCACAGCAGACTATACTTTGGACATTGAACACCATAAAACTGCCAATGGTTCGCAAATCCGAGGGCAAGGGCTTCCTTTGGCAAACAGGATATTAGCAAAATTTCACGTAGCAATGAAATTAACCAGCGGTGAATTTGGCCGCACAAACCGAAGCTCTGTACCCACCGCTGAGAAACTACTAGATGCTCTTAAGCCTTTACATTTAGAGCATTTGTCAAAGGATGAGCGGAATCAAATACTTACTGCACTACAAGAGAAACTGCTTGCTACTTTGCTGACGTATTCAGATCATTTTCAAATCGAAGCTCAATATGAGCCAGCCATGAGCACAGAAAAATTTGTGCGATCAGTGCTCGCAAAAGCAACCCCGAAAACATCAGGAGCCATAGCGCAGCATCTTGTGGGAGCTAAATTAGAATTGAGATTTCCAGACATAGCTATCTCTAACCATTCGGCATCGACAGCAGACGCACCGACAGAACGATCAGGCGATTTCATTATCGGAGACACAGTATTTCATGTAACGATGGCTCCTCAAGACCTCGTTTTTCTCAAGTGTAGAAGAAATTTAGGCGCAGGCTATAGAGTTTACCTTTTGGTACCAGAAGGGCGTGTACAGCTTGCGCTGAGGAAAGCTAAACTCTTTGAGTTAGAAGATGAGATGGTGGTGAAATCCATCGAGTCATTTGTAGGGCAGAATATTGATGAGTTAGGGAATTTCTCCACCGACCTTTTGAAACAGCAGCTCAGGAAATTGATAGGCATTTACAACAGGCGCATACAGATCGAACGTCATGCGCCAGAACTGAGAATAGAGGAAGTATCTTTATGATGGTGCGTGCCTTTCACTGCCAAGCAAGAAAGCAGCCTTTCACGGTCTTCAGGAGTCGGTGATAGAGGAGTGCTGTTGCATGGTTCGGATGAGGGTGGCATAGTTGTTTCGTACAGTGATTGTCGAGGGGTGCTCTGGCCCCAACCACTGCTTGTAGATACTCAAGGCTCGCTCATACAACGGTTCCGCTTGGGCATACTTGCCCTGAGCCTCGTAGAGTCCTGCTAGATTGTTCAGGCTGGTAGCGGTAGCAGGATGCTGTCGTCCAAGCTTCTGTTCGCGAATAGCAAGAGCGCGTTGATAGAGGGACTCTGCCTCAACAAGGTTGCCTCGGGCAAATTGGAACATCGCGAGATCATGCACTGTCTTAGCTGTATGCGGATGTTCCTTTCCTAGATGGTGTTCCCGGATGCGTAATGCTTGTCGGTAGAGGGATGCTGCCTGCGTATAGTTGCCTAGTTTATCAGCGATGTTAGCTAGTCCATTGAGTGCTACGGCTTCTTCGGGGAGTTCAAGTCTGTGTAGTTTCTCCAGAATATGCAATGCTTGTCGGTAGCATAGCTCTGCCTCAGCGTACCTACCTTGCTCTTGATAGAGGTCGGCAAGGCTGGTGAGTGAGCCAAACCTAGCAGGATGGATAGGCTCGTATGCCTGCTCAATAAGCTGCTGTACTCTCAAGAGAAGCCTTTCGGCTTCTGCGTACTGACCCTGCTCTTGGTGGATCAGCGCAAGGCCAGTGAGAGGTCCCATTAAATCAGGATGCTCATGCCCAAAAACATGTTCCAGATGACGCTCGGCACGCTGTAAGAAGAGAGTTGCCTGGTCATACTCACCTCGCTCCAAATAGGTAAAGCCAAGACCGTAAAGCGAATAGCCTAGATCAGGATAATCTGCTCCTAACTTCCGTTCTTGAATGGGTATAGCCCGTTTATAAAAAGACTCCGCCAGTGTATATTCGCCCAGATACCTGTATAAGTGAGCTAGACTTGTGAGCGGAGAGGACACATCAGGATGCTCTGGTCCTAATGCTTGTTCCCAGATGTGGAGTCCTTTTGTAAGCAAGGACTCAGCCTCGGCATACTTGCCCTGTCCTATGTAGAGACCGCCTAGGTTGAGGATTGGATAGGCCACATCAGGATGCTCTGGTCCTAATGCTTGTTCTCGAATGTGCCATGCTCGCTCGTAGAGGAACTCAGCTTCGGTGTAATGAGCACGCTTCTGTAGGTAGTTGGCGGTCGTAAAGAACAGAGAGGCTAGCTCAAGGGCAATCGGCTCGGTATCCTCGACGAATGATGCACTAGTGAGCATATGTGGGATGAGGCGATCACGCTGGCTCCAATGCTCTCCCCATTTTTCCCTTGGGGGCCACATCTCCTCGGGGAATACTGCCTTTACTGCTCTCACAGCTCGGCCAATCCATAGCTCACACTCCTGTTCTGTCATGGCATCCTTGAGCACCGCCTGCACCAGCCGATGTACCGACAGTGTGTTGCTGCCAGCATCACGCCGCACGAGCGAGTAGGCAAGCAGGCTCTCTATGGCCTGATTGAGCAGGTAAGCATCAGCGGCAACGGGAGCAAGCTGTGGGCCGAGATGGGATGCACCTTGGCTGAGCAGTTCTAGGGGGATGGCCTCGGGCGCGAGGAAGGAGCACACCCTTAGCCCACGAGTTGCGCAACGAGGTTGTTGAAGAGCTAATGTTGGTCGGAGAAGCAAAAGGAGCTCAGAGCTGGATGTCCAGCCCGCGAGAGAGGGCAAAAACAGCAGGACAGAGAGGAAAAAAGGCCAAAGAAAGCAAGGAGTGGGC
>JAFAXQ010000029.1 GCA_019240835.1 Ktedonobacteraceae bacterium
AACCGGAGAGTGCAGTAGAGAGCAGGAAGGGGCAATAAAGACCCTATCCGAGCCGAGGGCTTGCACAGCCTGCTCAACGAGGGCGAGAGCGTGCTGCAGATCAGTCCGCCACACATTGCGCCCGTCCACGACTCCTAGTGAAAGGCAGAGGTGTGAGGGCAGGATTGCTAGGGCCTGTGCCAATTGCTCTGGCGCACGCACAAGGTCTAGGTGGAGAGCAGCAAGCGGAAGGTGAACTGCTGTAGAGAGATTAGTGCGTAGGTCTGCAAAGTACGTCGCCAATAAGATACGTAGTTGTGGTACGGCAGATGCCAGTCGCTGGTATGTTACCTGAAAAGCGTTTTGTGCTTGTGCGTCGAGGTCAAGCACAAGACAAGGCTCGTCGATCTGTACCCAGTCGGCACCTACCTCAGATAGTTTGCGCAGTATCTCTTCATAGACGGGCAGTAGTCCGTCGAGCAGGGTGAGTGGCTGGAATTGATCCTGATGGGATTTGCCCAGCAGCAGAAACGAGACAGGCCCCAGAAGCACGGGACGAGTATGAATGCCCAGCGCCTTTGCTTCTACAAACTCGTCGATCAGCTTTCTAGAAGAGAGGCGAAACTGTTGCCCTTGCTCGAACTCGGGAACAATGTAATGGTAGTTCGTGTCGAACCATTTCGTCATTTCCATAGCAGGTGTGGCAGCAAGGCGTTTGGTGCCATTGCCGGAGGATTGTTTCTCCTGCACTCCACGCGCCATAGCAAAGTAGGTCTGTGTATCGACTGTCGCACCTGCCCAGCCATAGCGGGCTGGCACCGCTCCAACCATTGCTACCGTATCAAGCACGTGGTCGTAGAGCGAGAGATCACCACAGGGAATGTGATCAAGACCGAGTCGCTGCTGAAGCAGCCAGTTGTCTTGTCGTAACTGGCGAACTTGCTCAAGCAAATCAGCTTCACTTAGCGTCCCAGACCAGTAACTTTCAAGCGCTCTCTTCAGTTCGCGCCTAGGGCCGATACGTGGGTAACCCAGATTAGTTGCAATAACCATACCTATTTCCTTTCACCTTCGGTCTCACTACTTTAGACAAACAAATCAGCCAGTTCCGTCACACGCTTCTCGTTCGGCCATACTTTCCTGGCCTCTTTCCAATTGGCAATAGCCTCCTGACGCCGCTTCTGACTGCCCAATATGTTCGCTCCCTGCATTCCCTGAATGAAGTACCTTTCAAAGTCGTCCAGGTTCTTGACTTTGATAGCCGTGAATGCCTGCTCGTTTACCACCCAGATGAGAAAGCGCTCTGGCACGACCACCGTGCTGGGCACACGTTCAATCTGTGTAAGGGCTTTCTCTGCCATCGTGTAGTAGTCTTTAGTAGGCTCATGATGACCAAGAGCTAGATAGGCTAACCCTTCTTGTAGGATCATTGGGACCAGGCCACTATCAGCAGTGACAAAACTGGGAGCGTCAGCAACAATGCTGGGGTAGATGGCGCGAGCTTCACCGATACGGTAAAGTGCTTCTTGCACCTGTCCGAATCGCGCATACACGCGAGCTGCACTAGCAAACACCCTGCTACGGAGCAACGGTGCTGTCTGTTCAGTGAGAAGGCTTTCTGCCTCCTGATAGGCTTGGACCCCTGTCGGCTGTCCCATATCATAGTATGCAGTCGCTACGTGTGCTAAGGCCATGATCAGCAAGGTACGATCTTCCGAGCCTCTGGCAGACTCCACGGCTTGCTGACAATAAGCCAGTCTGGCCTGGAAACTTGTTGGCATTGCAAGCTTATGCAATGCGATGATGCCCATCAACAAGTATCCTTGGGCAGCAAGGTGGAGCGCTGTAGGCCGATGGGGGGAAGATTGCTGTGCCCAACGTATCAGGTGGGGAAGATACGCGGTCACGGCTCGCTCAATGGCCTCGAATTCACGGCCTGCCATCAAGTGCCAACAGGCCGTGATACTGGCGGTACATACTGGCAGCAGTTCTTCTGGGGACGCGCTCTGCTGGTGCGACCGCATGACCTCCAACAAACTGACAGGTAGCGTGGCAAGAGCTAGCAGAGCATTGCGCCGCGACACGCGGTGCTCTTCTGGGTCGCTCTGTGGGTTCATCTCGTCGAACATATGCATCTCCATGTCTAGCAAGCGGTGTAAAGCTTGACAGGGCCAATGGTGCGCCTGCCAGAGGTGAATCTGAGCAAAAATACGTGAGAGTGCTTCACTCAAGTGCGTCCCACTATCCGCTGGCACCTCTTTGGTAGAGGGTGCTGACGAGAAAAGTGAGACGGGCACAAATATTCCGTTCTCTAATGGGACAAATGAATCATCTATTTGATATCCTGCTATAGGTTTCCCCTCTCTTCGTTGTGTCGGTTCAGGTGGTTGTTCCTGTGCATTCTCTTGTTGAGGCTGTGTTTGCTTCTGCGAAATGTCGCTGAGTCTTTTTTGCATGTCATGGAGTGCCTGTGTATACTCCTGAATTTTTACCGCCAGATGTGGGGCTTTCCCGCTGCCTAGCTCTGCCTGCCGTGTTTGGAGATTGTGCAGCAGTTGGGTGTAGGTCTGTGCGAGGCGTGTGAGGTCGCTAACCTCTGCAGGCGAACCTTTGACAATGTGCGGAACGAATCCTAGCTGGATTTCCTCTATCTCGGTTAGAAGAGATTGGTCGATGTTTGCGTGCTTGAGATAGCGCTCGGTTTCTATTCTGGATGTACACAGAATCTCTGCCAGAGAGATCACCACTTTACGGATGGTGCCTCTAAATGGTTGCGAAACCTCGTTGTTTTCTAGGCGTGAGATGGTACTTCGACTAGTATCGACGAGTCTAGCAAGCTCTTCAAGTGAGAGGCCGGCGGTGCTGCGCAAATTAGCCAAAAATGGTCCGAATGGTCTCATTCCCAAGTAAGTCTCCCAGTTTGGTACTCCGTCACACGCATTTCAAAGAAATTCTTCTCTTTTCTCAGGTCAATGATCTCACTCATCCAAGGGAATGGATTGTTTGATCCGTACACCGTCTCTAAATGAATGCTCTTCAAACGGCGGTCAGCAATATACTCAAGGTAGGTTTTGATCGTATTCGCGTTCAGGCCAAGTATGCCCCGTGGTAGACAATCCTGTGCATATTCGTACTCAAGTTCCACTGCATGCACAATATTCTCAGTGATAGTCTTCTTAAATTGCTCAGTCCAGACAGTTGGGTTTTCTTGTACAATAGTATTGACCAAGTCTGCTCCAAATGCAAGGTGAACTGATTCATCGCGTAAAATAAATTGGAACTGCTCTCCCACACCTACCATCTTGCTCTGCCTCAGCAACGAAAGCATCATCACAAAACCAGCATAAAAGAAGATGCCTTCCATAATTAAGTAGTAGCCAATCAGGTCGTGGACAAATCTTTGCACACCTTCCGCGCTCTGGGTGGTGAAATGCGCATCCAGCAACGAGCTGGTCATTTCAACCACATAGGCGTCCTTCTTTTTAATACTGGCAATATCGGCATACATATTGTATACCTTTTCGGAGTCAAGGCCCAAGGAGTCGCAGCAATAGATAAAGGTATCGGTATGCACAGCCTCCTCGTAAGCCTGGCGCAGCAGATATTGTCGGCACTCAGGGTTGGTGATGTGCTTATAGATAATTAACACAATATTATTGGCAGTTAAACTTTCCGCTGTGGAAAAGAAGCCCATGTTCCACAAAATGACTCTTCTTTCATCTTCGGTAAGGGCATGGGGATTTTTCCACATCTCGACATCCTTTTGCATCGAGACTTCTTCCGGCACCCAGTTGTTGGCTACCCCCGTCTTGTAGTGCTGCCGCGCCCAGCCGTATCTAATCGGCAAAATCTTGTTCGGGTCGGTAACGTTACAATTAAGGATGCTCTTTTCCAATGCGTCTTTCATTGACACGCCTCGCAGTCTAAGTCTTCTATGATGCACACCTGCGCTTCTGGAGACGGAGAGACCTGTTGTGGAGAGTGCTTGTATATATCAAGAGTACTCTTTTCAATTGCCGAGGCCCCCAATGTCCTGAGGTAGTAGGTGGTTTTGAGCCCCTTGTTCCAAGCACTCATATACACATCAGAGAGCAATTTTCCAGATGTGGTATTGAGAAAGATATTGAGCGACTGGCTCTGATCGATCCACTTGCCACGTACTGCGGCATGGCGTAGCAGCCACTCAGGGTGAATGGCAAAGGTTTCCTTGTACTTTGCTCTCACCTGCACTGGTATAGCAGCAATGTGTTGAATATCGCCGTCATAGTACTTTAGTTGTTCGATCAAGCCTGTTGTCCAAAGCCCTAACATCTTCAGTTCATCAACCAGATATTCGTTAATGATGGTGAACTCGCCACTTTGATTGGATTTGACGTAGAGATTTTTATAAATTGGCTCGATAGAAGGGAAGCAGCCAGCAATATTGGAAATCGTCGCCGTCGGTGCAATTGCCATGCAGTTAGAATTGCGCATACCGTAGGCTTTGACATGCGCACGCAGTGGTTCCCAGTTCAAACGCGACGCCCTGGACACGTCAAGTGGCTGACCGCGCTCTTGCTCAAGCAGTGCAAGTGTATCGAAAGGGAAAACATCCTGCTGCCACTTTGACCCCTGATAGCTTTGATAGGGGCCTTTCTCGCGTGCCAACTCTGAAGAGGCGAGAATGGCGTGATAGGAGATGAACTCCATCGTCTGGTCAGAAAATTCGACGGCCTGCTCACTATCAAAACGCAGATCCAGTTGGTACAGTGCATCTTGTAGACCCATGATACCCAAGCCAATTGGTCGATGGGCAAGATTCGACCTCCTCGCTTCTTCTGTCGGGTAGAAGTTGATGTCAACCACAGCATCCAGCATCCTGATCGCTGTTTTGACAGTCTTTTGCAGCAGATCTACATCCAGAGACTTACCGCGTATGTGCAAGGAAAGGTTAATGGAGCCAAGATTGCACACTGCCGTCTCTTCCCGCGATGTATTGAGGGCAATCTCCGTGCAGAGGTTAGAACTATGAATAGTGCCCACATGATCCTGGGGAGAGCGTATGTTGCAGGCATCCTTGAAGGTGATCCACGGGTGCCCTGTTTCATAGAGCATCGTTAACATCTTTCTCCACAAATCTCTGGCCTGCAGACGCTTGTAGAGCTTCATCTCACCCGCGTCAGCTTTGCGCTCGTATTCTTCATACCTTTTTGCGAACGCTTGCCCATACAGGTCATGCAGATCGGGCGTTTCGTCCGGAGAGAAAAGCGTCCATGCACGATCATCGCGCACTCGTGTCATGAAAAGATCAGGGATCCAGTTGGCAGTATTCATCTCATGCGTTCTACGGCGTTCATCGCCAGTGTTTTTGCGCAATTCCAGAAAATCCTCAATGTCGTAGTGCCACGTCTCAAGGTAGGCACACGTTGCACCTCGCCTGCGTCCACTGCGATTGATGGCCGCCGTTGCCGCATCGGCAATCTTGAGAAACGGGATCAGCCCTTGGCTAGAGATATTGGTACTTTTGACCAGCGCTCCTGTGCCACGGATATTGGTCCAATCGTTGCCCAGGCCGCCAGACCATTTAGATAGTTGAGCATTGTCGCCAATACACTTGAAAATGTGCTCCAGGTTATCCTCGACGGTTGTGAGGTAACACGAGCTTAACTGCGGGTAACGTGTCCCCGCATGAAAGAGAGTCGGAGTAGAAGGGACATAGAGCAATGAGGATACGACACGGTAAAACTCAAGTGCTTTTTCTTCTCTCCTTTTCTCACACAGTGCAATACCCATAGCGACACGCATCCAGAAGTATTGCGGCAGCTCTATGACGTTGCGCTGATGGTCCCTCAGAAAATAGCGATCATACAGTGTTTCTATGCCTATGTATTTGAGCAGTCGATCCTGCTCAGGTTTGAGGTGCTTGGCGAGCTGCTGTAGGTCAAACTCCAACAATTGTGGCTCCAGAAAGCCCAATTCTACGCCTTCTCTGATCTTTGTGGGGAAGGCTTGTCTATAGATCTCTGCAAAGTTGACTTCAAACTCATCGGTGCCAAGCATATTTTTATAGATATCATTGACAAAGAAGCGGGCAGTGAGATCAGAGTACAGTGGATTCTGCTCAATTTTAGCCCTCATAATTAAGATAACGGCCCGATTAATCTCTGCTGTACTGATGCCCTCAAACAGGCTATGCTTGCATTCCTCGACGATCTCATCAACGGCTTGCTGGCTGTTGACCTGCTGTTCATACCCACGAAATACGTTGCTGACTGCTCGCTGAATGTGGCTAACGTCAAAGGGCACCAAAGTCCCATCACGCTTTTTGACATTGAGCGTCTTTGCCTCAAGCTTACGCAGTACTTCTTGTTTTTTTTGCTTGCGCAACACCTCGTGTTCTTTACGGTACAAGATGTACGCTTTGGCGACTTCAAACAAGCCTGATTGAGCTAATGTTTTCTCAACCACATCTTGAATAACTTCGACAGGGGGAGCTTTCTCTGAGAAGCTGACTTCAAGATCAGCAACCACCGTGTCTGTTATCGAACTGAGAAAATCTTGATCGACATCCTTTGCCGTAGCAATGCAAGCTTTGTGGATGGCCACTTCGATACGCCTACGGTCAAAAT
>JAFAXQ010000045.1 GCA_019240835.1 Ktedonobacteraceae bacterium
AGAAGCGTAGTTGGGATCCAGGCGAATGGCGCGCTCCACGGAGACGAGGGCCTCCTGGTAGCGCCCAAGTGACCAGAGAGCGCTCGCTCGCCCTTCATACGCGTCAGAGTAGTTGGGGTCCTGCTGGATTGAGCGCTCAAAAGCGCTCAAGGCCTCTGGAAAGCGACCAAGGTTGTACAAGCGGTTCCCCTCTTCCACCCATTCCTCTTTCGTCCTGCCCATCGCACTAGCAGGGTGATGAAATGCAGGATGGAAAAGGGTATCGACCGGAGGAGGCGTCTCTGCCACTGCGGCATCTGCTAGCGATGGGTGTAATGCATCAATGAAGGATGCGACATCAGGATAGCGGTCTTCACGCTTCTTGGCAAGTGCTTTGAGCACTGCTTTTTCTATATGGATAGGAAGAGAGGGATTGATTTGGCGTAGGGGAAGCGGGGGTTCTTGCTGATGCTTCCTGCCAATAGCAAGGGCGTGACGGCCGGTGAAGGGAGGATTGCCTGTGAACAGCTCATAGGCAATGCAGGCCAGGGCATACTGGTCGCTTCTCCTGCTTGCCATCCCCTCAAACTGCTCTGGTGCCATGTAGAGCGGCGAACCGATCACATCCACAAACTCGGTACGTGTTGTCTCCAAAAAGACGGCAATGCCAAAATCGGCGATCAGCGCCTCTTCTTTCGCATTAAAAAGAATATTCTCCGGTTTCAAATCGCGATGAACAATGTATTGCTGATGCACATAATGCAACCCCTGCCCAACTTGGGTGAGAATCTCCAACGCCTCATCTAGCGGCATGAGATTCGGCTCATACTTTTCGAGGCGATTGCATAACGATCCTCTAGGAGCAAACTCAGCGACAATATAGGGAAAGCCTTCATCAATGCCAACGTCATAAATGGGCAGAATATGTGGGTGTTTGAGCTGCTCCAGAAATCGCGCCTCTTGCACAAAATTCTCGCGCTGCTGTGCGGAACCGAGATAGGTACGGTGCATCACTTTGATCGCAACGACGCGATTTGACAGGTAAAGATGTACTCCCTGGTAGACACGACCAAAAGTGCCGCTCTCTATCGCTTTGGTGATGCGGTAGTTGCCGATCTGCTTGCCGATGTACTTGTCTTCACTTGTCATGGTAATTTCCTTATAACCGACTAGTCGGCTAATAGTTTTCTTAACATAGTAGGCAGAATACCGCCGTTTTTGTAGTAGGTGACATCAATGGGACTGTCCAAGCGCGCAATGGTCTGGAAGGATCGCGTCGAGCCATCCTCGCTGATAACTCTTACCGTTACTTCTAGGCGTGGCTTGGGGTCCTGCTCGATACCTTCGAGGTTGTAGACTTCATGGCCCGTCAAGCCTAGCGATTCCTTATTCTCTCCCTGTTTGAATTGCAATGGCAAGATACCCATACCGACGAGGTTGCTGCGGTGAATGCGCTCGAAGCTCTCTGCAATGACGGCACGCACGCCCAACAATTGCGGTCCCTTGGCGGCCCAGTCGCGTGAACTGCCGGAGCCATACTCCTTACCAGCGATCACGATCAGTGGCACCCCTTCCTGCTGGTAGCGCAGTGACGCCTCATATATGGTCGTCTCCTCACCATCGGGTAGGTGAAGAGTGTAGTAGCCCTCCTTAGCAGGCGTCAAGCGATTGCGCAGGCGCGTGTTGCCGAAGGTACCGCGCACCATCACCTCGTGATTGCCGCGACGTGTCCCGTACGTGTTGAAGTCGCGCCTGTCTACACCATGCTCTATCAGATAGTGTCCAGCCGGGCTAGAAGCTGAGAAGTTGCCAGCAGGCGAAATATGATCTGTTGTAATAGAGTCATCGAGCATTACCACCACACGTGCTCCGTGAATGTCTTTTAGCGGCGCAGGCTCAACTGATATGCCCTGTAAGAAGGGTGGCTGCTGGATATAGGTTGAGTTGGCGTCCCACTCGAACAACATCCCTGTTGAGTTCGGTAGAGCGCGCCAGTGTTCATCTCCCTCAAATACATGTGCGTAGTTTTGTGTAAACACCTCTGGCGTGATTGAACTGCTAACGATTGCACGTACTTCTTGCGGGGTAGGCCATATATCGTGCAGGTATATCTTATCACCATTTATGTCAGTGCCTATGGCATCTTTTGTCAGGTCGATATCGACAGTTCCAGCCAAGGCGTAGGCCACGACTAGCGGGGGCGAAGCTAGGAAACTAGCGCGCACTTGTGGGTGAATGCGCCCCTCAAAATTGCGGTTGCCGCTCAATACTGCTGCAACAACGAGGTCGTTTTGCTGCACTGCCTCGGCGACGGGTTCGGTAAGCGGACCGCTATTACCAATGCAGGTAGTACAACCATAGCCAACGAGGTGGAAACGTAGCGCCTCCAGGTAGGGCAGCAGGTCAGCATTACGTAGATAATCAATCACGGCGCGTGATCCAGGAGCAAGGCTGGTTTTCACTGTAGGTTTAACGGAGAGGCCACGCTCAACTGCATGCTTTGCCAGCAGGCCCGCTGCGACCATCACTGAAGGGTTCGAGGTGTTGGTACAGCTCGTAATTGCAGCGATGGCGACGGAGCCATCGCTCATGTGTGCCTGTACGCCGTCGATCTCGACCACCACGTCTTTGGCGTGCCCATTATGGTCGTCGCTATCACGTCCCTGGCTCTGTGCTTGAGCGACCTTTTGCGCGTCCTCAGGGTGTGCTACAGGATCGGAAGTGCCCGACCTGTTGCCCTCCGCGAGGTAGCGACCTACAGCTTTCTCAGTCTCGGCGTTCTCTTGCGCGGTCTGCAGACGGTCGCTGTAAGCGGCACGGAAGGCCTGGCTTAGTTTTTGCATAGGTACGCGGTCCTGTGGACGGCGCGGGCCTGCCAAGCAGGGTTCAATCAGGCTCAAGTCCACTTCGAGCACGTCGTCGAACTGCGGCTCAGCATCTTCATCGCTACGGAAGAGTCTCTGCGTTTTGCTATAGCGCTCGACCAGATCTATCAGCTTGGGGTCACGTCCGGTGTCGCGTAAGTAGCGCAACGTCTCGACATCAACAGGGAAGAGGGTAGCGGTCGCACCAAACTCAGGAGACATGTTGGAAATAGTAGCGCGGTCAGCAAGCGCTAAGCGGCTCACACCTGGTCCGGTAAACTCAACGAACTTGGCGACAACACCGCGCTTACGCAACATCTGCGTGACGGTGAGCACGAGATCGGTAGCGGTTGCGCCATCAGGTAGTGCTCCAGTCAGGCGCATACCGATCACCTCGGGTGTGAGCAAGTGGAGTGGCTGGCCAAGCAGTACCGCCTCCGCCTCAATACCACCGACGCCCCAGCCCAGCACACCAAGGCCATTAATCATCGTCGTATGCGAGTCGGTACCGACGAGCGTGTCAGGAAAGGCCAAGGTCTCTCCCTGCTCCTGCTTGGTTATCACTACAGAGGCTAGGTATTCCAGATTTATCTGATGCACGATGCCAGTGTCTGGCGGAACTACACGGAAGTTGTCGAACGCCTGTTGTGCCCAACGCAGTAGGGCATAGCGTTCGCTGTTGCGTTCATACTCACGGTCAACATTGCGAGCAAACGAAAGCATGGAACCAAATGAGTCTACCTGCACAGAGTGGTCAATCACAAGGTCGGCGTGTACTAATGGATTTATTTTCTGTGGATCCCCCCCCATGCGAGCCATTGCAGAGCGCATGGCGGCAAGGTCTGCCACAGCGGGAATGCCTGTAAAGTCTTGCAGCAGCACGCGTGCTGGCAAGAAGGGATACTCCATGTCAGCCATTGTAGCCTTGCCAGGTGTCCAGCGCCCTAGTGAAACTACCTCTTCAGCCCTCACGAGCTCCCCATCCACGTGGCGCAACACATTCTCTAGTAAAATCCTGATAGTGAACGGTAAACGTTCTAACTGCACACCCTGTTGTGCAAGCGATTCCAAGCGGTAGTACGTGACCATTCCTAGCGCACTTTCAAGAGTCGCACGAGCACCAAAAGCATCTTTGTATGTAGTCATATATATTCCTGACGCTTAGAAATAAGAAAAATTGTAATCAACGCATGAAGCCAACTTGAGGGGCTAGATGAACAATTCTTCATTCTACCTCATAATAATAATCCAAATAAAGGGAACTTGTGAAGGGAAGCAAATAGGGGTCACGGCGCACCTTCGTTCTCGCACGTCGGTGATCGTTTCTCTATTGACAAAGTACTGCTTTTTTCGCTACAGTAGAGTAAACAAAAGTTCATATAGGTCGTATAGCGAGGAGCATGAACATGGGATTGTGTCTGGATAGAGAGGGTTGTAGCTTTCAAAATCGGGATGAGGCACGCTTTTGCGCACGCTGTGGTATTCCCATGCGTGGTACTTTTCTCAAAGGGCGCTATGAGGTAGAGGAATTTGTAAGCAAGGACCGTGGAACGGTCACCTTACGTACCCTTGATCGCTATGGGGACTCTACTATGCTAGTGCGTGCTCTCATTCCAAGAGAGACAAGTGTGCAGGATCGTGAGAACTTTTTACAGGATGCGGAACTGGCCGTTGCACTGTCAGCGCGTGTCAATGATGCAGGAAGCATTCGCGTTATTGATTGTGGACAAGACGGGCCAGTTGCCTTCCTGGTGAAGTCGGAGCACAGGTTGAGTTACGTCACTGACGAGGACAGTGCTATTTTTAACTCTTTGCCAGTTGGTGATGCAGTAACGTATGACCAGGACACGGGTGTGCAGTTGCGGGTAGCTACTACTGACGGGCTAGAGGCAGTGCAGTCTGCGTCAAACACACCTGTTCTCCACACTGCTTTGCACTATCTAGCACAGGGCAACCACGCCTATGAGCTTGGAAATTACGAAGAGGCACTCACAGCCTATGATGCGGCCATCGCACAGGCTGTGGCCTTGGTCGATGCGTGGAGTGGAAAGGCAGCAGTGCTACTCCATTTGCAGTGTGCTGAGGAGGCACTTGTAGCTTATGACTATGTTATCTCGCTACGTCCAAATGACCCAGAGCCGTGGACCCTGCGCGCTACGGCTCTGCACGAACTGCGGCGCTACGACGAGGAGATGTACAGCTACGATCAGGCACTACGCTGCAATCCTAATTATGTCTATGCCTGGAGTGGGCGGGCCATGGCGCTGGCAGAACAAAACCGTTCAGAAGAGGCACTGATGGCATTTGATTGTGCTCTCCTGCTCGATCCCCAGCAGAGTGTTATCTGGCAGGCAATGAGCGACACCCTTTACAGTTTGCAACGCTACGAGGAGGCACTCATCGCCGTCAATCACGCACTTGAGATAGAGCAGAATAGTGCAGCTTTGTTGGATACGAAAGGAAACATTCTACGGCGTATGAAGAACCCCGAGCAGGCGCTGCCCCTTCACGAAAAAGCCAGTCTGCTTGATCCTCAAAATGCAATGGTCTGGTTCGACAAAGCCAATGACTTGCGCGACCTGCGGCGCTACTCAGAAGCTCTGGTCGACTACGAGCAGGCTCTTGCAATCGACCCAACACTCGCTGGAGCGTGGTATAATCGTGGTAACGTCCTGGTAGCACTGCAGATGTTTGAGGATGCTTTGCAGTCCTATGACCACGCGCTCGACTACGACAGTGGCTTAGTCTCGGCCTGGTATAATAAAGGGAGCTTACTGCATCAGTTAGAACGTCATGAAGAAGCACTCTTCTCTTTTGATCATGCCCTGGCTATAGACGTTCATGCTGTTGCTGCATGGAATAACAAAGGGATTACGCTCTTTGCCCTAGGACGCATGGATGAAGCGCTCGCTGCATTAGACCAGGCTACCTCGTTTGCTCCAGATGAGCCGGATGCCTGGTATAACAAAGCTGTTGTGCTGGAGAAATTTGGCAGAATGCAGGAGGCGCTTATCTGCCGGCAGTGGGCTTGCTCTCTTGAGCAGCAAGACCACTCCATCGGAGCATAATCCAGTTTCGATTCCACCATTGGTATCTAGACATCTGCTCTATGATGTTTCTACGACTTGGAGAAGAGCATGCGACGCTGCGCCGATCAAGTTGATTGCGGCTACGACAATCAGGGTAGCGAATTGTTTTGTCAAGCGTGTGCGTTGCCATTGTTGCATACCGCCCTAGCCGGGCGATATGTGCTGCAGACGCTGCTAAGTAAGGGGGGGTACGCGGCGGTATTTCGTGGAGTGGACCAGAATCTCTCGCGCCCTATCGCGATCAAAGTGCTCTTACCCAGCAAGACGACTTCTAGTGAACGTGAACACTTCCTACGAGAAGCACGCATTGCCGCGACACTAGACCATCCCAATATCGCGCCAGTTCTTGACTACGGAAAAGATGGTCCCAGTGTGTTTCTTGTCATGCCCTTATACACTGCCGGTTCGTTACGCACTCGTATGGCGCAAGCTAATGGCCCGCTTCCGGCACACGAAGCCATAGACAACTTTCATCAACTCGCCAAAGCCTTGCATTATGCCCACACACGCCCACGCCCTGTTATTCATCGCGATATCAAGCCGGAAAATATTCTCGTTCACCAGGAGGATCAACGGCTCGTCATCACCGATTTCGGCATCGCACGCTCATTGGAGCCTGGTGCCCGCGTCGGCAAAACGATCACAGTGCGCGGTACAGTAGGCTATATGGCCCCAGAGCAGGTCAGCGGCGTTGTCGACCCTCGTAGCGATCAGTATGGCAGTGGCATTGTTCTCTACGAGATGCTTACAGGTTACCATCCACTCGATCCATGCGGCAACACTCCTGCTGTGTCAACGCTCAACGCGGAACTACCGCCAGCGCTCGATGCAGTTGTGTACCGTGCCCTCATGCACCATCCAGAGGAACGTTTTGCGGATATGCTGGAGTTCATGCGCACTTTTGATCTTGCTTGCTCTCCAACAAGCAAATTGCACGTTCCGGCACTCATGCCAGTTGTAGAAACGCGCCCCTCTCACAGCAGCGTCAACGTCACCTCCAATGTTGGTAGCTCGACAGGCCCACCTCTCTCTGCCCACGACACTGGCACAGCCAGAAGCAGTGCGGTCAACAATCAGTATATGCCGCGTTCCAATCCGAGCACGGGTAGCGTGCGTGAGAAGTGCCGTCAGGGTGACCAGTTCCTGAGGCAACAGCAGTATTCACAGGCACTGCAAGCCTATGAAGAGGCGTTGCGCATGAACCCGCGTAATTTCTACGCTTGGAATGGCAAGGGAACTGCACATTACAATCAGGGTAATTACTCCAAGGCTCTGGAAGCCTACCAGCGTGCCACGGATATTAATCCCGATAATGCCGATGCATGGGTCAGCGCGGGCCTTGTTTTGCAGCGTATGCAGCGCTATCAGCAAGCACTTGTCCACTTTGAACGTGCGTTGAGTATCGATTCCCAGTACGTGGCGGCTTGGAACGGCAAGGCCGACGCTCAGCTTGATATGAATCTGGCGGCTGAGGCTACAGCCTCCTACGAACGGGCGCTAGCTCTCGATGCAAAGAGCTTCCATGCGTGGAATGGTCTGGGAAACGCACGTTTCGGTTTACGTGATTTCGTAGGTGCTGTGGATGCCTATAAGCGTGCCCTATGCGTGAACCCGCGCAACGCCGTTGCCTGGTGCAATCAGGCAGAAGCCCTCATGCGACTTGGACATAGACGTGCTGCCCTCGATGCCCTCAACGAAGCTACCGAGATGGATAAAGGCTACGCCCGCGCATGGTTACTTAAGGCCGAGGTGTATGAGTCTCTGGGCAATCCCCAAGAAGCCCAGAAAGCGCGCAGACGCGCTAAGCCGTGGAGACTGGTCAATTAGCATCATACCTGATGAAAATGGACGGCTTATATCTTTTTGCCCTCTAAGGTCATCTTTTCCATCTCGCGTACTTCCTTCAAGAGTGCCTGAATAGCTTCTTCTTGCTCACGGTAGAATTGTCGTCTACTCCTTATCCCAAGACGGGCCGCTATTTGCTCATTTGACACGTTGTACTGAGATTGGAAGTAGTGATAATACAGGATATTGTACGATCTCCACTCTAAAGCGCTATCTGAGCGTGTGCCGCTTGAGCGCATGCGAGTAAAGGCAGCCTTGAGGAAATCACGTACGATAATTCCAACCTTAGCTGTTGCTGCTGCTGACGCCTGTTCATAGCGTGACATGACATAGTAAGTAGTGGCGAGTTTGCAGGTTTCGAGGAAGGCAGTGTTCGCCAGGTTATCCAAGGCTTCCTTGATATCCTTGACGGTCATATCAGTATCACCGAAGTGCTCATGCACATATCTGCGAAATAGCGCACTCTCGCTCAGTTCCGCCATCTTGCGTGTCACTCTTGAGGTGACACGTGCCTCGCGTATCACCTCTTCTTGCTCCATTGGCGGCAGTCTCTCCACTATATCTTTGAAGCACGGTAACAGTTCGCTGTATAGGCGCTCCCCTACGTGGTTCAGATCTACAGGTGCATGCCGCTGCTGTTGATGCTTCTCTGCAAACAAAAAGCGGCTCGTAACCTGCAGAAAGAAGGGATGCCTTCCCGCTTGCTCAAGAATCCAGGCTACTTCTTCATTGCTAAATGAGCATGCGACGCGTTCTGCAGGCACAACCACGAGTTGCCGCGCTTCTTCATGGGCGAAGGGACCGAGTAGGCACACATGGAAAATCGTAAAGAAAGGCGAGTCATGGACCCCGGGATGACAAATCTCAACCAGACGTTTTATTGAGGCAGTGACGTAGGAAACCAATTGCTGTGTTGCGAGACTGCGTAAGGAGGAAAAGAATTTGAAATCAAATGCCTCGTTCTGCGCTACGCGGTCAAAAGCATCCAACAAGAGCACTACATGCAACCCCGATGTGTTAATATCACGAAGCACTTTCCTGAAGCGATCTTGCCAAGTCTGCACAGAGCTATCAGGGGAGCTTCTCTCTTGGTACTGCTTCACCGTCTGCTCATAGGCAACTCGAAAGAAATCGTCAGGTGTTTTGTCGAAGTAGTCCCGTAAATCGAGCAGCACAAAAATGTACTGCTGCAGATGATATCCCAGTCGCTGCTGTAACGCCGATGACCCCACATATTGCAGTAGAGAAGATTTGCCAATATGACGGGAGCCAATAATAGAGACGCTTTGCTTTTTTTCGAGCATATCGTAAATGAAGCGTAACTCGTATTCACGCCCAAAGAGCATCGCAAGGTCACGCACTGCGTTGTTGTCTAGATAGGGGTTCGGCAGCCTTGATATTCCTGTCATTCATACTCTCCTTCCTACCGGGGCGACCGCGAGGGTCACTCCTGCTATATCACGGGTTGTGCTGTGTAGAGATGGCAGTTCTGTCTCCACTCTGCCCCTACATGTGTGCTTGCAAAGTGTTTCCATGCATATCTTGAATTCTGATAAAGGTATCGCCTGTTTGTATATGATCCTTGACGTAGGCAATAAACGAGGCCGCAAGGCTGTCAGGATTTTTCCTCGTGTACATGTGCTCAATAGCCCAGAAGGGGTAGACATTGTGCTCGATTGATGCATAGGTCGGTGCTTGCCCATTAATTTCTACGGGCGAGATCACAGAGGTCATCTTGCCTGCAGTTTCCTCGTCTACATAGCCAATCGCACCACTAGTCTGTGCAACTGCTTGTGCTACTTGGTCCGTCGTATCCTTCTCCTTATAGCTAGGAGCACTGTGTGCTTCGGTGCCACCCAACACGTAGTGAGTAAAGGTATAGTATGTTCCAGAGGTGGTAGGCCGTCCGAAGACTTGAATAGGCATATTAGGCGCACGACTATCTACTTCGTTCCAGTTCCGGTAGATTCCATTATAAATCTTGAGTAGTTGGTCGGGTGTGAGACTGGTTATCTCTGTTACGTCATTGTTGACGACGATGGTGAAAGGAATCACAGCAACTTGATTGTCCTTAAGATCAGTCGAACTTGGATTCACGGTACTGCTAGGTATCTCGGAATTTGCAATCTGGATTGTGCCACTTGCCAGATCAGAGAGGCCCGTAGTGCTCGTAGTACGATCTACATTCACCACGCCAATGGGACAAGCTATGCGGTAAGCATTTGCATAGCCATTTGCAGTATCAAAGAATGCACTTGACCCTCCCACTTTTATTGAACCTGATGCACAACTTCCCTGCACAAAAGCTGTGAGCAATCCTATGCTGTTGTAAAGTAGGAAGACAAGAAGAGCGCCCAACAAGGCATAGCCAACCTTGCGCCGAGTCAGCAAGATTTGCGTAGGAACAAAGGGTTTAATCGCACCATTCTTAATACGCCCTATTACATCTATATCTACTTTCCCTAATGTGAGCACTTTGACCTTGATCCATTCACCGGGATGGAGCGGGACGTTCTTCAAAGCAACATAGTGGTTTTGTGCATCCAGAGTAATATGATCCTTGGCGTTGTCTTTTGAAATACGAAGTTTCGGTGCAGCTTCGGGTATGCCCGCCCGTAAGATGATCTGCGATGAGTGGTTTGGGTTGGAAGCTGCCCGTGGCGTAAAGACAATCTGGAGCCGCCTGTCTTTGTAGTAGTCCGTCTCATCTACATCCATGTTGCCTTCATTACGAATCTTGATGAGCTGGTAACGTACCTCGTCTACTTGTTGATCATCTAGGTATATTTTGATATTTTCTCCTTGGTCTCGATCTACGCTTACAACGTTAGTGTTCTCGTCTTCAAACTCGTAAGTGATCAGCTTGCGCTGCTTCGATTTGAAGTATGTCCAAACAGCGAAGCCCATAGCTAGTAGGGCTACAGCAAGCGAGATCAGGTTTATCCAGAAGTCCCATCCGGCTACATTTCTAATATCCATAAGGTGCTACCTTTCTTCTTTTAGGAGTGATAGTCATAGACTATCTGCCGCTTATGCATAAAGTGTACATTATGGGTTATGCCAGTTTGTGCAGTGCCCATGCCAAACACAGTACGCAAAGGCCTAATTGTGGCACTTGCTTGGCACTAGTCCTGCACTCCCACAATACTGCGTGGCACGCATACACACATATACTTCTTAGAAAAGGCACAGCTTAATCTCAGCATCTTCTGGCAATAGTCCGTTTCTGTTCTGATTAAGGATAGTGTATTATGGATTAGTTAGATCATATACACAATGCAAAGAAAAGGATAGTACATGTCTACCCAATCGTCAATGAGTCGCAGTGGGGAGGAAAATACAGAGCAACACGCCATAGGGGATCAAGCTCACGCGTCGACGGATGCAGTTGAGAAAATCCTGCGCAATCTCCTTGATGAACTACAGCGTGGGCGGGGTGTGGTGGATGAAAATGTATGGAGTTATAAGACAAAAGATTGGGCTACCAGTGTACATGCAGCCGATATAGATGGTGACGGAGATACGGAGATACTAGTTGGCTCACGAGATGGCTATATTCATGCACTCACAAAGTGGAAAACCTCGAAGTGGGAGACTCTTCCCTCTGACACTCGTGCGTGGATTCGTACAGTTGTCGGCATAGAGCGGGGAGATGATTCGCATCCAGACCAGCAAGCCTCGCGGGTCTGCGTTATCGCTGGTTCGAGCAATGGGTGCGTCTATGGGCTTGATCAGAAAGGCATCGTTGTCGCAGCGCGTGATCTCCATTCTGGAATACGCAAAGTACTGGTCAATCCACTATACACAACAGAGGTTATTGTAGGGACCGAGGATGGGTGTGTCTATATGCTTGAACGTGAGAGTCTTAAAGTGCGGTGGAGGCGGGATCAGCTTGGAGGTACTATTCGTAGCCTTTTTTTCTATGATCTTAATAGTGACAATGTAGGTGAAATTCTTGCAGCCTCTGGCGATGGACACATATACATCCTTGACAGCGCTGGGAATATTCTAGATAAGATCGCCACCATCTATAAAGTATATGCGCTGTACGTGGCAAGACTGAACACAAAAAATGAGATTACCATAGTAGCGGGCACCAGTAATCGGCATAAGCCGCTACTCGCCTGGACAGTCATACCGCAAGACGGTCAACAGCCTCACTTTTCAGAAGTGCAGTCTCTCACGCCAGATGACTCCCCCTTCGAGAGTCGCATCTACGCTATTCATGTTGCGGATATCAACCAGGATGGGCAACTCGAAATTCTGCTGGGAGCAGAAGACGGCTATCTGTATATTCTTGACCAGCGTTGCCAGTTGCTCTGGAAGCATTTTGTCGGACAACGCGTCTCCAACATTTATACTGCAGATATTGATCATGATGGCATTGTGGAAGTTCTTCTGGGCATGGAAGATAATAATGTCCAAGGTTTACATGTAGCGCTCAACTCGGGCGATGATCTCTACAAAGCCATCCACAAACATTACGGCGACCTTATGCAAGCTTCCCTCGACAGCAACAGCATTCCGACTATGGAACGTCAGTTGCTACGCCATCTGGTGAAAGAACAAGTTCCTCCTCCCATCTACAACCATATGGAGTGGTTTGATGCAATCAACCTCATGCACAAGCATGACTACCAGGAAGCGCTCCCACTTCTCTTGCGTTTGAGAAGGCAAAGAGTGCAGCATTTCTGGTCTAGCCCGATGACAGGAAAAGGGTACATCCGTACTCTTGCTTATGGTGAATATGTCAAAGACGATGTGTCCGAATTGCTTTTTGGAACCGAGGAAGGTTCCATTGTAATAGTGGATATTGCCGGTAAGACCGGTGGCAGAGCCAGAGATATAACGTTTACATGTGGTATCTTCCAGCTTGAATCACAAACACTCGATGCTGATAAAGCCGACGCTATTCTTGCGCTTACGTCTGATCACCGTGTCCGCTTGCTTGATGATCATGGGAACATTATTAGAGAACTCGAACTGCAAGATGAGGATGTGGTACTTTCTCTGTATATCTACAAACAAGGTGATCGTGCTCTTGATGCTCTAAGCGAGATCTGGGTCACACTAGCAGGCAACAGAATCTATGTCTACGACGGCAAGCTGGAATGCAGACTCGATACCATCGAGACACGAGAGAATAATAGACTTGTCTGTACGTATGATCTCGGCCTTGATGCAAGTAACGCACGGCAAATCATCACTGCGACCGCTAATAATAACGTCTATGTGTACAGGAGAGATCATACAGAGTGCTGGCATTACGACCGGATACGCGATCGTATCAGAGCTATCTGCGTGACAGATGTAGACCGCGATGGTCATGCAGAGGTCATCGTTGGTTCGGAAGACCGCAATGTCTATGTACTCGACGATGGAGGACATTTGAAATGGCGCTACAGCATTCCCCATCGCGTGTTAGCTATCGCTACCGCCGATGTCGATAACGATGGCTATATTGAAATTTTGCTTGGCAGCCAGGATGGCTACTTATATGTACTCAGCGCTGATGGCGATCTTCTTTGGAAATACAAAGCCAGTGATCGCGTGACTGCCATCGTGGCCCGCGATTTGCATGCATATGATAGTGGCCATGACAAGGTGGTAGAGATTTGCCTAGCAGCCGGTGATACGCTAGAGATCATTCAGGCCCTCGACCATAAAGAGGTCACGAAGCAAATCGACAAGTGCTGGAAGAATCTGCTCAATTACCTTGGTTTTGATCACCCCATAGAGACAATGCACCCCTATATGCGAGATGATAATGAAGACATTCGAGCATTGGCAAGAGCAAAACGTGCAGGGCGTACCGATCTAAAGCCGCAAAAGGAGGACTTGGATGCGTATCGCAAAGCTCTTGATACAGAGGAGTCGCCCGAAGCAAGAAAAGAACTTGCCAGACTTGCCGCGATCCTCGACCGCAACCACTGCGACGATGAACAGTGCCGGAACCTTGTCCGCCAGATGCTACCACGGCTCTGTGCAGACCCCCAGCAGGAGGTTAAACTAGCCGTTATAGCGCTTCTTGACAGACTTACAACAACCTCTCTATGCTTTGAATACCTTGATCGCTTCAGCTTGAGTGCAGACCCCTGTGTTCGACGGGCAGTGGTACGTAAACTAGACCAACTTATCGTGCGTGAGGCGGCTGCCGTTCTGCCTCGCCTACTCAAACTTGCCCAAGACGAAGAGGAGTGGGTTTTACAGGAGACGGGGCGTAGTCTTGCCCACTACTTCTTCATTCACCAGGCAGATTTGTTCACAGGTATTCAGAAACTCGTCGACCAGAGAACCGAATTTGTTGTTATGCAACAAATAGCCTCCTCTTCGCGTGGAACCGCACTGTATAATGTGTTTCACGTCCTTACCAAGTTGCTGACTGCTTCGACTGGGCAGGAGGACGCCCCTTTTGAGCACACGCTGCGCGAGTTTGTAGATGTTCTGCAGGAGCCGCAACTCTCCGGTATCCCGCTTCACGAAGGGGTAAAACAGAAGTACCAAGAGCTTTATCAGCTTTTTTGTGTCCACTCTATTGCTGATATTGCTCAATATACGTGGTGTGGAGACTCAGATCTGCTTGAGGCTGCGTCACACAGCGCGAGGCTCAGTTCCATTCTCAATGGCTTAAACCGAGTGATTGAGACTATCAAAAACTTTCAGAAACGCAAGGTGGTAGGTGACCGCTTGGCGGCGTTGATTGATGCTAATGATATGCTTATGGATCTGTATGGGCAGTTGCCGTCTGCCCAGGAAGAACACGTTGCTCATAGTCACTCAGGGATGCCTCCCGAAGATTACACCCTCAAACGCATACTCAGTGAGTGGAAACGCATTATCTACCAGGAGATTCGCCGAGTAAGGGGTAATGCCAAACTTAGTATCGACCTGAAACACGAGGATATGCAGCTAGAAGAAAAGGCTGTTATCTCATTCCACATTACTAATCATGGTCGTAGTCCTGCTGAAAAAGTTCGCCTGCGCTTAGAGGAGAGTCAAGATTACTATATTGTAGGATGCAGCGAAGTTGAGGTGCCAGAGATTGCTACCCATAGCCCCGTCGATGTTAACTTTACTATCCAACCCGTCGCCTCGTCACTCCACCTTCTATGGCACGTTGTTTACAACGATGCTGAGGGGCAAGATAAAGAGTCAAAATGGGATGAGGAACTACACCTTAGTTCTTCTCACGCCTCGTTCACTACGATACCTAACCCCTACATGGCAGGCAGACCTCTGCAACCCCATGAAAGTGAGGTTTTCTTTGGGCGAGAAGAGGATCTTCTCTTTCTGCGCGAGAAACTGGTCTATCCGGCATCTCGCAATAATGTGCTCTTGATCGGTCAACGCCGTTCAGGAAAGACAAGCCTGCTCTATCGCTTTATAGCTAAGATTCGTCCTGAGGACGAATGTGTTCCCATATTAATTGACTTACAAAATCTTGCTGAGAAGCAAACCTGCAGTCAACTGCTGCGAGCAATCGCATTGACTATTTTCAGTGCTCTGCAACACGAAGCCATCAATGTTGCACATCCCGATACGCTTGATTTTGATAAGGACCCAACCTCTGCCTTCGACCAATTTCTGGATCAGGCCACCCAGACACACACAAAAACATTGATCCTGCTTATTGATGAATTAGAGACACTCAAGCATATGCTTGACAGTGGGAATCTGCCCCCCTCGTTCTTTCCCTACCTGCGCAGCCTTATGCAGCATCGTCACAACATCAGCTTCCTGTTAGCAGGTGCGCCAAAACTGCTTCATTTGACGGAACCATGTTGGGCAGAATTGTTCAATGTTTTGCTATCCTACTCCCTGTCAACGCTCAAACCTGAGGAAGCTACAGACTTAATCACAAGGCCTGTCAGGGGAGCACTCACCTATGGCAACCTCGCCCTCGACAAGCTGCGCCGCCTCACAGATAACCAGCCCTACTTCATTCAACTCATGTGTGAGGCCCTTGTACGCTATTGCAACTACAAGCACAAAAGTTACGTCAACAGCAACGACGTCGATATCATCTGTGATGAAGTCACTGCAAGACCTGAACATTTCTATTGGATATGGGACGAAATCCAGCAAGCGAAGAAGGCTCGCTTTGTACTTTCAGCTCTTGCTCAGGAGAGAGGTGAGGAAGATCATGTTTTCACCCTAGAAGAAATTAAAGACTACTTTGAAGAGGTGGGATATCCATTTGAACGCCGTAAGGTTGTCAGTGTCCTTACTATTCTCGTGCAAGAGGGATTCGTGAAGGAGGAGGTGTATGGCAGCCAATATAGAATACCAATTGGACTGTTGAGAGCATGGTTGGGCAAAACGAAGCCCTTAGATCAACACGTGCAAGAAAAGAAGTCCGATAGCGAGTAGCTCGCTTTGTAAAAAAGGAGATACGGGTACTGCTACAGCAAACTTTTACAAGTGGAGAATTTTTGATGGAGATGTTTCTTCAATTCCTCGCCGCGCTGGGAAGCATTATTTTTGTCGATTTGATTCTGAGCGGGGATAATGCGCTGGTGATCGGTGCGGCCGCATCTGCTCTTGCGCCACGACTACGGAGGCCCACATTGCTACTCGGTGGAGTTGGGGCAGTAGTGTTGCGCATCCTTGTTACCTTCTTCGCATCCTTGCTGCTAAATGTACCTTTTTTGCAGGCTGTAGGTGGTCTGGTTGTAGGATTTATCGCGCTCCAGCTACTTCTTAACTGGAAAGAGGACGCTTCCTCAACGGTGTTTGATAGCACCTATGCTGAAGCCATTTCCAAGCGAAGATATTTTGTGCTGACTGTTTTCACAATTACTATAGCGGACCTGACAATGAGCCTGGATAATGTCATAGCCGTGGCAGCCCTGGCACGTGGACAACTACTCCTACTGACTATTGGCCTTATAATCAGTATTCCCTTTCTCTTTATAGGTAGCGCAATCGTCGCAGAATTAATACACAGGCTACCTTGGCTCATTATGCTTGCCAGCTTTGTGCTCACATGGATCGCTTCTGATCTCATTTGGCGTGATCTACAGCGGATATCTTTTTTTCGCAACAATGAGATATATCATTTTCTTAGCTACGCGATTCCCTTGCTTATTATGGGTATCATCGTACTAAAAACACGGATACGTCATTTTCGCTTTTAAATCACATATCATATATCTCTTCCAGATGATCTACGACAACATCGACAGGAGCCTGCACATGTAGTTTGCACGCCACTGTTTCTGTAGTGTGGAATGTCCCATGCTCAAAGAGTTTGTTCGATGGAGAGCCACCACCGCAAAACATGAAGTAACTGCATGTTTCTCGACATAAAGCAACTCCGCCTTGAATCTGTTTGTCTATCTCAATAAATTTCGCGGAACTCAATACCTCTTCTAATGTCACATTGTGGATATTACCAAAGGTAAAGTCTTTATATGTGGGATGTGTCATGTTGAGCAATTCTGGCGAAAATGTTGAGATATTACCGTTATAATCGAAACTAAGTATGCTCATCGCCGAGTTTGTTTGTGAAGATGTAGCAAACGATCCCCTTATGAGGTGCTTTAATACAGACTCGACCTCTCGAATGATGATAGGGTTGTGAGAGCGTACGCTCAGAGCGATGATACATTGCAAAAATGCCTTGTACTGCTCAATCTCCTCTTCTGTTTGTAGGGAGGAATGTGTATTGATCCCCTCTCGCTCTTCGGGGTTGAACCCCAGACGCACGGGCTGCAAACGTTCAAAGAAATGCCATACGCTCTCAGGCTCGTGGAGGGCATCTTTCGTCACAACTGCAAGAATGGAATACTCCACCCCATTTTCTTGCAAGAGTGTTACTCCCTGCATCGCCTTGTCAAAACTACCCCGTCCAGCCCTATCGACGCGGTGGGTGTTATGAATATGCTCAGGGCCATCCAGGCTGACCCCGACTTTAATTCCGTGTGTTTTAAAAAAATCGCACCAGTCCTGCGTGATGAGCGTTGCGTTCGTTTGGAAGGAGTTGACGACGCGTATGTTTCGTTTGTTCCATTTTTTTTGCAACTCAATCGCATCTTTATAGAAACGGATAGGAACGGTCAGCGGTTCTCCAGCGTGCCACAAAATAGTGACTTCATCGGATATGAAGCGAGAGGGGAAGACCTGCCTGAATATCTGCGAGAGGGTATCGCTGCTAATCCGCTTGGTTACTGCCCGCAGGGGCAGATAGCAATAGCTGCAGTTGAGGTTGCAAAAAGGTGTGGACTGTATAATGACTGTGTCTACCTGCATGGGAATAAGTACCTTTTCTTGATGAGGTTAGGACGAATCGTCGTACAGATACATTCATCAGATACATGTGAAGCATCTACAGACCCACTAGCGTTCAATGTTCCTACCAGCAATCATCCCATGGTTCAGGAGGCGTCTTGCTCCACTGATCCCAATCTACTCCATTGCCCATTGGCCTCTTAACACAGTGAATGTAAAGGGAAATGAGAGGAGTTGCATATGCTCCATCTCGCCCATGTGTCGTCTCCTGCAAGATGCGTTCTCGCAGACAGGAGACGCGTTGAAGGATGGAAACGTTCTTGTTCAGCACTTTTGTAGTATTCATCTTTATAGGCCCTTCACTAGTTGTAAAAACATAACTGCTTTGACACTATTCGTACACCGCGCTGAAACTGTGCTGGCATGATCTAGGCGCTTAGCGGTTCTCAACTGGCACGTCAACAGGTTTACACTTGTAACCAGGAAGATACTCAATGATGTCCATTGAGTAAAAAAGAAACGCGAGGCGTCATGTTACATCCACTGGATACATATACGATTGATGACTACACTGACTTACGGTTGGATAGATATCGTATCATCCGTCCTTTAGGACAAGGCGGTGAAGCCCAGGTCTTTCTGGCCAGAGATGAACGCTCGGACAGGTATGCCGCCATCAAGATTGCTTGCCCATCTCAAAGGCAATGGACATCTAATAGTCTGAGTGTTGAGGCACGCGTTCTTATGCGCCTGCATCATCGACACATCATACGACTCTACTCACACCATCTGCATGGACCTGTGCCATATCTTGCTCTACAATATGCACCGTACGGCACACTTGAAAAGTATGCGCAAGCCGACAAGCTGCTTGCACCACACCTAGTTCTGACCTATGTGAGACAAGCCGCTTACGCACTGGATTACATTCACCAGCGTGGCTTGATACATCGAGACGTGAAGCTAGGGAACCTACTCCTGCTGCGCTCAAGATATCTGGTATTAAGTGATTTTGGCATTGCTACTTTTTATAACAAGCACTCTGAGAAAAACATCACTGGGACACTGCGGTACATGGCACCTGAGCAATTCCGTGGACTGCCTTGCCCAGCAAGTGATCAGTATGCACTAGCAATTGTCGTCTATGAACTGCTCTGTGGACGCTTGCCATGCTCTGATTACTCAAGCGATGGGGCCAAGTCACACCTCTATAGATCTATGCCAGCGATTCATACATGTACAACGCGCCTACCATCAGCCGTCGAAAACGTATTGCAAACAGCCCTGGCGGAGAATCCTGATGATCGTTTTGTCAATGTGCGCGCCTTCTCGGCTGCTCTTGAACAGGCCGTGACGGATTCACAGACGACCTTCATCTCCTATTCGAGGCAGCCCTATCAGCCCTACCCGCGAGCAGTAACTCCGCAACCACAGGTTTTGCAGTCACGACCGGCAAGAGCACGGGGAGAGCGTTCATATCGAGCGTTCGTCTGGAGAAGGCGTATATACCTTTTTCTCTTGACGCTAGCAGGCACAGTACTCTCTTTTACTCTCGCCGTCCAGCTTGACGGGGCGTTTGCGATAGCAACTGCCTGGATTGGGTTTATCCTCCTTACAATGTGTCTGAGATGTGTAGCACAAACTTGGGTAACATCGTAACTGAGATGTTTATGGTGTAGAAAGTGATCACTACATGCTATGTGGTACACACGAACGAAAGACTTTTCTGTATCTAGATAGACGTTGCGCAAAGAGAGAAATTAAATGACGATTGTCCTTTCAGTGGAACATTACCTCGTTATGCAATATAATGCGAATGTTGCTTGCACAGCACAGAACTGAGTTATTTATGAAGGAGTAATGTTCATGGCGATGGTACGCTCTGAGAAAATTGACCTGCAGGTAAATGGAAGCGGTGCTTACGCTCTTCTCTCTCAGCCCGACGACGATGCCAAGCATCCCGGTGTAGTTTTGATCCAGGAGTGGTGGGGTATAGAGCCGCATATTGTGGATTTGGCCCACAAGCTAGCTGAAGAGGGCTTTGTCGTTGCTGTACCGGACCTCTACAACGGTAAGGTTGCTACCGAACCTGACGATGCAAAGCGCATGGCGATGCAGCTCTGGCAGAATATGAGTAGGGCTGCGCAGCAAATCATCGGTGCGCTCGAAGCAGTGAAAGCACTGCCCAATGTTGAGCCTAAAAAGCTTGGTTTGATGGGCTTCTGCATAGGTGGCTTCTTGGCCTACGTCGTCGCGTCCCGCTACCCCGATCTGGCAGCGGTTGTGCCTTTCTACGGTGCTGGTTATGACCCAACGCCTGAAGAGGTTGCCAGAGTCAATGCCGCGATCCTAGCTATCTACGGTAGCCAGGACCACAGCGTTCCTACGACCCAGATAGAGAAGATTGAGCGCATGTACAAAGATGCCGATAAAGACATTACCATCAAGATCTACAACGCTGGTCACGCCTTTATCAATCCAACACATGGCGCAGGTAATGAACAGGCGGCTTCGCAGGCATGGCCTCTGGCAATTAACTTCCTGAAAGAGAAGCTGAAATAGACGCGCAAAATTTAGACGCTGAAAGTTGCTTTCTGCTGCTGGTGGAAGGGAGCTAATGCTTGGTTGGCGGAGATAGTCGTCTGCAATTTCTCGACCAGGGCAGCGAGCTGCTGGCCAGGAATGGTCAGTATCACCTCGCCAGGGGTAAGCTCAAGATAGGTGCGTGCTCCAATGCAGCCCAGGCTCAGCGAAGTTTCACCCGTCTGAAGCGTACGTGGAATTACGCCACAGGTCGGGCGACCGAAAGTGCTCTGCCCCCCTTGCAGCCAGTTCACTTGGCCTAGCGCCTCGGCGATTAACATTGCCTGCTGTGTATCGATGCGACACAGCACTACATCAGGCTCGATGGGGAAGCGGTCGAGGCGACCGTAGACAATCGCCTGGTGCGGCTTTTGCACCACAGGTAGTGCGCTGACCTCAGCGGGAGAGAAATACTGCACGCTCGCCATCTTCTCAATGAGTGCCTGAGCGTATTGCTGCACACGTTCTGGCATCTCGAAGCCCATCGTCATCATGCCAATTGGGCATTCCTGGTGATCCTCTTCTACAGCAGAAAAAACATCCTGCTCCGCTAAACGCCAGAACGTGCAGGCAGAGGGCACACGTTTCGTCGTATGTTGCACGCCTTCCGGTACCTGCTCTACGAAAGAGAGACCAACAGGAATATGCTGCACGTGAAGGAGCGATATGAAACGATTCGTCAAATCCTGGTACACAATAGCTGTCCCTTCTGTAAGGTGACTACTGGGCAAGCGAACAAGTTCGCATATTGCCGCTCTTTAGTATTGTAGCATCTGGCGAATCGTGCTAGCTCTTTTCATCCCTACGATTGCGAGCAGAGGGGACTAGGACGAGACCTGCCAGAACGAAGCCTGCTTTAGCCTCTGAGGGTCTGGAGAGGAAGATGCATTAAAGAAATATCTGGCACGCGCATAAAGTCGCTGTCTGTCGTAACTAAGGTGAGCCTATAATGCAGTGCAGTAGCCGCGATTAGGGTATCGATATCTCCAATAAGTCCCGGCCCATAGGGTGGACGCATTGCACGCCGTAAGTCTGCATATTGCTCAAGTAGGGCATAGGTCAGAGGATCGGGATGCACTTTCCTGAGAAGGGTGCGAAGCGCTGCCTGGTATCTGCGAAACTCCGCGAAGCCTTTGAGGTATTCCATGATTTCTCCATAGACGACAATACTCGTGGCAGTCTCGTCGTTATGTATCCACGTTTGAGCTAGGGACAATACACCCGGTCGCCCCTGTAAATAGGCCCCAAGCACATTGCTATCAAGCAAGTATTGCCTCATAGATACTCCAGCGGCGGTGTTGGAGGGTTAGCATGCCGAAGCCGATCAAGCTCCTCAAGCATGGTATCTGGAAGGTCACGCCATGCTCCCGCAGGGTCGTCCCAGTGCTCCACCCGCTGTATCTCACGTGGAACAAGTCGGATGCTGCCAGACAAGAAAGCCTCGTGTTCAAGGGCCTCTGCCAGCGCTTCGATATAGGTTACAGCTTCTTCCTGAGCCTCTAGTGGAAGACGTTCCAAGTGTGGCAACACGTTATGT
>JAFAXQ010000153.1 GCA_019240835.1 Ktedonobacteraceae bacterium
GTCCTTGTGCTCAACTACAATGATTTTAACGGTTGGATCAGCCAGGAGAGCAAGCAGTTTCTTGCGTCTGTCGTTAATCCCTGAACCAATTTCTTTGACGACTTTGTGAACCTTCCACCCTTTTGCCGCACAGTAAGCACATAACCGCTCTGCTTGCGTGTCCAGGTTAGGACGGTTCTCATTGGCTGAAACACGAGCATACACGACGACAATCACATCAACCTCTACAGGTTCATCGAAGTCTTCTGTGACGATGATCGTGCCGGTGTCCAGTTGTCGCCCTTTGATCTTGCCCGCTTTAAACCAGCGCCATGCCGTTTCGTAGCGAATGCCTGCCCATTGGGCGTAGGTACGCAGCTTCATGGGCTTTTCCCCCCAGGTGAACGGATGACGATGAAAGAAGCCTGCTTGCCGCTCTGCCAGTGCTGCCTCGACGGATCCAACTAATGAGAAGAACAAGGCGGTAAGTGACCCTACCGCCTTGTGAACGGGTAGAGAACGCCAGCTCTCTGCCTCCATTACTCATGTTTGTGCAACCCCCTGTCGGTTCTCTATGGCTGTCCAGTCCCACCCAGGTTCACGGCATTAGTGCTCTTAGCGTTTGTCTCGCATGCATCGGCATCCTAAATCGTTGTGGTCCCCTGAGTCATCGCATCTCGGTGACGCTCAGGCTTCTTGTGGGTGAACACTCCACAAGCACAGAACGGAGGACGTAGGGATGCAGCTAGGGCCGTTGGGTTCGCTATGTAGTTCTTAATGCGCTTGCTTGAAGCCAAGAGAGTTCCATAGGTTGTTGACCTCCTACCTCGTGGTACAATAGACAAAGTCAGAAGATCATCAGTGGTCTCTGGTCAGGTGGGGAACGTGGTTGATGCTGGCAGGCAATGACACGTTCCCTGTCGCCCTTTTTCTTTGCTCGCTTGAGGTACTGCTCCTCTGTCGTTAAGAGTACTTCATTCTCTCCAAGAAGAGAATGGGGTCCATTCCCCTTTTCTATGTTGTTTTCTTGTGCTGCTCAACAGCCTCAAAACAACGAGAGAGAACTATCTAAGTATGTACGAAACTGTACGATCTCTTGACAAGAGTATATCCGAAACTGTATGATTTTGTCAAGTGCTGCACGAAGGAATTTACACCTATGACGCTTGAGATCGACAACGAAACGTTTTATTCAGTCAAAGAAGCATGTTTGTACCTTGGGATAGCAAGAGACACGTTGTATCGGCGTATTCACGAGGGCCACTTGCAAAAATATACGCAAGTGGCCAAAAATCGTGTCTATTTTCGTTTCAGCGACCTCAAAGCCCTGAAAGCATTGCATCCGGGTCGTGCAAGGGAAAGCCATGTGAACAGTGAACCTCAAGCCCAAAGTACCCAATGATCGATTACGCCAAGAGCGAGAGGTGCGGGGATGGTCGCAACGCAAGCTCGCCCAGGAGCTTGACACAAACATTGACCGCATCAGTCGATGGGAATGCGGCGACAGTGTCCCTAGTCCCTACTACCGCGAGAAGCTCTGCACACTTTTTGGGAAAGATGCGAAAGAACTTGGATTTGTCAGGAGGATATCTCCCATTCGTAATGCGTTTGAAGAAGAAGATCTGTATTATTTTTCCTTTGGGAAGCTCAAGACGACATGGATCGTGATCGATGGCGATGGGATTGCTGAATATAGTCCACAGAATATCCGATCTCACTTCGACCCTCATCCCGAAGAACTGCCAGAAGACTTGAGAGTGAGAAGAGACCAGATACAGCAGCAACAAGAACAGAAGCGCAAGCTAGGGCACCCGTTCCAATGGAACGGAGGAAGGTATAGCCTTGACCGATTTGTGCTCAGCCGAGACCAGGTATGTGAGGATATGGTTTTGGACATGTGGTTCAGACCATCAGACTATTACACGTTTCTTGCCACAAATATGAGCTTAAAGGAGAATGCACTGCGCGAAACCTATCTTCAAGGAGTGGACTGGCATTCCCCTGTACACTATTTCTCTAATTCCTTTGGCGTTTCTCTCACCGTGATTACCTCAGATGGCTACACCATGTTCACAGAGCGCGGAACCAATCTAGGAAGCCGCCCTGGGAACTACAATATCTCGGTAAGTGAAGGGTTAAGTAGACCGCTTGATCGTGGGACAAGAGGGCATGCACCGGATGTGTACCGCTGTGCTAGCCGTGGACTGACAGAGGAATTGGGATTACACGAGCCTGATGACTTTGTTGCTTCCGATATTGTTCTACTGAGCTTTGGAGTGGACACCTTGTATTCACTTTGGGGATTAAGAGGGATGGTAAAGACCAGCAAACCCGTAGAGGAAATCGTCAGACATTGGAGCAACGGAGTGAAAGATAAGCTAGAGAACGAGCGAATTTTCCCTGTGAAATTTGCACTGGAGGAAGGAGATCATGTCTTTTGTCTTTTCACATGAGCCTTGGGCACCGAGTGCATTAGCATGCTTATATCATACGCTTGTTCATGAGTTTGGGCGAGAGAAAGTTGATGAGGCATTCAACCGACACCCTACCTAAGTAGATTTCATAAAGCCTCAGAATTCTTGTCAGAAAACGCTAGAAAAATCAAGAAAACGCTATATTTTCAAACACTAGTTTCTGATACTCGGGACTCTCACTGTAGTCAAAAATAGCGCTATCCCTCTCCAAGGCTTGCAAAAACGCCGCAGCATCTTCCTCGCACTCAATCAAAATCACTCCCAAGCCGTATCTCTGCATCGTTGTAGACCAGAGAACCCCTTTATTCGCTTCACCTTCAAATTGCATGTTGAAGGCATCGGTGAGTTCATCGACACGGCTTCCATCACAGAGCACAATGATATCTTTCATGACAGTACCTCTTGCTACACACCCATGGTGCCACCGTAGCAAGCGCTTGCTACGGTTTCTGCCCCCACGCAGTAAGGATAAACATAACACCCCGGAAATCCTCCTGCATCATGTCCCACTCCAGTTGCTGCTGAATGCGGTCGAGTTCTTCTTGCGTAGCAACTCCATTACTCAGTAGAAAAGGCTGGGCAAATCGGTAAGCCAAGGCACAATCTTTGCAAAAGGCTTGATGACCTTCTTCTCCAAAGGAGTAGTCAATTGCGTGGGCCATATGCTGGATATTGTTACAGCCAGCATCACGCAGCAGAGAGCGCAGCATGGGCGTAATTCCAGCCTGGTTGCCACTTGCAGAAAAGCTTTGGCCGGCTTTTTTCAATGCCTGAACGAGCAGTCCGGCCTGTTTCTCTAGTGCCAGGCTTGTACTGAGACCCCACCACTCACTTTCCACTAAGCGGATGATTCCTCCGGGTCGAGCGATGCGCAGACACTCTTGCAGATATGTCGGCCAAGCCTTTGTGGGCATGAAGCCAACGAAGCGACTATTGACCAGATCAAAGGAGTTGGCTGGAAACTGCAAGGGCTGGAGCATCCATCGCATGGAAACTGGCGTTGCTGAGTCCTTGCACTTCGGCACGCCCACGCGCATAGTCAGTCATCGCCCGACTGATATCAATGCCCACCACCTCAATCTCAGGATGCTCAAAGGCGATATCCAACAGCCAACCGCCAGGACCACAGCCGATATCCAGCATACGATCAATCCCAGAAAAGCCATTCGCCTGTTCAGGCAGAGCTCCACCCATACATTGGGTGATGAGGCGATCTTGATCAATTAAGCGTGCCATTTCTGCGCCACTCTCTGGGTCGTTAAAATAGACGTTCTCGCCTGCGGGCGGCTCAACGGGTGTTGTCATGCGAAACTCCTTTACTACGCATTGCGTTACTTGCCACGAAATGGCAGTTGTAGCAGTTCCTCTTCGATCTGTCGCCAAACTATCTGCTCGGCCTCAAGGGTCGAGAGCGAATGCCCATTTTTTGCATTCTCTCTCATAATTCCTGCAACTCGTGGCCAAAACTGAGAGAGATACGGATACTGCACCTCATGAGAAGGCGCGATGCCTAGTTCGATGCACTCGAGTGGGTAGAAGTCTTGGGCAGCGAAGGCAACTGTGAACAGCTCAGCGTAATTCTCAAGGAGCATACACTGCGCCGGTACAAAGTAGTCAGGCTGTGTACTTATGGCAAGAAGACTGCCAGGCACCTCTCCTGTGCGCATAATGGGGGCAGCAGCGGCACTCTGTTCCCACGGACCAAGATAACCAGCAGAGAGACTACCGCCTTCTCTGAGTTTCTGGTTGACCTGAAGATGACCTGAGAGAGCCGCATATCCTGCCAGAGACTCAACTCCCAACAGGATACCTTGCCGCTCGAAGTCTCTCTTCCAGGGCAGATTGCCCTTTCCTAACACCTCGCGCAGGCTGTGTATCTTGCCATCAGGGCTAGCAGGCATACAGCGTGTCACAATAATCTCCATACCAAGACGATGTGGATCAAGTTGTTCAAGGGCCTGCTGCAGGAGCAGATTACCCAGTAGCGGGAAGAGCAATTGTTTAGGAAGACAGGCTGCAGTGTGCATGACGCGTGTAAAGAACCCGGAGGGAATAGCAAGTGCTTCAGGCTGTCTGAAGGCACCTTGTTCACTCTCAGAAGAGAACCTCGGAAACTCTTTCCCGATCAAGGCAAGCAGGCGTTCAGAATGTTGGGGCAGGACATCAAGCAAACGGCGCAGGTTGGCAGGGCGAGGAGTCGATGTGTTATTGACCCAGCGGTTCAAGGTTAGCGGGTGCATGCTCATCGCACTAGCGACCCGCTGTCGCTCATAAGAGTCCTTGATAATGAGTCCTAATAATTCGCGCCATGTTTGGGGTGAATCCATTTCCCTCACCAGCTCACTAAAGTGCTAGAGTATCCCGCCAACAGAGTAAGAATAACAGCAAACATTGTATATGTCAACCATTTCATCCAAAGAAGTGCGACAAAGATACGTGCCTCCCTGTTTTTATCAGACGACAATGTAAGGAATGTCTACTAATTTTGTAGTGAGTTTTATCAAACAACTGCCATAACACCCCCGCTTCTAGCAGTAGGAATAAGAGGCGCGCTTTTTTATAGCTTTCCGTACGAAATGGCTCGTGGCAATCCTTCAGCAGGTTTTGCTACGTCTCATCGGGGTTATTGCTGCCCGGATGGTCATGGAGATGAGGAAGGTATTTCGTAATGAGAGCAGTTACCACGAGCAGAGCTGTGAAGAAAAGGATTCCTATGAACCAAGCGACATGCCAGAATGCTGCACCGATACCAATCACCGCCGCAACCATACCCACAAAAAACGCAGTCTGTACGCGTCCTACAGCCTTTCCGTCAGGAGTTCCATATGTGTATCGCTTCTCTAAGATGTGGAGGACAATGATACTGGTAAGGGGAGGGAGAGCGATAGCAAATGCAAGTACAGAGAGGTAAATCGGCATGTCAAGCTCACTACGGGGCACGGAGAGAAACGCCTGCAGAATGACGAAACTGATAACAATCAGACCTTCTGCATACAGGTCGTAGAGGCGATTAGTGTGCTCCTGCTTGGATTGCTGCATGGAATAATTTTCCCCTATGCATATGTAGATTTGGTAATATCCATAAAAAAACACTCATACAACGTAGCAGTAGTTACCAATAAATCCGTGGTACCATCGTTTTACTATGCCAAGTATAACACATTTATATGCAGGTAAATTGTGCCAAAAAGTGCCTTTTTTCTACCAAAAACCATTGACTTATGCAAGTCGAATATAGTATACTTACACTACGACACCCTTATGACACTCTTATGGCGCAAATTGGGGCATGCTTGCACACATTATTGTGTCCCCGCTATTACGATAGGGAAACAAAAGGAGGAAATACCAATAGCGCTACACCTATTACTCTTGCTTTCAAGGAGTGCCGTAATGTCATACCCTTGACCACTTGTCCTAACGGATTGCACATTCTAGATATAAATTCGTTTTTCTACATAGTAAGCAGAAAAAGAGGCTGAATATGGAAAATCTTTATCGCCCCTATGCTCATAGCGTTCGTTATAGGGCTGATTACTGGCATTTTGCTCATGCGATCCTCCCATTGTCGTTATGCGGAATTCCTTCTCCCCGGTAAAGTTGAAAGAAAAAGGTTTTAGAGAACCAGGAGGAAGCCATGTTTCCGTTGAATGGAGATAGCACAATATCAAGCAACTCAAGAATACTTGACCCCCAGAACGAAGCAAGGGATAATACGCAGGATTATGATAATGTGAAAGAACTACCCGCGCCGCAAAAGCAGCGCGAAAAGCCCACAAAGGAGCGTGTGCAACTCGATTTTTCACCCGAGGCCCTCGAACGTCTCGATCTGATTAAAGCGGACATTGGCGCAAGCACCCGTGCTGAAACTATACGCCAAGCTCTGCGCCTCTTCGACTGGTTCATCCGAGAGACTGAGGATCCAGAAAGTGTTATCGAAGTCACAAACAAAGAAGGAAAGATCACATCGCGGTTTAAAGCGCTGCTCGTTCATAGTGCGCTCCGTCCATGAGGTCTGCTAACAGCATTTTCCTCCTCTCTGTGGAGGTGGTTACATGCCAGAAGGCAGACTTCACATGAGCAAATGCGCTGTGAGGTCTGCCTCTAGTTGGAGAGACACAAGAAGGATGTTATCGCTAACCTTTTTTGTAAAGGGGTGATCTGTAGAACGCGTACAAATAGAGAAGGCACTACAGATTATCCTTTATAGGAGGAAGAAGCTTCACCCCCCACTTTTCATACCACTGGTACCATTTCTTCAGAAAATCTACAACCAAATTTCTCAGCTTCGGAATCGGTTTAAGATCAGCGACATACCCTGAATCCTTAAGCTCCTCTGTATCCACAGATCCCTGCCCATCAACTTCCTCAATCGCATTGTCTTCTCCAAATGGATAGTTCCATTCAGACCGAAAGTCTAGGTCGTCGAGTTGTCCTTTATTGCCATCACTCATATATTTGTGACCTTCTTTATCATGAAAGCGATCCTCCTATACGCTATAGCACATCTTCTTAGCCCCACTTCCGATTCCGTTCCAGTGACAGAACTTATTTACTGAAGAGACGTATTTTATGCTCACATTGTAACATAAAAAAGTAGTTCTTATAGGAGGATATGAAATGTATCCACACGGTATAGTGCTTTCGCTATAGCGCGTGCAAGACAAATGAAAACAATCGTTTCATGGATACAATAGAAATTGGCTCTTGCGACAACATCTGGGCTCTGCTATAGTAATAGCGCATAAAACCGTGAAGGGCAGAAAATTTGCATGCGCACACAGGAACATCTAAAACTATCGAGCATGGCCGCACTCATTGCAGCACCGTGGCTCAAAACTGCCGTCTGGATTCCTCTGGCGGCAAGTATTTTTATTGACGTTGACCACTATTTGTGGCACGCGCTGGTGCATCGCACGCTTAGCCTGAAGGCGGCCTTGCGCTACTTCGCACAGGCTGACCCACCGCAGTTGCCAGAAGCTCGTTTGCTGCATCATCCGCTTGTGTTAGGTTTGCTATTGTGGCTCGCCGTGCGCACCCGGTCACGCCTCTTGGGGCTTATTCTGGCAGGGTTTCTCTTTCACGTGAGCCTTGATGTGTTTCACGTGAAACAGATGGGGCATCTGAAGCGCACGCTGAGCGCACAGGCCAAACACATCTGCCTCCAATGCGAGCAGCAATTCGCCGCTTTACAGCTTCATACTGTGTATTATGCTCCTCTGCTTGATCGCTACAACCCACAACACTTTGTTGTACTATGCCCGACTTGTCATGAACGCGCTCATCAGATTTGATTGTTTCCTGACGGGTAGTATGATATAATTTCCTGGAAATTTCTGTGTGTGGGTACGTACGAAAGTGAGAAGATGTCCTTGATTCAGCAGTGGCTCCAGGTAGTCAGGATCATACAGATCATCCTTTCCATAGCCGTGATTGCCTTTATCCTTATGCAGGCACGCGGAGCAGGATTGGGCAGTGCCTTCGGCGGGAGTAGCGCCGGTTCTGTGTTCAAGACGCGGCGTGGCGTAGAGCGTTTGATTTTCAACATCACTATTGTCTTTGTGATATTATTCGCTATCATCTCAATTATCGGTGCAGTACTTGCTCATTTCTAATGGATACAAGGCATTAGCAGTTGCCCAGCCCTACCGGAGAAAAAGAAAGAAGTGTGTTGGTGTGGGCTTCGCCGACACCAACACACTTCTTTCAAAACGTCGGGAAGCGGGGCTTTGGCAAGTAGTAGCAGAATGCCAAGGCAAGTGGCAGGGCTGTTGCAAAGGGTTTGAGGATATGCTAGTATAGACTCAGCAGGAGAGAACTGTTGACCCACTGGGAAGACAGGAAGACAGAGCTTCTCACTACGAGCAAAGTGGGGCAGAGGTAACGTAGCAAGCGATGATAGTCCACAAGGAGCGCATGCCATGACCAAGCATATGACAGACGAGGGAGCGTACTACTACTACGATCTGCACCCCACCGAGGAGGACTTGATGGGGGAAACCGAAGATCATAGCACGCTGATCTATTATCTCAGGGGCGTCTTGACCATGCTGTTTGCCGACCGCCGCTGTCGGGTGTATTACCATCTCAATTTCTATCAAACTGCCAATAGGAAAGAATATCCTGTCGCTCCTGATATTGCCGTGATTAGAGGCGTCGAAGTGGGTCATGTGCGCAGTTGGCGTGTCGGCAAGACCGGGCCAGCCCCCCACGTAGTTGTGGAGATTGCTTCGCAAGAAACCTGGAGCAAAGACCTAGAGGAGAAGCCAATCAAGTATGCCGTGATGGGGGTGGAAGAATATTTTGCCTACGATCCCAATGAGCCAGTCCTCAGGCGAGATGGGCATCGCCTGTTTGGGTGGCGGCTGGACCGAGCCACGCGTACGATGTCTGCGCTGCCGCTGGACCCAGAGGGGCGGCTGTGGAGCATGCACTTGGAGAGCTATTTGGTACCAGACGGGGCGTGTCTGCGCTTGTATGACAGCACTGGCCAGCTCCGTCTGACGCAGGATGAAGCACAAACATTGCAGACGCAGACAGAGAAGCAACGCGCTGAGGCAGAGAAGCGGCGTGCTGATGCTCTGGCTGAGAAATTGCGTTCATTGGGCATAGACCCCAATCAGATATGAGACTTTCAGCCAACCTCCACCCTAGGGAGCAGGGCTGTTGCAAAGTCGGGAAGAAAAGCGAATTAGTCAGTCACGCTTGACAATCTACAAAGTAGAGGCTATACTTATTTTGATAGATACTACTGTCGGCCAAGAGCAGGAGGAGTAGGCGCGAATCTCTTTATAGAGAGAGAAGATCATAGGCTGCAAGTCTTCTTAAGTAGAGAGGCGCTGAACGTCGCCTGGGAGCCTGGAAACGAGCTGTTGAAGTAATTTCCACGGGTAAGCCCGTTATAGCGTCACGCAAGGGTCAAACAGATGGGTTGACCAAAACAAGGTGGTACCACGAGCAACATCCTTTCTCGTCCTTGACGGGAGGGGATTTTTTTTATGCCTTGCAATGTTATTGTAGTATCACGCCCGTAGGGAGGGAATTATGATTGAGCAAGAGCCAATACAAAGATCATCTATAGCCGATCTGCCCAAAGCTTATGAGCCACAGGCTGTTGAGGGGAAATGGTATCGTTTCTGGGAAGAGGGACAGTACTTCAAGCCTCGTGCCAATGCGGGCGGCAAACCTTTCGTTATCAGCATGCCACCGCCCAATGTGACCGGGGCGCTTCACTTGGGGCATGCCCTCACTGCTACTATCGAGGATCTTCTGATTCGCTATCACCGTATGCTAGGCGATGAGACACTGTGGGTGCCTGGAGAGGATCACGCGGGCATCGCGACACAGAATGTGGTGGAGCGCTTGCTGGCCAAAGAGGGGACGGACCGTCACAAAATTGGGCGCGAAGCCTTCCTTGAGCGCGTGTGGCAGTGGGTATATCAATATAAGCATCGCATTCAGGACCAGCATCGTCGCCTGGGTGTCTCGTGCGATTGGTCACGGGAGCGCTTCACCCTGGATGAGGGACTCTCCAAAGCGGTGCGCGAGGTGTTCGTGCGTCTCTACGAAGCAGGGTTGATCTATCACGGTGAGCGTATCATCAACTGGTGCCCGCGCTGCATGAGCGCGCTCTCTGATCTGGAAGTGAACCACATTGACACAGCAGGAACGTTGACCTACGTGCGTTACCCACTCAAGCCAATCGAGAGACACGAGGGACCGGAATACATCAGTGTGGCAACGACTCGTCCCGAAACAATACTTGGCGATACCGCCGTTGCCGTCAATCCGCGTGATGCTCGCTACAAGGATATCGTCGGGCGCTATGCTATTCTGCCCGTAATTGGACGCGAGATACCCATTATTGCCGACGAGGCCGTGGACTCTTCCTTTGGCACTGGCGCAGTCAAGGTCACGCCCGCCCATGATCCTGTTGACTTCGAGATTGGCCTGCGCCACAATTTGCCGCGAGTGCAGGTGATCGGCTTCGATGCAAAGATGACCGCAGAAGCCGGTCCCTATGCTGGCCAAGATCGCTACGAGGCACGCAGCAACTTGCTGGCAGACCTTGAGCGGCTTGGTAACATCGTCAAGATCGAGGAGTATACGGTGCCGTTGGGCCACTGTGACCGCTGCAATACTGTGGTCGAGCCGCTCATCTCGAAGCAGTGGTTTGTCAAAATGACACCGCTCGCGACACCGGCCATTGGTGCGGTGAAGTATGGCCAGATGAAGATCGTGCCGGAGCGCTTCAACAAAATCTACATGGACTGGTTGGAGAATATTCACGACTGGTGCATCTCGCGCCAGTTATGGTGGGGACATCGCATTCCGGTGTGGTATTGCGACACCTGTGGGCAGATGACGGTGAGCCGCGAAGATGTGACTACCTGCGCGCACTGCAACAGTGGTGCTATCCACCAAGACGAGGACGTGTTGGACACCTGGTTCAGCTCGTGGCTCTGGCCGTTCAGCATACTGGGCTGGCCCGAGGTAAGCGCCGACCTGCTGCGCTACTACCCGAACTCGGTGATGGAGACTGGCTACGACATCATCTTCTTCTGGGTGGTGCGTATGGTAATGGCGGGTATTCACTTCATGGGCACCATCCCGTTTGAAACCGTCTACCTGCATGGTCTCGTGCGCGATGCTAAGGGCGAGAAGATGAGCAAGTCCAAGAACAATGTCGTCGATCCCATCGTGGTCATGGACGAGTACGGAACCGACGCTCTACGCTTCACTCTGGCGACGACTAGTACGCCGGGCAACGACATGAAGCTGGTGCCCGAGCGCATCGTGGGTAATCGCAATTTCGCCAACAAGTTGTGGAATGCCTCGCGCTTCGTACTGATGAGCACCGCTGGTATGGGCGGTGGAGTGCCTCTCATCACCGATGTGCAACCGCAAACCCTGGCTGACCGCTGGATACTCAGTCGACTGGCGCAATTGACACAGCAGGTGACGCGCCTACTCAACGAATTCCAGCTTGGCGAGGCTGGTCGCCAGATCCACGAATTCTTCTGGTTGGACTACTGCGACTGGTACGTAGAGATTGCCAAGGTGCAGATGCAGGCAAAGGAGCGGATACGGCGTGGTACCGCCGATATTCTACGGGCTGTGCTCGATCAGAGTATGCGCCTGCTACACCCATTTATGCCCTTCGTCACCGAAGAGCTTTGGCAGTACCTCTATGGTACAAATGACCCATATCAGGTACGTTGGCCTGCCTCGGCGCTGATCGTGGCACCCTGGCCTGTGCCTAACATACAGGCCATTGATGCAGAAGCAGAGCAGCAGTTCAGCCTACTGCAGGAGGTCATCACGCGTATCCGCGACGCTCGTAATCAAATGGTAGTGGAAAATGCACGGCGCATTCCCGTGATTATAGTCGCGGGTGATGCGCGGGCGATGTTTGAGGCCCAAGCACCGCTCATCGAGTTCCTTGCGCGCACCGAGAAGCCACAACTGCACGCGCAACTCGCACCCAAACCGGAGCAGTCAATGAGCCTATTGGCAGGCACCGTAGAAATCTACCTGCCGCTGGTTGGCATGCTTGACATCGCCAAAGAACTGGAGCGCCTCGATAAAGAGATCGCCCAAGCACAGCAAGAGGTGACATGGGTGCAGGGAAAGCTTGCCAATGAAAATTTTGTGACCAGAGCCAAGCCTGAAGTGGTTGCAAAAGAGCGCGAGAAGTTGTCTACCCAGCAAGAGCGGGTGAACAAACTGCTTGCACGCAGAGCAGAATTGAGTCGTTAGAATTTGCAGGGGCGACCGCAATGGTCGCCCCTGCAAATTCTACCTTCCGCTCTCATTCAGCAGGGCAAGAACCCTGCAAAACTCATCTGCTGTTTGTGAAGCAATTACCTTGAGCGTGAGGTCCATCAGCACCTCGGCACTCCCGACCTCAGCGATCTGCTTGGTGGCCACAGGGACCAATTCTGGAAACCTGGACCCGATAGAACTGAGAAGCAGTCGACGCAAATCTTGCAGTTCTTGCTGTAACCCTTTCTCAAACCCCTTCTCTAAACCTTTCTCCAAACCCTTCTCTAAACCCTTCTCAAGTCCCTCCTCTAAACCTTGCCGTAACCCCTGCTCAAGCCCCTGCTGTTGACCTTCTGCCACTCCCTGCTGTTTAATGTACTGATAAATCTCGGTCTGCTGCAACATATCCTCAAGCATACGAAACCTCCTGATGAGCCACTCTTTATCTTCTGACCTGTCAAATGCTAACGACGAAAGGGTAAAGGCAAGGAGAGGAGGTGGCTGTTCTGGAGGTACTGCTGCAACCAATTTTCGCTTCGATCATGACCGTCCCTTCGATCAGACCGCGCATGCGGCGAGAATCTTTGGCGAGTGTCTCACGGTACAGGCGCACAATACTTGCTGCCGAGAGCGTACCGATCACAACAGCGGGTGTACTTGAATGTCCATCTACATCCACAACGGGAGCCCAACTGACGCGGTGGCTTGTCAGTTGTTCGAGGGCTTCGTCCAGCGTATCATCTGGATGGACCACCAGCATGTCACGGCTCTCAGAAACCCCATTGTCTCAGAACTTGCCTCTGAAGCATGTTACATTACCTTCAGTGGACCGTGGTTATCACAATGGTCGCCATGAGGATGGTGGAGTTGACCTTCATAGAGATAATCAACGTGATCCCCATGAGGAATCGTCTCATGTCCGCAATCACTATGTCCACAGGCACAATTCACGGGAGCACACACAGCGGGATTTTGCGCACTCACCGCAATAACATGTTCATCGTAGTGCTCACCGTGAGGCGAATGCAGGTGTCCACTATGAACGTAGTCGACGTGACCATCGTGCTCAATGGCAGTGTGTCCACAATGCGCGCTATGGGTATGGGTGTGGTCTTGATGAATGTCGTGGCTCATGTAAGTACTTCTCCTTTCAAAGCTTGTGATTTCTATTTCGCTGCCGCTTGCAGTCTTGCGTATAGCATACAGCTTTGTAGCAGCAATGTCCATGACTCGCTCATGCGCGAACTGCCTCTCCCTTTTTTCTCGTTGTCTTCAGCATGCGACCACTTCCCCCAACTACAACCACATAGCTCACGAAGGCCAACAGGCTGATACAGACACTACTTGGGTATCCCGTGTAGAAACCGATGGCGATGCCCAGCCAGGTGAAGGCGACGGCGAGAGCAGCAGCGAGCGCGAGGGCCACAAAAGGACGACTGACAATCTGGTGGGCGATGGCAGCGGGTAAGAGCAGTAGGGCAAACACGAGCAAAGCTCCTACAGCTAGGGTCGCTTCGCTGACGGTTACAGCCAACAGCACCATGAAACCCAGGCCCAGTACACGCACTGGTACGCCACGCGCTGCTGCCACATCGGGGTCGAGCGAGGCGAAGAGCAACGGACGTGAAATGAGCAAGAGGGTAAGGACTGCTAGACCGCTAATGAGTGCAATAGTACCTATTTGCTCCGTGGAGATGCCCAGAATGTTGCCAAACAATACGGTTACGCCCGAGAAGCCAGTCCCCCTACCGCTAACATGAGCGGTGAACAGGCTCAGGAAGAACACTCCTAACCCAAGCATCCAAGCCAGTACAGTTCCAATCGCTACATCACGTCCCCGCAGACGCTCACCAAATCCCCCCATCGCCAGAGCAACCACAACAGTTGTGACGATCAGGCTCACGAAGGGGTTGATACCCAGAGCCGCGCCACCTAATGCACCAGCAAAGGCAACGTCCGAAAGCGACTCGCCAGCAAATGCCTGATGACGGAGGACCACAAAGTAGCCAACCAATCCTGCAACGATACTCAAGATGGTCCCACCCACTAATGCCTGCCGCATAAAGTCGTAGCGCAGCATCGCCTGGATATCCTGCCACAGGTTCGGCGTGAAAGGGGGAAGCACCCCTGCTATGCTGACACTCATACGTTTCCTCCCACATGTCGGTGCCCCCAATTTATTGTGCCTCCCCGCACGAGTCGCCCAACGCGCACCAGTACATAGGTTGCAAAAGCAAAGGTGGTGATGAAAAAGCCGACCGGATAGGGTGTGACGTAGCCAACAGCAAGCCCTACCCACGTGAAGAGAAGAGCCAACGCTATCGCGATCAGTATGGAAACGGCGGGGCGAGTCGTGACATACTGCGCAATGGCAGCAGGAGTAACCAGAAGAGCAAAGATGAGCAACACTCCCACAACCTGCACTGCCACGGCGACCTCCAGTGCCAACAGCACGAGGTAGCCAAAGGAGAGCACACGTACTGGAACGCCATGTGCTGCCGCTACATCGGGATCAATGGAGGCAAAGAATAATGGTCGGGCGATGAAGAAAAACACTGACATGAGCAGCAGCGTTGACCAGGCAATAACCCTGACGTCCGCGTCGCTGATCCCGAGAACGTTGCCAAACAATACGTTGTAGACATTAGCTGCGTACTCCGCCGTGGATAGATGAATAAAGAGAAAGCCAAGAGCAAGTGAAGCGGTGAAAACGGCACCAACCGCGATGTCGCTCTGGCGGTTTTGGCGTGCCGCAATGTTGAGTGACTGCATGCCGACTGCCGCCAGCAATCCGGCAAGAAAGAGGCCCACGATGGGTGCAATGCCCAAGAGAGCCGCTCCCGTTGCTCCTGCAAAGCCCACATTAGCAAGGCTGTGGCCTGCGAAACTCTGATCGCGTAGCACCATAAAGTAGCCAATTACGCCAGCAGCAACAGCAACAAGCGTTCCGGCAAGATAGGCATTTTGCATGAAGTGATAGTGCAACAGCATTTGGATATTCGCGAGCACATCCCAGGAGGACAGGTCGGTATCAGCGGGAGCGATGAGCATGTTAGTCGATCCCCTCTTCCGCTTGCCCCACCACGACGATACGTCCATCACTTGCCCGCAGCACCTCAATAGGAGTGTTATAGAGACGTGAGAGCGTCTCCGTGGTGATCACCTCTTGCGGTGTCCCCACTGCGACCTGCCCATGTGCGACATACACCACGCGATCAACAGCGGGCAGGATAGGATTGACATCATGGGCTACCAGGAGTACTGCTGCTCCAGTCTCACGACTGATCTGTCGGATCACCCCCGCCACACCTTGCTGATTGCGCAGGTCCAGGCTATCCAAAGGTTCGTCCAGAGCCAGAATGCGTGGGCGTGTCACCAATGCCTGCGCGATTAGCAAGCGCTGTTGTTCCCCACCGGAGAGCTCACCGATAGGCCGATCAGCATACGCTGCCGCACCTACAAGATCAATGGCCCCTTGGACCCGCATCGAGGCTTCGCGTGCCTTGTGAGGTTGCAGAAATGGTAGGGGCAGTCCCCAGTTTCCGCCATCAAGTCCAAGACGAACAATGCTACGCCCCCGTATACGCATATCAGCCTCAAAATGTCTCCTCTGGGGAACATAGCCGATAGCGGCGTTGCCTCGCCGTGCTGGCTGGCCTAGCACCGTGATCGTGCCAGCAGAGAGAGGAAGCAGTCCAAGAATAGCTTTGAGTAGTGTGGACTTGCCTGCACCATTGGGACCGAGAATAGCGAGGAATTCCCCTGGCTGGACCGCAAGCCGAACTTTCTGCCAAATGGTGCGCCCTCCCAGGTCAATGGCTGCATCTTCCACCTGGATGACAGGGGAAAGGGTGGCAGGGACAGGGGTGGATAAAGTGCTAAGGGACAACTCATGCATCACAACATTACCTCCTTTGCGGGGGCGAGGCGAGCATGGTGACCGCGAGGGTCACCACTACTATACACGCCGCATCCGTAGTATAGTAGTGGCGATCCCTTGCGGTCGCCATGTTGTTCCGTGACCATCTTCATGAACATGTGACGCCTCCCTAATGATTACTTGCCCGTGGCCTGTGCGAGAGCGATTTGAATACCTTGTAGTTGGCTCACTTGCCAATCCTGAAATGAAGCAGTCGCTGGGGTCAACGTCTCTGTGATCGTTGCTACAGGAATGCTGTTGGCCTTGGCTTTGTTGATAAGAGCCTGGATATTATTCGGCGTATTCTGTGAGTTGTAGACCAAGACCTTAATCTGCTTCTGCGTAATCTGCTGTTCGACAGCCGCTTCATCAGCAGCAGCAATATCTTGCCCTTCAGAAACTGCTTTGAGATAGGAATAGGGCGTAATCAGGTTCAATCCTAAGGCAGGGGCAAGATAGGAAAAGATACTTTCGGTCGCCCCAACTGGGGTGCCGCTATATTTTGCTTTGATGTTTGCGATGAGCGTATGGTACTGCTGCAGACTCGTTGTCAGGAAAGTCTGCGCCGAGTGATCAAAATCACTAGCATCACCGGCATCGATGCCCTTCAAATCGTCACGGATTTTGTTAGCCACGGCGGTCACATAGTCGGGGTTGTACCACATATGTGGATTGTCGCCCTCGTGCTTACCATTGAAATTGCCCACATTCAATTCTTTGCGTCCGCTCACCGGATTTGCCTGCAAGAGCTTGTCCATCCAAGGATCATAGCCAGCACCGTTAAAGATCACATACTGAGCTTCCGCTACCGTCCGCGCATTGGCCGTCGTCGGCTCATAGCTATGAGGGTCGGCATTGGGATCGACAATAATGCTGGTAACATGCACGTGGCTACCGCCAACCTGGGAGGCGATACTGCCCCAAAAGTTTTCCGCAGCGACAACCTCGATAGTCTTGCCACCACTACTAGGAGTAGCAGTCTGAGAGCTAGTGCCACAAGCAGTAAGAAGTAGCAATAAGAGAATACTTACGAGCATAGATGGGAAAGCTATACGAGATGGAAACATAGCATCCTCCTTTTGGGTTGTTCAACATGACCGCGAGATACCGTATGTTCCATTATGTGGTACCTATTAGCGATACAGCATATCAATAATGTACATCAGTTGAGGTGGGATGTCAATAGGTGGTGAGACTGCTTTTTCCTCTTCTTACCTTGCCTTTGATCTTTCATCTCTTAATTGCAATAAACCACCTTTTGTTTGATAAATTGCCCTCCTACAAGTTCTAGTATATAAGACATTTGGACTACTCTTTTGAGGAACTCCACCGTATCCAAGATAACTTGATATATGGTAATACACATCAGATAACGACGGTCATGCCTCAATAGCCCTGTCGGGGATTTTTAAGGGGAAAGTGAGTGTAAATCGCGAAATTTAGAGTTTGTATTTGCAGAGGTACAAATGAAAGATGAACAAGAGGGTATCGGTTTTGGAGAGAACGTTTTCACGAGGAAAAGGTTTTTGCGTAGGTGGAGAGAAATCAGCCCAGAACTGCAACAGACCGTAAGAGGCAAAATTGCGCTGCTTTTAGAAGATAGGGGACATCCATCATTGAAAGCCCACCGTCTCCGCAAGGTCAGAGGTATTTGGGAGTGTTACGTCAACAATACGCATCGGTTGCTCTACAAATTCAAAGGAAAGAAACTCATGCTGTTTGATTTGGGGGGTCACAAAGTTGTAGACCGATGTCATTTAAGGAATTTCTCTACTGGTCCACTGTGAGTAGCTAGGTGCAAGAATAAGTATCAAGAT
>JAFAXQ010000223.1 GCA_019240835.1 Ktedonobacteraceae bacterium
ACATGAACTTCTTCTTCGAGCGGATGATACATAGTCTTGAGCGGAGCGCCGCTCCCCTTCTTGCGCAGCATCAGCATCTCAGCGGCAATGCTCAAAGCGATCTCGTCGGGAGTCTCAGCTCCCAGGTCCAGGCCGATAGGGGCATGCACTTGGGACAGTCTTTCGCGTGCAATACCCTCTTTGAGCAGGTCTCTGAAAATGTGCTTGACCTTGGTGGGGCTGCCGATCATGCCGATATAAGCGGCGTTTGACTCAAGAGCGGCGTGCAGTGCCTCTTTGTCGAGGTGATGGCCACGTGTGACGATAACGATCCAACTGGTATCATCAGGTTCCAGTTCACGAATAGCTCGCGGAATATCGCCTAAAGTGAATTGCACTTTATTGCCGAATGTCTGCGAGTCGGCCAAGTCACAGCGATCATCGACCACCACGATGCGAAAATCGAGGTTCACCGCTAGCTTGGCCAGGGCCTGCGCTACGTAGCCAGCACCTGCGATGATGAGGCGGGGTTCGGGGCGCAGTACTTCAAAGAAAACTTCTAATGTCGCACCACAACTGCCAACCGCCTCGCCCTGCTCCGCATCCAAATGAATATGTGTAAGCACAGAGTGCCCATCGCGTATAATTTGTAGGGCAGCCTGCGCCACTTTGCTATTCGTCTGCTGTCCATTAAAGCTGCCGATGGTCGTAGCATCGGCGTGTACTAACATCTTGCTGCCCACTCCGCACGGCGCAGCACCAGCCGTTTTGACAACCGTTGCGACAGCGACACGCTCTCCGCGTCGTAACGCAGCTTGAATCTCTTCATAGATAGTCGTGGCATTCATTGCCTTGTCCCCCTTCGGGTACACAATACTTATAAACCATGCAGCACCCGTCATGGGTACTTAGTATAAATATGATATATTATAATGCCACAGGGTAAGAGTGATTTTCCAGTTGACAGGGAGAGAATTGTTCAGTATAGTGGATACAAAGGTATATGTACTGCTAGTGTCCGGCCGTACTTCAGTCAAATGGACATCCGAAGAAAGTGAGAACAGGTAAGATGCAAGAAGAAGATAACAAGAAAACAAAAAGAATAAAGCAAATTTCTGTTACAAAGCTCTTCGGGATGTTTGACCACACAGTTCCCCTTAACCTAGAAGATAGGATAACTATTATTCATGGTCCAAATGGTTTTGGAAAGACGGCCATACTTAGACTAATTAAAAGTCTTTTTAGCCAGAGCAATACGGTTCTGCGAGAAGTACCATTCGATGAATTGCGCATAGATTTTGACGATAATACAAGTTTCTGGATCACTAAAACCGCTCAAACGTCACAGTCAGTTGAAAAAGAAGAAAACACTCAAATAATCACATTTAATGCTACTGGAAGACTTCCATTTCTACTATCTTCAAAATATTCTCTTTCTCAGACTCGGCGATCTCTTTTCGAAAGAACTGCCCCTGTAACTCGTGTAGGGCCTAGAACATGGAGAGACGATTTTACAGATGAGGAGCTTACCATGGAAGACGTTGTAGAGCGATACGGTGATAAGGTACTACCAGAGGTAATAATTGAGAAAGAGCCAGAGTGGTTAACAGAGATGAGGCGAGTACTCCCTATTCGTTTGATTGAAACACAGCGACTTTTAAACTCATCAATAAGATCTAGTAGATTTCCTGAGTACGATAAAATAAGACAGACACGGCGTCCTGCAATGATACCTACAGTAACTAAATTTTCTGAAGAGATTGCTAGGTTGATCGAGAGAAAAATTGCTGAGTCCGCAACCTTAGCCCAATCACTAGATAGAACCTTTCCTGCACGTGTGTTTCGTCCGACTACAGAACAACGCAATGTATCAGACCATGAGTTGCGCGATAGGCTAACAAAACTAGAAAAGAAACGTTTGAGTCTTATGGCCATAAGTTTGTTAGATCAAGACAATAGCGAAGCTTTCCAGATGGACAACTACATGGATGATAACAAGAGAGCTATGCTATCAGTCTATGTAGAGGATGCGGAGAGGAAGCTGGAAGTCTTCGATGAAATGGCAGATAAAATCGATCTGCTGACAAAGATCATCAATAAGCGCTTCTTGTACAAAAAAATGTCCATTACAAGGGAACAAGGGTTTGTGTTTACTACCGATAACGGCATGCTGGAGAGCCTATCCTCCGGCGAGCAACACGAACTGGTGCTTTTCTACGAAATGTTGTTTAAGGTAGCCAGCGGTTCTCTCATTCTCGTAGATGAACCAGAGCTATCGTTACACGTCGTATGGCAGATGGAGTTTTTGCGAGACTTGCAAGAGATTACTAAACTTGCAAGCCTTGATGTGCTGCTAGCAACTCACTCACCACAAATTATTAATGATCGGTGGGATTTAACGGTCGAACTAAAGGGACCGAACAATTGAGGGAGTATCTCACTGGCGCGATTGTTGCCAATGCTATCCGTTTAGCTCGCACCCAGTATAGCGGCTCTTTCTTAATCGTTGAAGGAGATGCTGACGCACGATTGTATAAAAAGTTTGTTGACAATAGTCAGTGTCGAGTAATTGTTGCGCTCAACAAAGGTAACGCGGTAGAGGCACTTTTTCTTCTTGAAGAAGGCGCTTTTTCAGGAGTTCTGGCTATTGTAGACGCTGACTTTGATGTTTTGGAGGAAAAAGTGTCCTCGTCTCGCAACCTGCTCTTTACTGATACCCATGACTTAGAAACAATGATGCTGAAATCACCTGCTCTTGATTATGTTCTTGATGAATTTGGCTCTCAAGGCAAGATGATGGCATTTGTAGAGAAGCATGGGAGAAGCGTTCGGTCTGCTTTGTTAGAATGTGGGCTACCCGTTGGCTACCTACGATGGGCGTCACTGAGGCATAATTTGTTCTTGGCATTTGAAGGATTGGATTTCGAAAAGTTTGTTGACAGGGCCAAACTAACCGTGGACATTTCGCAGTTGATAAAGACGGTAAAAGATAAATCCCAGAAACAAGCAATTGCAGAAATTGACCTGCATAACAAAATGGAGTGGCTAAAAAGCGCTTCACACGATCCCTATCATGTATGCTGCGGTCATGATCTGGTATGCATTCTATCTCTATCACTGTGTAAAACAGTAGGCTCACATAACACAAAAGCTGTGGAACCAGAGATTCTAGAAAAGTTGTTACGATTAGCCTACGAGCGTTCCTTTTTCTCCAAAACAGATCTGTACGCATTTATCTTACAGTGGGAAGAGACAAATCCTCCCTTTGTCGTCCTTAGCAAAGAATAACGTCACCTTGCTTAGGCAACCCTCACCCATTACCATCTTCCACACCTCCAAAAAGAATACCTCCAGAGAAGCATGCAACCACAACTTGACAGAATATGATGTTTTGTCTATAATCTAGAACATAGTTTCTAAAAAGGAGTTTGAGATGAGTGAGCAGAGTGACATACAGGAGCGCGAAGAGCAGATGCGCACCCGTGCTTTTAACCCAAGTGATCATGTGATGCAGCTCAAGAACCAGGAGCATATCAAAGACTACCTGCCGGTGCAGTGGCGACTCGTTTGGTTCAGGGATCAATGCCCACATGGAACGATTGAGACTGAGATGCTTCAGCTTGATCCTGACCGCGAGACGCAGGAGGAGACCTACGTTTGGAATAGTGAGCGACGTCGCAATGAGAAGGTTGTCAAGCAGGCTAGAGGCTTCGTGATCTTTAAGGCGACGGTGAAGGATGGCAAGGGCGGTAGCGCCACTGGTACAAAGTCGGAGAAGGCCGCCAGCTTTCCAGATTATATAGAGAAGGCTGAAACTGGGGCAATCGGTCGAGCGTTGGCCGCGCTTGGTTATGGTACACAGTTTGCACCAGAACTCTCAGAGGAGCATCGCATTGTAGATAGTCCAGTTGATCGCAGAGCTCCTGCCGCGCATGGTAGTACCAGCGGTAACGCAGGTTTGGCTTCTGTGCGTTTCGCTGCTGTGGCAAGCAACGGTGATGCCACTACTGCCAGTAGCACGCATGGGACACAGACTGCTAGTGGAACAGAGCAAGCTACTGAGACAGGTGTTACAGAGCAACAGTTGGCGAGTATTCGTAAGCTGCATGAGCACTTAGGCAGACCAGAACCAGAACACGTGACTTCGTTGAGCTACACCAGTGCTAAGAAGCTGATTCAGCAACTCACTGCAGAGTACAGAGAGCAGAAGCAGACGAAGGCTTCCTGAGAAGGAAAGAGTATGACTTCGGTAGAGCTTGAATATGCTGAGAAGCGTCTGCAGCAGAAATGGCACGACCTAGTAATAGAGGAGCAGAAAGGTGCGCCTCTGCCTGTGCTTGAGCGTCTGTTCAACGATTATATGCTAGCAGCGGAGGAGTATAATAGCTGCGTGGACAAACAGAGCAGCGGAACTGCTACCGTTGTCCACAGAGACTATAGTCCTTTGATAAAGTCTAGCAGTGCGTGTGCTACAGCGTCGGGTGCGTCAAAGAGTACCATGTGACCAGCATCGGGAATGATGACCTGGCTCGAACCCGCTATTTCACGATGCAGACGCTCTGCATACTTGAGTGGTGTTATCTCGTCCTTGCCTCCCCAGATAACCAGTACAGGTTTGCCCAACACAGGTAAGTCAGATGCTACTGAGTTAATATAGTTGGGGATGAGTAAGCGCACGTGCTGCAGCAACACTTCTTTGCCCAGTTCGCTGTTCCATGGACTGACATAGTCGTCTATGACCTTGCTGAAGGCGTCAGTATTCTGTACGGCATGAGGCAACGTTTCACGCAGGCCATGAATCATGTCCTCTGTGGATAGATGCTTGGGGGCATCATAGTCCTGCAGCTTCTCCATATCTGGCAGAGGCCAGTTCTGGGCGAACGCGTGCAGATAGCAGATGGTATCGACCAGCACGAGTGCTGTAACGCGCTCTCTCACCAGACGCGTTGCCAATACCTGTGCTACTCCCCCGCCTACACCATGTCCCACTAGAATAACATTGCTCAGATTGATCTGTTTGAAGAGAAAGGACATATCGTCGGCTTGTCCCCAGACAGAAGTGTCAGCGGGCCAGGGATGATCGGAGAGACCATAGCCGAGCATATCGATAGCATAGACGGCACGTCCGAGACCTGCTAACTGGGGCATGATGTTCTCCCAGGTGAATGCGCCAGCGGGAATATCGTGTAACAGGACTATAGCACCATCTGTTCCGTGCTCAGCACCCTGAAGTAGATAGCTGAGGGTATAGTGAACGGCATAGGCAGTACGCCGCTCAGGAGCTTTGATTATGTTGGATGTGTCGCTTGCCATAAATGGAATCCTCGCTTCGTTCTGCTAACTTGCCTATGCTTTGGCGTACAGACCTGGGACGTTGTAGAAGGCGCTAAAGCCAGCATAGCGTGCCATTTTTCCTCTAAGTTCATCTTCAATGGCCAGGAGGCGATTGTATTTGGCAATACGTTCGCTACGTGCTGGTGCGCCCGTCTTGATCTGTCCGGCGTTTGTGGCAACTACCAGATCTGCTATGGTGGTATCCTCGGTCTCGCCGGAGCGATGGGAGACAACGGCTGTGAATGCTGCACGCTTCGCCATTTCAATGGCGTCCATTGTCTCGGTTAAAGTACCGATTTGGTTGAGCTTTATCAGGATTGAATTAGCGGCATGTTCAGTAATACCACGTTTGAGACGGGTGGTATTGGTGACAAAGAGGTCATCGCCCACCAGTTGGATGCGCTTGCCCAGG
>JAFAXQ010000024.1 GCA_019240835.1 Ktedonobacteraceae bacterium
GTGTGCCGGACGTGCGTGGGCGCATGGAGATACTGCGTATTCATAGTAGAGACGCGGCATTAGCCAATGATATCGATTTTGCACGCCTGGCGCAATTAACGCCGGGGTTCGTAGGCGCTGACCTAGAGGCTCTCTGTCGCGAAGCAGCAATGAACGCCCTGCGTCGCGTCCTACCGCATATTGATTATCAGCGCGGCTACATCCCCTACGAGACCTTGGTCAACCTCAGTATTACCATGGCAGACTTTCAGGCGGCACTACGCGAGATAGAACCATCGACGACACGCGAGGTCTACGTCGAGGTGAGTGAGACTTCTTGGGAGGACATTGGGGGCCTTGAGCAAGTCAAGGAACTGCTGACAGAGAGCGTAGAATGGCCTCTGCGCTATCCAGAGCTGTACGCCAATGCACACGTAGAGCCGCCACGAGGTTTGCTGTTAACAGGACCTCCCGGATCAGGAAAAACACTGATCGCACGGGCTCTGGCCAATCAGTGCGAGGCCAGCTTCATCTCCATCAAAGGCCCTGAACTGCTCTCGAAATGGGTAGGAGAGTCGGAGAAGGGTATACGCGAGGTCTTCCGACGAGCGAAACAGGCGGCACCATGTATCGTCTTCTTCGATGAGCTTGATGCACTCGCGCCACGTCGTGGAGGCAGCAACGACGGCAATGTGGGAGATCGTGTCATTGCCCAATTGCTCACCGAGATGGACGGGATTGAGGGGCGTGCAGGAGTTCTCGTCCTGGCCGCAACTAACAGGCCGGAGTTGATAGATCCAGCGCTGTTGCGCCCAGGTCGCTTTGATCTCGTCGTCGAATTGCACTCTCCCAACGACGTTGAACGCCAAGCTATCTTCGCCGTCCATTTGCGCGGTAGGCCGATCGCACCAGAGGTGACCACTGAGGAACTGGCACGACTCACGGCGGGACGTAGCGGTGCCGATATCGAAGCCATCTGCCGACGCGCATCGCTACTAGCACTACGTGAATGGATTACACCTAGACTCGGCGTTGGGCACGTACAGGTGACAGAGGAGAGCACAAATGGCGAGGCAACCACATCATCGCCAGCACAAGAGAGTAAGCTCCCTCAACCCGCTAGCACACATTTGCAGATTCGCTCGGAACACTTTGCTCGCGCTATTGATGAGCAACGCGAACGTTACGCAGTGCAGGAAGAGATAGATAAGGCTAGAGCACGCCAGGAAGAGGGACGACAACGCCTGATAGAAATGGTCCCTCACTATGATGCTGATCGCAAATCAGCATTGAGAGGGTTTCGCCTCTGGTTGGCACGCCTCTTCCGACTTGTGTGAAGGCTGCATATGGTGGTGGGTATGTGAGTAAAGGCTCACACCCACCACCACACCGCTATACCAGTACTATACACTTACAAGCAGCAGATGACTGTGTTATAATTAGGAGGTAGAGAACATCAAAAAGTGAAGGGAGAAAAACATGCCATTCATGTTCGATGACTCCTCTTCCATTCCTCAGGAACAGGTGACTGAAGCGTACTTGAAAGCGATACATTTGATTGACGAGCGAGTAGCTCCTCTTTTAGGCAAGGTGACAACTCGCGTTCTCGTGCAAGTCGCAGCGAAACATGTTATGGACAGATATCCATTTCTCTACTTCTTTGTCAAAATGCCTTACGCAGAAATCGTTCCATCTGTAATGCATGAACAGCTCTCTGGCATTACTGCCAAAGAGCTGTCAGCAGGATTAGATGCCCTGCTGGATGAATGTTTTGCTGGTCTCAGAGAGCTAACAGGTGACCTCATAGCACCTCCACTTTATGACGAAGTGCTTCATCAACTAGAACAAATGCAGTAGAAGAATGACATGGATAGTTCCGTTCGCCCGATGTTCCCGCTTATAGAGAGTGAACTTCGCCCTTTTCACCGACAACGCAGAGATAGACCTACGACTATCAGCCAAGACATGGAGTATATTAATACTATAGGGAAACGTTTCGTTGCGGCAATTGATCGCTTTCAAGTTCATCGCGCACTTCTAGCCGCACTGCAAGAACGTTACGAGCTTGCGGCATGTTGTATACTCCTCAAAGGCGATCCCTTTGAACTGTTTATTATACCTTGTCATCCACTCAGTACCTCATTTTTAGAAGAGATGTTTCAGAAGATTGCTAGTGCTGCTCATGTCATCGATTTCCCTCCCGTCAGCGCAGAGCAACTAGCCAATTCAGCCTATTTCGACGCCCCTGACGAGGTAGCAGAGTATCGCACCCAAGAAGATATCGAAGGAACACAGATCGGCTCAGTTCTCAACATCCCGCTGACCATCGAGAATCGCATCATCGGCATGCTAAGCCTTTTCGACGTGCTGGCAGGAGCCTTCGATACCAATCTCCTCAAGCTGACTTCTACGATTGCCGATTATGCAGCAGTAGCTCTGGAGAATACTCGTTTGCGAGAACGTGAGACTGCGCTATGGCGACAGGCAGAACACGAACGCCAACGCTTGGAGCTGATTATCAACAGCATGGCCGAGGGCTTGCTGATTACAGATGCTCAGGGCGCGATCGTTTCCCTCAATCAGTTCGCACGCTGTCTGCTCGCACAGGAAAAAATTGATTTTCAGACTCGTATACCGCTACGCGAGATAGCAGAGAAGAGCAGTGTGCCGTGGCTGCACCAGTTAGCAGACATCATTGACCAGGGGCTGATGGGTAAAACGGCGATGAATCAGGAATTGACGGCCAGCGGTAGGCAAGAGATTGTGCCATTGACACTCAGCATCAGCGTTGCACCATTACACGACGTGAGCGGAAAGCGCATCCTTCCCATCGGTGTCGTAGCAGTGCTCAATGACGTAACATCGACCAAACAGGTAGAACAACTCAAGGACGAGTTCATTTCGGTGGTCTCACACGAGTTGCGTACGCCCTTGACTGCTATTAAAGGCTATACACAACATTTGATACGACGTCTTGAGCGCAGATTGCGTAAAGCGCGTACAACTCAGCTAGATGTGACGCCCCCTACGACTGAACTGCCAGAAAACTACGATCTGCATAGTCTCTATGTTATGCAGAGCCAAACAGAGCACCTGGAACGCTTAGTGAATGATTTGCTTGATCGCTCTCGTATGCGCGAGAATCGATTTACGCTGGAATACACAACCTTCTACTTTGCAGACGTACTAGCGGAGTGCGTCCGTTTAGTGCAAGCCAGCGCAGAACAGCACACTATCCATCTCATTATCCAGTCGCAGAATACACAGGTCGTCGCCGACCGTACACGTGTGGGTCAGGTTATCGGCAACATTCTGGATAACGCAGTAAAGTATTCACCACAGGGTGGGGAGATCGTTGTGCGCCTGGAGGAATGGGAGGGCAATTATCTGGTAAGTGTCACGGATCAAGGTATAGGAGTGAGTCCAGAGCACTTCGACCACATCTTCGAGCACTTCTACCGTGTACACAACACGGCAAGCCGCCAATACGCTGGTATTGGTCTAGGACTTTTCGTTGCTAAAGCCATCGTTGATGGACATGGTGGAAAAATTTGGCTCACCAACAACCAGCATGGCATTGGTACGACATTTCACTTTACTCTACCACGCAAGCCAAGCTCAAAAGATGATGCTTCATAGAGCTTGTAACAAGTCCGTCGGATTGGCACCAAAGTGGTCGTTGAGGTATGAATAGCCAAAGGGGGTAAAGTGAACTTTTGCCCAAGTGGCACGCAGCGTTTGCATACTGCGTAATACACGTGCCTCTCCCCAGAGGGGATAACGTAGATCGCGTAGGGCATTGAGTACATCTCCCGTACTGGTGAGCAACACAGCAGTTGCTATAGTTATAATCTCCGTGAGCGGATGGTGGGGCAGTCTAACGGGGGATAATGACGTAAATAAGCCCAGATGGAGCACAGTTCCAGATACCACAGCTGGACAAACTACATCAAGCCATATATAGAATGCAGTAGGTTCGTGCAAAGACATGATAGTTATGCCCAGAGGACCGATGGCCCAACCAATGAGAGGCTCGTGACGTAGCAGCATGACAAGCAGATGCGTGAATTTGAAGAGGATAATCCACACCACTAAGAGAACTGCCAGACCCAGGAAATTGGTAACGTGTACCCCAGCCAGTGTACCCAGCATGTTAAGACTCCTCACACTGCAACAATGCGCTTCTCACAAGCAAGCCATTCTCTTGTAATTATACGCTATTTCTTTCCTTCTTTGCAATACAAGCGCATCCATCAGGACTCCTCCCTTACGAGAACTACCATCCTTCGACCCCCACAAGCGGTACGAAGATGCAACTACCGAGCGAGTGTATACGCGTTTCCAACGAGGCACGGCGTATCACCAGTAACTCTTGCCGTCTTTGACTGCCCACGGGTATCACTAACACACTATCCATTGTTAATTGAGCAACAAGAGATGGCGGTACTTCAGGAGCTGCAGCCGTTACAATAATACGATCATAGGGAGCTTCATCAGGCCATCCTAGGGAGCCATCGCCGACGTAGAGAGAGACGTTATCTAGCTGGGCCTCTGCTAGATGAAGAGCCGCCAGATACGAGAGTTGCTGATAGCGTTCAATGCTATAGACATAAGCAGCAAGACGAGCTAGGACTGCAGTTTGATAGCCGGAGCCAGTACCAATTTCCAGTACACGCTCACTGCCGCTAAGCTGTAATGCCTGCGTCATGGTAGCGACGATGAGAGGCTGAGAGATGGTTTGACCCATCAGAATTGGTAAGGCACAGTCAGCGTAGGCTAGGTCGCGTTGTTCCTGGTCAACAAACTGCTCACGCGCTGTACTAGCCATTGCTCTCAGCACAGCTTGGTCACGAATACCCGCCTTAGTGAGTGATTTGATAAGCTGCTGTCGTTGTAGTACAAAATCTTGGGTCATGCGTTCAATAAAGTATAAGCAAGCGCGCTGGGAGTATTACTGCATATATAGGTTATACGAAAGAGCAGCAAGAAGAGGTGAGTACAAAGACTACGTACAGCGAATCCTGCTACTGAAGAGCAGTATTTGAAGGACGCTTATACGGGGCGTTCCTCTAGCCTATCTAATGGGCGCTACTGGGATCGAACCAGTGACCTCTTCGGTGTGAACGAAGCGCTACTTCCGCTGAGCTAAGCGCCCTAGTTGATACTACCAGCAACTATAGCATTCGCTTTAGGAAATGTCAAGAATTTCTCTTCTCTGCTTAGCTATCCAGTCGAGGCATTGGCACCGCAGGCAGCGAACTGCCCACCATATGATACAATTGTTACAGGACCAGTCGGCACTGCCAGTTTCGTCCTATGTGTCAACAGCAGTAAAAGGCAATCTGCTAATGAGCAGCAGCAAGGGCAGAGGATGAGATCACATGCAAGAAAAAAGCTCAAATGCGCCAACACAAAACTTCCTCGCTGTGCTGCACACAAGTGCAGTACAGTCGGAGCAATCAACAGCACCAGCAAGCACGCCAGAGAAGGCGAGACCTAGGAAGGCATATGGCACAGCAAAAACAGAGAACCTGCGCGACTCTGGCTTGTGGCGTTACGTACTGCCAGTCACTATCATGCTCTTTTGTGTAAGTCTGCTAGCCATTCCTCTTATTATTCTGATTCCACTACTCAGCAACTCCTTAGATGTTCATGCTGCAGCTAATCAGGCTCACATCTCGCTTACTTGGCTATGGGTGCTTATGATAGTCATAGAGGTGAGCATTGCTGCCCTCATCATCAAAGGCTTTGCTAGCATATTTTTAACCCAGGCGGGCAACTACCGCAGATAAGAGGAACAGGTATTATGCAGATTGTGAGAGTAGATCGCACGACAGTTGCACAGGCACGGGGCGTCGTGATTGTCGTCGACGTTATTCGCGCCTTTAGCGTGGCAGGGTACGCGTTCGCAGGTGGTGCTCGCGGTTTATGGCTGGTGCGCACCGTAGAAGAGGCTCTGGCACTGCGCGAGCGCGAACCAGGAGCACTGCTGGCTGGTGAAGTCGGCGGACGTCTCATTCCTGGCTTTGATCTCAACAATTCCCCTGACTGCATGGCCAAGGCGGACGTGCGCGGACGCCTTCTCATTCAGCGCACTGGAGCGGGAACGCAGGGAGCTGTTGATGCCACTAACGCGAGCTACATACTGCCCTGCGCACTTACTAACGCTCGGGCTACCGCAAACTATGCTACTGCCTTGGCAACGCCAACAGAAGAAACTATCGCTCTCTTACCAACAGGCACGAGTAACGATTTCACCTATGGAAACGAGGATGTTATCTGTGCAGACTATGTCGAAGCACTGCTGCAGGGACGCGCCGATGCAGCCGAGGCTCTTGCCAGAGATATTGCTCAGTTGCGAGTATCGGGACGTTTCGATTGGTGGGAACAGGGTGACAAAGATTTTCCCGTCGAGGATATTGCTGCGGTTCTTGATGTCGACCGCTTCGATTTTGCCCTGTTGGGGACGCGCAAAGAGTGGCAGGGAATCACCTATGTTGAAGTACAACCTGTCCAGTTTGCTTGAAAAGCAAAAACGGTTTCCATCTCTCAACCGTAAATGCGCTATCTGTAGATATTCTTAACCTCTCTTCAACCAAGGTACAAACTGGTATCCACTAGGATACTCTCGGTAGATCCACCACTCCGTGACGACGTGATAGTTCACCAGCTAGATTCATCGATGAACTATCACGTCGTCTTCGATGGAACGAGCCACAACGGATCACTTCCGCTCTAAGGTCGGAGGATGGGTCGATACGCTAACGCGTAACCAATTTACCATCCCTTTACAACATTGGGAGATATCTTGAAATCCATTGGTCAAATGGTGTTCCCGTCACTACACTTTCTAGATCTGGACTTGGTTATAGTGCGAATAGTGGAGCAGTTCCCTCAACGCCAAGAGCACCTGGGTGTCAATTTTGCTAATCAGGCCCACTGGGGTAAGGATGCAGTAGGAAAATCTCAGATGGAGAGAGGAATGTAATGCATGAGAGGAAAACTACGCGATAAACGTATCACTGCTAAGAGCGATCAGTTTAAGCGCAATATGACCGAGCGCAAACGTCCTACTAAGCGTGACAATAAGTCGCTGGCCTTCTGGCTTCACCAACAGCTTGAGGAACAGGACGATGCTTTGGATGTAAGCGACGAGGCAGTATTGGTAGAGCCTCCTAAGAAACAGTAGAGTATATACCAAGGGTTCACCACGGACTTGCAGATGCCTTGGCATGATCTATTGCCCTTGACGGGTTAGCGCTCTAACCAGACGTATCTCTTCATACGAGTATTCGTCGCCGAGTAATTCCTTTACAGGCTTGAGCATATTACCGCCAAGCGCTTGCAGGGCATTACAGATGATCTTCTGACGTTCAGGCTGCACGATACGCTCTATGTCGATAGTCTCTCCAGACTCAATCAGTTCAACGAGATGACCTATGATGGTACGTGGGTTAAGGCTACGTTCATGAGCAATATCTTCAATGTCTCGTCCTTCTCTGTAAAGCCCTAGTGTAACTATGCGAGAAGATGGCGCTGGACCGAGCAGTGAGGCAAGGGCAGGATCCTTTTGCTGTTCTCGCCCAACCAGCGAGGGTTCTAGGCCCATGCTCAAGTTGTGAGCCTCGCAGTAGAGACGTATTTCATCGGTAAAGGGTGTGAAGTATGCTTCCAGTTTGCGGTCACCAACTCCGGGGATACACGCAAACTGCGCCTGCGTTTGTGGACGCAACTGCGCCATAGTACGTAGAGTCGCTTCGGAAAACACGATATACGGTGGTACTCCCTGCTCGTCGGCAAGCACACGGCGTAGGCTACGCAGGTGTTGGAAGAGACGCTGCGAGGCTGGGTCGAGCAGAGTTTTAGATTGATGTGCCACAGTAGTCACGGCAGGGACGGAGATGAACACCGCACGCTGTCTCCTCAGCACCTCTTGCGAAAGAGCATTTAGCCTGAGTATATGATAGCCATCGGTGGACTCGTCGAGTAATTCTTGCTGTAAGAGCGCACGACCAAGATACTGCCATTCGTCTATACTGCGATCTTTACCGATACCATAGGTTGAAAGCTGGTTATGGCTCATATCGCGGATTCTTTGCGTATTAGCACCACGCAGCACATCAACGATATAGCGCATACCAAAGCGCTGCTGCGTTCTTGAGACACAAGATAAGAACTTCTGGGCATCAATAGTGCGGTCCTCTAGCGCCATAGGACGCAGACAAATATCACAGTTGCCACAATTCTCTACATTAAGCGTTTCGCCAAAGTAGCTCAGCAGTCTCCGTCGCCTACATGTTTGACTGTCACCATAAGCTAACATGTGACGAAGCTGCTCAAGGGCAATATATTGCTCGTTGACATCTTGCTTTTGCCCGATGAGGTACTCGACTTTGACACGATCTCCATGCCCAAAGAAGAGAATACATTGAGCAGGTAGTCCATCACGTCCTGCTCGTCCCGATTCCTGATAATATCCCTCTAGACTCTTGGGTAGGTCGTAATGGATGACAGAGCGGATATCAGGTTTGCTTATGCCCATACCAAAAGCAACAGTAGCCACCAGCACGAGTACTTCATCGCGAATGAAATGTGTTTGGTGCTCGGTACGCTGCTCACTGGTGAGACCTGCATGATAGGGTAGCGCACGTATTCCGTCACGGCACAAGCACTCACAAAGCTCATCCACTCCTTTACGAGTAGTGCAGTAGACGATTGAGGACGCTTCGGCCTGCTCACGCAACAATTGCACTAGCTCTGCGTAGGTATGCTGGTTTTTCTGGCGTACTTCATAGTAGAGATTGGGTCGATTAAAGCTAGCGATGTGAATATATGGGTCGCGCAGTCTCAGTTGGGTAAGAATATCGTCGCGCACACGCTCGGTAGCTGTGGCAGTAAGGGCTAGAGTAGGCGCATGTGTATAGCGCTCACGCAGTTGCCATAACTGTCGGTACTCTGGTCGAAAATCGTGTCCCCATTCACTTACGCAATGAGCCTCATCGACAGCCAGCAGGGATATGCCGATGTTCTTTTCAATGCGATCAAGAAGGGCAAGAAAGTTATCAGCCATAACGCGTTCAGGAGCAACATAGAGCAGCTTTAAGGAGCCATTGAGGGCTTCACTCTCCCTACGGATGCGCTCTGTATTGCTCAACGAGGTGTTAATGAAAGAGGCTGGGATACCATTAACCTTCAAGCGGTCTACTTGGTCTTGCATCAGCGCAATCAGCGGTGAGACCACGATGGTCAGACCCGGCAGAAGTAGGGCCGGGAGTTGGTAGGTGAGCGATTTGCCCCCACCAGTTGGCATAAGGATTAATGCGTCGCGCCTACTTACGACCTGCTCAACGATCTCGCGCTGGCTAGGAAGAAACGTGTCATGTCCGAAATAGTGTTTCAGTGCTTGTTCGATCTTGTCCATACGTATCTATTCCTCACTACTTCATGCTAACTCACATCGATGCTACGGGCATTGCTCATCTGTGGCGTCACATCATAAATGTCTAGGAATCCCTTGAAGTGCTGCTGGATCTGCTTGGGTGCATCATTATCAACATAGTTGAGAAAAGCCTGCTCAACGGCAGTAGGCTGGCCCTTCGTGTACATATGCTCAATATTCCAGAAGCGATAGGTATTGCTCTTGACGAGATCTACTGTTGGCTCATATCCATCAATGGAAACGACACTGACGCCAACTGACTGACTGGCTTCGTCCAGCGTCGTATAGCTGATGGCTCCCGGCATGCTCGCCACTTCTTGTACAGCCTCCGGCGTACTGCTGACAGGCGCTTCAGTGCCGATGATTGTCTGTACACCCTGCAAGACGTACTTCTCAAACGTATAGCGTGTGCCAGAATGGACAGTACGACTCAAGGGAATAATGCTCAGGTTGGGACCACCTAGTTGCCGCCAATTTGTGTACACACCGGTAAAGATTTTCTTGAGTTGGTCGGTGGTCAGCTTATGGATAGACTTGCCAACTTGCCGATTCACGATAAGAGCAAAGATGACAACAGCCACCTGATGATCGTGATCTACAAGATCACGTTGGGCCGGAAATGCGAAAATGTCGGAGTCACCGATATCAATACTACCATTCTCTACGCTCTCCAGGCCCGTGATACTGGCATGTCCTGGATATTCTACGTGGATGGACGCGCCGGGACACGCGTGCATATAATCCTGGGCAACGCTGGACACTAGAGGCTCAAGGGCAGTTGAACCATCAATATGTAGGCTACCGGGCATACAACTGGCAGCGGCTAGGGAAGCACGTATGCTTGACCCTGTCAGTACAACTGCACCACTAATGACGAGAAGTACCAGCAGCACTAGCCCAGCCTTCGCTATAAGAGGGAGGGCACGAAAACGGGCGAGTGGGCTTGGAGATTTGAGATGAGCAAGCAGTCCAGTAGGTGAGTTGGATAGTGGACTGATCATTTCCTGGACGTGACTGATCTCTTCCTGCACCTGCGCACGTTCACTAAACGAAAGATCATCATTGTAGAGCTGCATAGCCCGATGATAGCTCTCAATCAGTCTTTGCAGTTGCGCACTGCGCTGACCACTTGGAACCTCGTCATAATCGCATTTAGCCTTTTGGAGCAGAGCGTTGATCTTCTCAACGGTGCTTTCTCTCACTTTTGACATGTTCTCCGCTCCTAGTAGATAGTGTTGTTTGTGCATCTCTCTGGCCCTTCCAATATATTATCAACTATGTACAGTGGTGGGAAACGGCTGGATAGATTCATCACTTCCGACCTGCAGCACCAAAAGCCCTACATTTTTCGGCTCATGCAGATTGTCGAACGTCATAGTTTGTAACTGTTGTGCGCCAATGATTGGCACTTGTTCCTGGGCCAGCACCTGTTGTACATCACTGGGGGAGAATGGCGTAACCGGAGATGGCAAGGAATCGATGGAAGCGACAAGCACTAGCATGGCATTATAGGAAAAAATGACATCATTATCGGGTTTGCTGTAGCCGTAAGCGCGTACTGGGGGAAGGCTGTCCCCAACATCGAAACTAGCTGCATAGTCTTTCATCATTTTCATGACGCTTTCCTCTTCGTAATAGGCGAACGAGGTAAAAAAGAGATGCTGAATGTAGGGAGACTCAAAAACTGAATTGTCTGCTAATTGGTAGAGATCACCTCTACCCAGCACTCTTGGTGTTGAGGGAAGCGCTATTCGCGCCAAGCTCTTAAGCAGTATATTACCATCGCTGGCGTTGCCCGTGAACACAATCAAGTCAGGATGTACCTGCATGGCCTTTTCTAGGAGGGGCGTAAACAGATTATCTTCACAGTTCATAGTCGCATTCTGCTCAGTGCAAGATGCATAGGCAATAGGGGTGGCGAGCACATCAGATACGCCATCCTGTTTGAGTTGCTGCATAAAACCGCTCTCAAGTCCGAGACTAGAGCTGTCGCCCAGGGTATACGAGACGAGGATAGTATGCGCATGCAAGTTCTGTTCTGCGTAAGTGGCATCCAGCATGCCCTCTGTTTCATTAGAGGGGATACTGTGGAAAAGATTTGGAGCGGTATCCAGGGTATTGTACCGGGCAGGAGAGACAATGGGAATATTAGCCTGGTTAAGAATGCTCACGGCCTGAGACGAGGCCGTAAGACCGGGCCAGCCCATGACCCCCTTGACAGCAAAGTGCCCCGCCACGTTCACTATCTGCTGTGCGACCACCGTATCGGCATAGGAGGGATTGCTCCCCATATTGGCAATCAAAAGGCAGGCTTTGACCCTATGATACTGCTGGCTGTTATATTCTTTCTGCGCAATGTATACTGCAGATAATCACGTCCAGTCACCAGTTTATCTGGTATCCAAAACTAGTGTTTGAAAATATAGCGTTTTATTGATTTTTATAGCGTTTTATTACGGCGTTTTCCTTGCTTCTCGTCGGCTCGCTTGTTGTTAATCTTGCTTGGTTTTGGTCGTTGGCCCTCTCTGAATGCTTCCTTGTATTTTGTGAATAGCGGGTTTCCTGTCTCTTCTATGTTAAGAATGAAAAGTCTTTTGCTTGGTATTGGTGATATGACTTCAGGAAATCCCATCTTTCTTAGTAAGCGTGTTCCATCGGGTTTATGGCTTCTAGCCGTGATCGTTTCTATTTTTATACCCTCGTGCCCTAGTAATGTGAGGAATGTAATAAGATGACTTATTAGTCTTGCACCATAGGCGTGTTTTTCGTACTTGTTATACTTTGGGTCTATGCCTATTGCCATAATGTAAAGGTGGACAGGCTTTTTGTTGCTGAAGTCTTCAATGTCCTCGGGTGTGATTTCGTCTGTTGATATTTCTTCGTTGATGATTTGGGTGATTTTTTCCTCACTAAGTGGTGCTAGTGAGGCGTATCCTACCATGGTATTTTCGGATTTTAGGATGTGCATGGTGTCAGGGTTTTTTTTAAGCCATGCGGATCGTGTTTCGATATACACTGTGTCTTCTTCTGCGGCAAGATTTGGTTCAAAAATGGCCCTACTTATCTCTGCTATTCTTGGCATATCGTCTTCTGTTGCACGCACAAAGTCGATTTCTGTTTTGTCTCTTATGGCAAAAAATATATGTAGCTCTTGGGCGAGTTGGTCTACTTCTGCTCGTGGGTAGACGCCTAGTTTTTTCCCTGGAGGGGTGACACTATGCAGACGTCCGTTGCGGACATAGCTATAGAGTTCCCCGTGTGTTATTCCTAGCTTTTTCTGAACCTGTGAGGCCGTGTAGTAGAGCCTGTTAACCCTCATCTGTGGCATAGTGTGCCCCTTCTCGTCTGTAATTTGCTGCTATCAGCATGATACCACACAAATCAACTGTCGCAACTGTTTCATCTATTGACATTTCACGATTTGTCTGCTATAATAGATGCGTATGATGATACAGTTGCGACAGTTTTGTTGGTCTGACACGACAAAATACTGAAAGGAAGGCGCTTATCGACGAACAACTGCGTGGCGACCAAGTGGGCGCATGCCAGTAGCGGAAGCTAGCTGAGTCGGAACAATGCGCACGTGACAGTCCGTAGGCCACGGACACCATGAGAACAGGCGTGGGTGCAAGGCCCGAAAGACGGTTCAATCCCGCTCTCGTCGCACGTGTCTTTTTTCACCCTCTCTCCCTGATCGTCGGCTCAGAGGGGCTGAGGCTGCTAGGCGTCACTCCCTCTGAGCTTTGCGCACGGTCAAAGCTGGTTGTTTTCAGAAAGGATGATGTGCCTATGGCTGACCGCTACACTACGCAGTTTCTCACCCTCTCAGAGGTGCGCGAGGATGATTTATGGACGAGTGCAACAGTCGACTACGCACGCCTTGAGTGCGCCTTCAACGCCGATTGTGTGATCTTTACCAGAATGAGCAGTGATGAGTCACCTGTTAAGATGGTGCTGTTTGCTGATGAAGTCAAGCAGTTTGTCGATGCGTATGCTGCCTATCAGCAGCAGCTTGTAGGGGTCTAGTACACCGTGTCTTTGTAGTCTGTCACTACGTAGCGCTACCAAGTGGTCCTTCTCACCACTTGGTAGCAACCACCAACGACGAATAGCCCGTCATTGCTGGCACCAGGATTATGGCACGGTCCTCGTGCCGCTGGCAATGGCAAGAAAGGAAGACCCATGAGTGACCACCCCAAAGCCTACAATCCCCGTGACCACTTAATCAAAATCAAAACCAAGCAAGGTCTCAAAGACTATTACCCTGCGTGTTGGCGACTCTACGAGTTGAATATGCGCTACCCCAATAGCAACTTCCGTAGTGACATCCTGCACCTGGACGTAGAACG
>JAFAXQ010000100.1 GCA_019240835.1 Ktedonobacteraceae bacterium
CGTCGCGGTCTCCAGACATCACTCTGGAGAGGTTGCCCCATTCGGAATCGCACGGCTCTAGGCTTGCATGCAGCTCCCCGTGCGCGTTTCGCCGGTCTCCGCGTCCTTCTTCGGCCTTCAGCCCGCAGGCATCCCCCTCGTACTCGTACTTCCTTGAATATGAAATGACTATTAGGTCAGATTCTCTCTCGTGTATATGGTAATCGTGTTGTGCTACGGATCGTTTCTCTTGTGAGAAACGCCGTTCCTCTGCTTCAACTCTAGAATCTTTCAGACTACGCCAACGCGCAGCCCTATCGACAAAATTGAAGTAATCATTAGTATTCGGTTGTCAATGTACTTTTTTCGCACCATCTTGCGGTGCTTGCATAATATGCCATACTTTCGCCGACTTGTCAATAGGTTTCTAACGAATATTTTTAGACACGATAGCATGTACATGCTATTATCCAAGCAAAGCAAGATGGAAGGAGAGTCACAAGACAAGAAGAGAAAACTTCCCAATCAATGATGGGAGGTTTCCTCTTCTTGCTTCTTAGAAGATTTAGGCCGTCTGTGCCACTTCTTGGGCGATAACGGCAATCTTGCCATCATGTACTGTTAGCAGCGCAGCTTGACCACTGGTGATCTCGCCAACCAGTAGAGCGTCGGCTAGAGCATCATCGACATAAGTCTGGATGGCACGGCGCAGTGGGCGAGCACCATACTCCTCGTCAAAGCCCTCCCTGAGCAGGAAGTCACGAGCCTCGTCACTGACCACTAGGCCAATACCTTGCTCCTGCAGGCGTGTGCGAACCTGATTCAACAGCAAGTCAACGATGTGATACAGCTCGTTCTTACCAAGAGAATGGAAGACCACAATCTGATCAATACGGTTAATGAACTCTGGGCGGAAAAGACGCTTGAGGTTGTCCATCGCTTTGGAGCGCATTGCCTCGTGCTGTTCGTCCTGGGCATCCTCGCCCTTCTTGTTCGAGAAGCCAATACGTATAGCACGCTTGAGATCGGCACCACCAGCATTACTAGTCATAATCACAACAGTGTTCTTGAAGTCTACTGTGCGACCTTGACCATCGGTCAAGCGGCCATCATCCATAATCTGCAACAACGCGTTGAAGACTTCTGGATGCGCCTTCTCAACTTCGTCCAACAGAATGACGCTGTAGGGACGGCGGCGTACCTGTTCGGTCAACTGACCACCCTCATCATGGCCGACATAGCCAGGAGGGCTACCAAAGAGACGTGCAACCGTATGTGGTTCCATATACTCTGACATATCGAGGCGGATCATATTATCCTCGCCAGCGAATAGCTCGGCAGCTAATGCCTTTGCTAGCTCAGTCTTACCAACGCCAGTTGGGCCAAGGAACAAGAAGGAGCCGATTGGACGCTTGGGATCTTTCAAGCCAGCTCGTGAACGGCGAATAGCACGTGCTACTGCACTAATCGCCTCGTCCTGGCCGATGACGCGCTTGCGCAAGTCTTCCTCCAGGTTACGTAGATTGTGGCGTTCGCTCTCAAGCATCTGACTGACCGGTACACCTGTCCAGTTCTCAACAGCGTGCGCTACGTGCTCAGGTGAAACAATCAGAGTCACTGATTGATGTGACTCGGACCTGGCCTTCTCTAACTTGTTGAGCGTAAGCAGTTCTTGCTGGCGCATCAAAGCAGCACGCTGGTAGTCCTCGGCGTTAGCCGCAGCTTCCTTCTGTGCCTGGATATCTGCCAGTTCCTTCTCTAGGTCGGCAACGAGTGTCGGACTGACAATACCATTCTCACTTGCCTCAAGTCGTAGAGCGGATGCGGCTTCGTCCATTACATCAATAGCCTTGTCTGGTAGGAAGCGATCATTGATATAGCGATTAGAGAGCTTGACTGCAGCATCGATAGCCTCGTCGGTAACGCTCACACCATGATGTGCCTCATAGCTAGGGCGTACAGTGCGCAGCATCTCAATGGCCTCTTCAACCGATGGCTCGTTGACTAGTATGGGTTGAAAGCGGCGCTCTAATGCGGCATCCTTTTCTATATGCTTGCGGTACTCATCAAGCGTAGTCGCACCGATACAACGCAATTCACCGCGAGCGAGTGCAGGCTTGAGCATATCGCCAGCGCCAACTGCACCTTCAGCAGCACCTGCACCGACGACGGTATGTAGCTCGTCGATAAAGAGAATGACTTCAGGTGCCTGCTTCAACTCTTCGAGGATCGACTTGATGCGCTGCTCGAACTGACCACGGAACATCGCACCAGCGACCATACCACCAATGTTGAGTGAAACAATACGCTTGCCGCGCAGAGAGGCAGGAACGTTGCCCTCGAAGATGCGGCGAGCAAGTCCCTCAACAATAGCAGTTTTACCCACCCCCGGTTCACCAATGAGCACTGGATTGTTCTTTTGCCGGCGTCCAAGTATGGTAATAACACGCCGTAGTTCACGCTGGCGGCCTGCCGCAGGATCAAGCTTGCCCGCAGCAACTTCAGCGCTCAGGTCGCGCCCATATTGGTCTAGTGTAGGTGTCTTACTATTTGAAGCCTGCCGTTCTGCTGTGGCAGTGTTGCGGCCAGCGGCGGAGGCGGAATTGTTATTCATTGAAAACCCAAAGGGAGCACCATTGTTGGGTATTCCTTGACCATCCAAGCCATCCATGGCACCCGCAGCAGCATTCATCAATTCTTCAACACACTGTCGACATAGATAGTGCTGCTCTCGGCGACCATTGACAACCTGTTCAACGCGCACACTAGCGGGGTTTTTTTGGCAACGTTCACAATTCATGTATTTGTTGCTCCTCTTTCTATCTTGACGGATGTTGTCCATCCGGTTTAGCAATCTCACCAAGGAACTGCTAATATTCTAACACAAAAATCTCTACCTGTCTAGCACTCTTCTGGCTTGATTGCTAATTCACCATAGATAACACTCCTGGGGGAGACGTTATTCCTGTTTGACGCAAGATTCCAAGCGGGAGTGCCCGTCACTTTCTGGCATCTAAGGTTGGTGATACATCTGGCTTGCAGAGGGCACTCCCAAGGCGGATTTCTCTTCCATTCTTACAGAATCTGTGCTAAAATACACATGTGCTATATACTAGTTAACGAAAGGATTACTCATGAGGATGCGCAGTCCCTGCTAACTTCCTGATTTCGCACATCTCCTCCAGCTCTCGTTTATAAATGAGCCTCTTTCTCTTCAGTCAGAGCATAGTGGCAAGTTTTGTCATGCTCGTGCGCCTCCCCTCCTCTGAAAAATGCAAATCGCTAACATTGTTGAATCCCCATGCATTTTTCGAGAGGAATACATATTCCATGATACGTCACTTCATCTTTTCGCATATACAGCAACCATCATTTTTACGCATGACCCTGCTAAGCATGGCATTGTTGGACGAACTAATCATAGGGTTCGCGGTAGTAGCTCTCCCACTGTTGCGCGATCAATTAGGCCTGAGCTATGAGCAGGCAGGTTTACTCTTCAGTGTAGGAGCTCTTTCCAGCTTGATTCTCGAACCAATCCTAAACCTTTTGAGCGACCGTGGCTCGAAGCGCTGGTGGATAGTGGGTGGATTACTGGGCCTTGCATTAGCGTTTGCTCTGGCTGGTAGCATATACAATTTCATTGTACTGCTAGTAGCATTTGCGGTGATCTATCCTGCCACTGGTGCTGCAGTGGGCTTATCCGAAGCAGCGCTCATCGATAGCGCTCCCAAAGATGGAGCACGCACAATGACGCGCTGGACATTGATGAGCAGTATCGGCGATATACTCTCCCCACTGGTAGTCGCTGCTTTTGTAGCCCTTGGCCTCGGTTGGTCCGCGCTGTGTTGGTTCGGAGCCATACTATGGTTAGCAGCAGGTTTGATTGTTTGGCCACAGCGTTTCCCCCGCCCGCTAGGCTTGCCAGACAACAATGATACTCCTTCTGACATGAGTATGCTAGCAGGTCTACGTAAGGCTTTACGTGATCCTCTGCTACTGCGTTGGGCAGTCCTATCACTGTTACCTATGATGCTGGATGAAGTGTTCATCGGGTTCGCAGCCCTCTACCTGCATGATGTGTTACATGCCAGCCAGATAGAAATCAGCATTATCCTCATCGTCCACATGATCGGCGCTTTTCTCGGGCTGCTCATCGTTGATCGTCTCATAGGCCGTATGGCTCTCCAGCGGCTTCTGCTGTGGCTGGCATTGCTCTCACTTGTTGGAGTCATCGCCTTGCTGAGTATACACTCGATATCGTCTGCGACATTGGCGCTTTTCATCATTGGTCTGGGCGCGGCGGGCTTGTATCCTCTCGCGCAGGCAGAGGCGTATGCAAGACAACCGGGACGCTCCGGTACCGTACGTGCCGTTATTGGCCTTGGTACGCCGTTTGAGGTAGCTCTTCCAGGAATCGTCGGACTGATTGCTAGCCGCTTCGGTGTAGTAGCTGGCGTGGCACTATTGGGATTAGCGCCCCTGTTGATCTTGCTGATCGTGCCACGGCGTAGCATCAGAAGCTAAATACCAGGCTCTTTCAGACTTTTACAGTGATAGGCTAGAAAATCTAGAAGAGAATGATTAAAGTCGTTAGCCATTGAAATAGTGCTAGAAATGCGTTACTATATTAGTGAGCTATAGTGCAATCTGCCAAGCTCGACCTATAATAGTGCCGAAGTACCAATTGTCATTGTGTGATCGATCTCCAGATTTGACGCGTGAGAACAGATCTATGGAAGAAAAACAACATAATAATCTATTTCTGGTAACAGTAAACGAAAGGAATTTAATTGAGATTAGCAGGAATATCAAGTTCTTCTCTTCCGAGGATGAGGAAGCTTCACAAGCTTGTTCTTCTCAATTGTTCTCGGTACAGCATCTTCCCATTCCTCTCCTACCACTAATTGGGCGTAAGCAGGAAGTTAGAGCTCTCTGTGCTCTCCTACGAGAACCAGAGGTTCGGTTATTGACCTTAACTGGACCGGGTGGTGTAGGCAAAACGCGTCTTGCTATGCAGATATCGACGGAAGTTTCTGCCGAGTTTGCAGATGGGATATGTTTCGTCTCACTAGCTCCCCTTCGTGATATCGATTTGGTGCTTTCTACCATCGCCCAAGCACTTGGCCTCAATGAGAGGCAAGGCCATCACTCACTTGCTCAGATGCAAACAGTAATACGAGACAAGCACTTCCTGCTTCTGCTCGACAGCTTCGAACAGGCTGTTGCTGCAGCTCCACAGTTAAAAAGACTGCTCGCAGTGTGTCCTCACCTAAAGATCCTAATTACCAGCCGTACTGTTCTAGGACTATTGGAGGAGCACGAGTTCTGTGTAGCTCCTCTGCTTGTTCCTGACCTCGCTCATCTCCCCTCTTGTGAGGACCTTTCTCAGGTACCATCTGTATCGCTCTTTTTGCAACGGGTGCGTGCTACCCGTCCCGATTTTGAGTTGACCCGCGATAATGCACATGCTGTTGCTCAGATATGCGTGCGTCTGGATGGTCTTCCATTAGCGCTCGAACTGGCGGCGGCACGCATGAAACTCTTTTCTCCTCAGAGTCTGTTAGCGCGGCTGGATGACAGGTTCTCTCTTCTAACTGGCGGGACTCGCGACGCCCCAGAGCGACAGCAGACGCTGCGCAAGGCCATAGAGTGGAGCTACCACTTGCTCACACCAGAGGAACAACGCCTCTTCCGTCGCCTCTCCGTTTTTGCCGGTGGTTGTTTTCTGGAGGCCATTGAAGCCATAAGTAGCGCTACTGGCAAACAAGACGAGCCACTTCTGGATACTGTCACTTCTCTGCTCAATCAGAGCTTGCTCCAGAGAGAACCACAAGCAGGCAATGAGGAGCACCGTTTCACGATGCTAGAGACAATGCGTGAGTACGCTTTGGAATGCTTACAGAAGAGTGACGAGGAAGAGACGATACGCCAGGCGCACGCCGAGCACTACCTAGCACTGGCAAAGACGATAGAACTCAAGATGCTGGAGGGAACACTGCCACACTGGGTAGAGAGCGAATTTGAGAATCTGTGTGTGGCCTTTGGCTGGTTCCTCTCTTCACGAGACGCAGAGCGAGCCTTGGAGATGATAGGGGCGTTGTGGGCATTCTGGCTACACAACCCCACTGAGGAAGCACATCGCTGGTTAAGGCAGGCGATAGAGTGTTGCCAGCACAGTGTGACGAAGGTACAAACCGATACTAGGGCGCAGGCAATGTATACAGCAGCAATGCTTGAGTGCTGGAGGGACAACCCGGCTCAGGCAGACTCACTTGCTAACGAGTCGCTGCAACTTTTCCGAGCAACAGGGAACACATTTGGCACTCTCAAGGTTCTTGTTGCCAAAGCGATGGTAGCACTGTCGCGAGGTCACTATGCCGTCGCTAATGCCGTGGCAGAGGAAGGTATCCGAGTACTGTCGACGACTCAGTACGCCAATCCCTCTTTTGAGGCTCCCCTAGTACTAATACTGGCCTACAGTTTCTATTTTCAAGGCAATCAACTTCAAGCGTACACGCTGGGAAAGAAAGGGCTTGCGCTCAGTCGGCAGACAAACCAACCTTTCATAATAATGAGAGCCGTGCATGCTCAGGCTCTCTTCGCTGAGGTGCAAGGAAACGGTGCTGAAGTCCAGGCAATGCGTGAGGAGGGCATGGCGATCACCAGGGCAGCTATCAGGACAGGCATCCTCTCGCTTACTGCGGTGTGTCTAGTGGACTTGGGCGCAATCGTGGCTCTGCAAAAGCAATACACGTGGGCAGCGTACCTGTGGGGGAAAGCAAAAACTCTCTATAAGACAAGAAATAGGCTCTCTGATTTGAAACCACGTGAATGGTTAGTCACCGTCCTGTGCAGGAATCTGCTCTATTCCCAAGTGGTGGAGGCAGTGTATTCTCAGCTTGGTGAGCAAGCCTTCATTACTGCATGGAATGAGGGCCAAGCCATGACGCTAGAGCAACTGCTTGCCGAACCACAGCTACAGACGAGTCCCACGACGCCCTCTCCTCCGGCGGAAGTATCGGTTACCTGCTCTTTTGGGCTGACGCCACGGGAGAGAGAGATACTGCGTCTGCTTGCACAAGGCTTAAGCAGCGCTCAGATTGCCGAGCAGCTTGTCATCAGTCTGACTACCGTCAATTCGCATATACGCACCATCTATAGCAAGCTGGGGGTCTCCTCTCGCAGTGCAGCGACTCGTTACGCCATAGAACACCACCTAGTGTGAGGCTCGACCGTTCTTCAGAGGCAATCGCCAGAGTCACTCCCCACATGTGAGGAGGCATCCGCAGAACTGAGGATGCCTCGTGTGGAAGGTGTCTCCTTAGAATTGAAGCACCTTCAGTAACTTTTCCTCGCGAGAATTCCTTAGTTCTGAGGATGCAATGCTCAACTGCTACACACTATGCTTGGTACTGCTGGCGAACCCTGCGGACAAGTACAGATTGAGCGCGATTGCAGTAATAGCGCTAGCAAGAAAATAGGGTTTGCCAGCAGTTAGCAGGCACAAAGAGACTTAAGGAGAGCCTTTGATGAGGGATGTATGGGATCGTATTGCCGCGCTTCCAGAAGAAAAGCGGGTACTACTCATCCGACAGCTCCAGGAGCGAAGGATGACAACTGAAGCCTCACGCGACCAGTATGATGTCGCTATCATGGGCGGCGGACTGGCTGGCTTGACACTGGCCATCCAACTCAAAAAGACCCGTCCTGCCACCGCGATCGTCGTCATCGAGAGGCAGGAACATCCTGTGCCGGAGGCAGCCCACAAAGTGGGCGAGTCCACTGTCGAGATTGGCGCTCACTATCTACGGGATATTCTGGCGCTGGAAGAGCATCTACAAACACAGCAACTGATCAAGTTTGGTCTGCGCTTTTTCTTCAGCACCGATGACAAGCGGGATATTACCCACAGAGTGGAAGTTGGCCACTCTGTCCCCCTCTCCCGTAAGCTCGATTCGTACCAACTCGACCGGGGTCGCCTAGAGAATATGCTGAGCGACGAACTACCCCGACAGGGAATTCTCTTGCTGGATGGGAGCAAGGTGCAGCGAATTTCCTTGCGGCCGCACAGGGACTTTCATCGCCTGCAAGTGCTTCACCAGGGTCGGGAACGCGAGATAGAGGCTCGCTGGGCTGTGGATGCCAGTGGTCGCAGTTCTCTGTTGAAACGGCAACTTGGGCTGGCTAAAAAGGTGAGCCACGCAGCCAATGCCGCTTGGTTCCGCATCGGCTATCCCATCAATATCAATGAATGGTCTACCGACCCTGACTGGTTAACGCGTATTTGCGAAGGAGAGAGGTCGCTCTCGACCAATCATCTGATGGGTCCTGGCTACTGGGTCTGGCTGATCCCTCTGGCTTCAGGCTCGATCAGTATTGGCATCGTCACCGATGCCAGTATGTATCCTTTTGGGGAGATCAATCGTTTCGAGCAGGCATTGGCTTGGTTGCGTCAGCATGAGCCGCAATGCGCTACGGAAGTCGAAAAGCACCGGGACAAGATCCAAGACTTTCGGGTGATGAAGGACTACGCCTATAGCTGCCAGCAGGTCTACTCGCACGAGCGCTGGTGCCTGACTGGGGAAGCGGGGGTTTTCTTAGACCCGTTCTATTCACCTGGGAGCGATATGATTGCCATTAGCAACGGCCTAGTTTGTGATTTGATTACTAGGGATCTGAATGGCGAGGATATCCAGAGCCGGACACTGGTCCATGACAAGCTCTTCCTCAGCTTAAATGGTATATGGCTCGCCATTTATGAACAGCAATATCCCCTCATGGGCAATCCCCGGGTCATGACCACCAAGATCATCTGGGATACGGCCTTCTATTGGGGAGTCTTTGGCCTGCTCTACTTCCACGACACGTTTCTTCGTCTGGCAGATAGCCCGGGAGTCGCTGCTAATCTATCACGGCTCACCATCCTGAGCAACCGTGTTCAGGCGTTCTTCCGCGAATGGCATATGCTTGATCAGCCTGCCGCATCCGACACGTTTGTTGATATGTATAAGCCGCTCGACTTCATGGTGAAACTGCATACTGGTATGATAGCAGAGTTATCTAATGCTCAGTTAGAGACCCAGTTTGCAGTGAATGTCCGCTTGTTTGAACGGCTTGCTGGTCAGATCATCAGTACTGTGATCGAAGCGCATGCCGATAACTTTGAGCACGAGGCTATGCTGAGTCAGATCCAGCGTTGGCAAACAGAGCCATTCCTCGCTGAACTGATCGCTCTCTATCGGCGAGAGAGCAGGGCCAATCCGATCGATGGTAGCTGGATTATGGTGGGGCAAAGGAAGAAGCAAGAGATCACCAGATGAGAAAAACTGTACGTATCCATCTGTACGTTATACGGAGACGAATAGTAAAGAAGGAGCCCCGATGAGTGATCTAAGATATCACATATTACAAGAGCGGGTGAATACAAAGGAAGAGCTGTATGATGTGGCGATCCTTGGCGGGGGAATGGCTGGTCTGACCTTGGCCTTGCAGCTCAAGCAGAGGCGTTCTGCCACGCGCATTCTTGTCATAGAAAAGCAGCAGCATCCGGTCCCGGAGGCCGCGCATAAAGTGGACGAGTCTACTGTCGAGATTGCTGCCTACTATCTGCAAGATGTACTGGGACTGCAAGAGCATCTGCAAACGCAGCAACTGCGTAAGTTCGGCTTGCGCATGTTCTTCAGCACTGTTGATAATCAGGATATCAGCCGACGAGTGGAATATGGTCAGATTGCTCAAGCGCCTCTGTCCACGTATCAGCTCGACCGGGGCCGTCTGGAGAATGCACTGGGTCGCGAACTACCACGGCAGGGGATTGCCTTTCTGGATGGCTGCAAAGTGCAAGAGATTGCTCTGCACCCCCAGAGCGACGTTCATCGCCTGTACATCCAGCAGGATGGCTACGAGCGCGAACTCCAAGCCCGTTGGGTCGTGGACGCCAGTGGGCGCAGTTCGCTCCTGAAACGCCAACTTGGGCTAGCTAAAAAGGTGAGTCACCATGCCAATGCCGTCTGGTTCCGTGTTGGCTACCCCATTGACATCGATACTTGGTCCACTGACCACGACTGGTTGGCCCGCATCACTGAAGGTGAACGCGCGCTCTCGACCAATCATCTGATGGGTCCCGGCTATTGGGTCTGGCTGATCCCTCTGGCTTCAGGCTCAACCAGTGTGGGCATTGTCACCGATGCCAGGATGCATGCCTTTGAGCAGATGAACCGCTTTGAGCGAGCACTGGCTTGGTTGCATGAGCATGAGCCGCAATGTGCCGAGGTGGTCGAACAGCATCGGGCAGCAGTGCAGGATTTTCGCGTTATGAAGGACTACGCCTATAGTTGCGAGCAGGTCTACTCGCACGAGCGCTGGTGCCTCACTGGGGAAGCAGCGGTCGCTATTGACCCGCTCTATTCTTCTGGTGGTGATCTGATTGCCATTGGCAATGGCCTGACCTGCGATGTGATCGGTAGAGATTTGGATGGCGAGGATATCGCCGAGCGAGCGGCCAGTCATAGTCAGCTCTTTCTGATCTTTGCCGAGGTCTGGCTGGTCGCCTATGACGGGCAATATCCTCTCATGGGCAATGCTAAGGTTATGGTGGCCAAGGTGATCTGGGATACCGTAATCTACTGGGCCTTCCCCGGTCTGCTCTACTTCCATGACAAAATTCGTAGCCTCTCGGACAGCCCGACTACCTTTGTCAACCTGTATCGGTGCTGGAACCTACACACCCGCGTCCAAGCCTTCTTCCGTGAATGGCACGTCATTGATCAGCCAGCGGCCCACGATACGTTTGCCGACCCCTATTCACTCCTCGATTTCCTGGTGGATCTGCACACTGGTATGGCCGCAGGATTACCCGATGCCGAACTAGAAGCGCAATTTGCCAAGAATGCTCGCTTACTTGAGCAACTCGCTGGACAACTCGTCAGCACCGTGATCGAAGAGTTGATTGAGCGCAGGGAAGATGAGGCCATACAGAGCCAAATTCAAAGGTGGCAAACGGAGCCTTTCCTCACAGAACTGATGGAGATCTACCAGGAGGAGCACAAGGTGAACCCGATTGATAGCAGTTGGATCACGCTTGGACACCAGGATCGGGAGAGACAAGAGGTCGCTGGATGAGAGAGGATGTGCATGCATCTATACATTGCAGAGCGATGGATAGAAAGAAGGGTCATTGATGAGGAGTACAGGAGATTCTCCATTCCAAAAGCGAGAGAAGACGATTGAGGCCTCGTCCGAGCGGTACGATGTGGCGATTGTGGGTGGGGGAATAGCTGGCCTGACCCTGGCTTTGCAACTCAAAAAGTGCCATCCAGCCAGCAACATCTTGGTCGTGGAGAAGCAGCAGCATCCTGTGCCAGAGGCTGCTCACAAAGTGGGCGAGTCCACTGTCGAGATTGCTGCCCACTACTTGCGGGACATCTTGGGGCTGCAAGAGCATCTGCAAAAGCAGCAACTGCCCAAGTTCGGCCTGCGCTTTTTCTTTAGTACTGCTGACAACCAGGATATCACCCGCAGGGTGGAACTCGGTCACGCTACCCTCCCGCCCCAGAGTGTCGAGTCGTACCAGCTTGACCGAGGCCGCTTAGAGAATGCGCTGGGCCGCGAACTGTTGCGACAAAAGATGAGTTTTCTGGATGGCTGCAAAGTACAGCAGATTTCGCTGCATCCCGAGAGCGATGTTCATCGCCTGCACATTCAGCAGGATGGCTGCGAGCGTGAAATCCAAGCCCGTTGGGTCGTGGACGCCAGTGGGCGCAGTTCGCTCCTGAAACGCCAACTTGGGCTGGCCAAAAAGGTAGAGCATCATGCCAACGCTGTCTGGTTCCGTATCGGCTTTCCCATTGATATCAATGCATGGTCCACTGACCCCACCTGGCAGGCTCGAATCCGCGATGGGAAGCGATCGCTCTCGACCAATCATCTGATGGGTCCCGGCTACTGGGTCTGGCTCATTCCTCTGGCTTCAGGCTCGATCAGCGTGGGCATTGTCACCGATGCCAGGATGCACCCTTTTGAGCAGATGAATCGCTTTGAGCGAGCACTGGCTTGGTTGCATGAGCATGAGCCGCAATGTGCCGAGGCCGTCGAGCAGCACTGCAACGAAGTGCAGGATTTTCGGGTGATGAAGGATTACGCCTATAGCTGTGAACAGGTCTACTCGCACGAGCGCTGGTGTCTGACTGGGGAGGCAGGCGTTTTCTTAGACCCCTTCTATTCACCTGGGAGCGACCTGATTGCTATTAGCAACGGCTTGGTCTGTGATTTGATCAGCAGGGAGTTGGATGGTGAGGATATTGAGGAGCGAGCGGCGATCCATAACCGGCTTCTTCTCATCCTAAACGATTCCTGGCGCGGCACCTACGAGTATCAATATCCTCTCATGGGCAATGCCCAAGTCATGGTTGCCAAAATCATCTGGGACATCGCTATCTATTGGGCGGTTCCTGGCCTGCTCTACTTCCATGACAAATTTCTCAGCTTCGGTGACAGCCCCGCAATTGCCATGAATTTATTACGGTTCTCGATCCTAAGCGATCATATCCAGCGATTCTTACGTGAATGGCACGCGATTGATCAGCGGGCCGCCTACGATACCTTCGTCAGATACTATGATTTCGATTTCATGCTAAAACTCCAGATTGGGATGACAACGAGATTGTCCGATGCTGAGTTCGATACCCAGTTTGCAATCAATGTTCGCTTTGTTGAGCAGCTTGCTGGCCAACTCGTCAGTACCGTGATTGAAGAGTTGGCTCATCACAGCCAAGATGAGACCGTCCAGAGTCGGGTCCAGCTCTGGAAATCTGACGCATTTCTGATAGAGTTGATCGCTCTTTACCAACAGGAGAACAAAACGAACCCCATCAACGCTAGTTGGATTACGTTGGGACCCCAGAGGCAGGAGGTGGCCAGATGAAAAACGTCACTGAACGCATTGCAGCATTGTCACCGGATAAGCAGATGAGACTACTGCAACGGCTCAAACACAAGGATAGTCAGCCAGTGAGCGATCCACCCCTCACTCATTCGCCCTCTGATGACTGGATTGTACGCTATCGGCAGAATGAGCAGGCACGCCTGCGATTGTTCTGTTTCCCATATGCAGGAGGGGGAGCATCTATTTTCCGACCGTGGCTGGATGGCCTGCCGTCGGAGGTAGAACTGTGTGGTATTCAGCTTCCCGGTCGCGAGAACCGTCTCGCAGAACCGGCATATACCCGTCTAGCTCCTCTCGTTCAGAGGCTTGCGGACGCTCTCTATCCCTACTTAGACAGACCGTTTGCTTTCTATGGACACAGCATGGGAGCCTTGGTCAGTTTCGAACTGGCTCGTCAGCTTCGCAGGACACATGACAAGCACCCCGTCTGCTTATATCTCGCGGCGTATCGTGCTCCTCAGCTTCCCAATCCCAATATCAAGATTTATCACCTCCCCTCGGAGGTGTTCAAAGTCGTCTTGCGTGCTGAGGGCATCCCAGACATGATCCTCCAAAATGAAGAGTTAATGCAGGCGATGCTACCAACCCTACGAGCGGACTTCGAACTATGTGATACCTACGAGTACCGAGAAGAGCCTCCCCTGGCATGCCCGTTCACAATCTTTGGGGGGCTGGAGGATGTCAGGGTCCACGCAGCAGACCTTGAAGCGTGGTCTCTCCATAGCAGTACGACGTGCAGTCAGTTTTTGTTTTCAGGCTCTCATTTCTTTCTGCATGCTGCTCAACATCTCTTGCTTGCTGCGATTTCCCGAGGCCTGGAAGTACAACTGAACGCACCAGCTCTATCTGTGTAGGTGAGCGCTCAAGAGTTGCCTACGCCCAGCAAAAGATAACGCGTATCAATGGTTATGCTAAGGAACGCCGGTGTTGACCTACGAGGAAGGTTCTCAAAAAAAAGTTTTTAGTACTAAGAGGAATACTATGCTTGATGAAAATAGATCAGGACCTCCTGTGACTCAACGTCGCGAGGAGGCTCAGGCTACTCTCGTGGATGGGCTGGTTCGAGAACCTCTAGCTATCATTGGCATTGGATGCCACTTCCCAGGAGGTGCCACCAGTCCGCAAGCCTTCTGGGAGCTCCTCTGCTCAGGCATTGATGCGACCAGAGAGGTGCCTGCTGATCGCTGGGACATACGAAAGTTTTATGACCCCGATCTTAGGAAATCCGGCAAAATGAATGCCGCTAGAGGGGGCTACTTAGAGCACATTAATCAATTCGATGCCCAGTTTTTTGGCATTTCGCCCCGTGAGGCAATGTGGCTCGACCCACAGCAACGGCTTTTGCTTCAGGTCACCTGGGAAGCACTGGAGGATGCCGGGCAGGTTGCTGAGCAGTTGGCGGGAAGCAATACAGGTGTCTTCATCGGTGGTTTCACGCTGGATTACCAACTGATGCAGAATTTCGGTGTGTTTAGCCGTTATGAACTGCAAACGCATTCAGCGACCGGAATGATGATGACCATGCTGGCCAATCGGATCTCCTATGTCTTCGGGTTTCATGGGCCAAGCATGGCTGTGGATACGGCCTGTTCCGGCTCCCTGGTCGCGGTCCACCTCGCATGTCAGAGTCTCTGGAATGGCGAGTGTTCGCTTGCACTTGCGGGCGGGGCTAATGCCATGATTGCGCCTACCATGACAATTGCCGAGTCGAAAGGCGGATTCCTCGCACCGGATGGGCGTTGCAAAGCCTTTGATGCAGCGGCCAATGGCTACGCACGGGGGGAAGGCGCGGGCGTTGTCCTCATTAAACCTCTCAGCCATGCTCAGGCAGATGAAGACCCGATCTACGCAGTGATTCGCGGCACGGCAGTGACTCAGGATGGGCATACCAATGGTATCACCGTTCCCAACGGAGCCGCTCAGGAAGCTGTCATGCGTATGGCTTATCGACGAGCAAGCATCTTGCCTGAGCAGGTCCAGTACGTGGAGGCTCACGGCACAGGCACCCCGGTTGGTGATCCCATTGAGGCTCATGCTATTGGAACCGTGTTGTCTGCTGGTCGCCCTACAACTGAGCGGTGTATCATCAGTTCGGTGAAAACCAATATTGGGCACCTGGAGGCTGCAGCCGGAGTAGCGGGTCTGATGAAAACCGCGCTGGCCTTGAAACATCGGCAGATTCCTCCACACCTGCACTTTCACCATCCTAATCCTGCTATTCCTTTTGAGGAACTGCAATTACGTGTTCCTACGACGCTGGAAGCATGGCCTGCGACTGATGGACCTGCCCTGGCAGGAGTGAACTCGTTTGGCTTCGGCGGCACGAATGCTCATGTAGTGCTTCAGGAAGCTCCCCTTGCCCCCGCGACCCAGACTCGCACCAGTGAACCGCAGCGACCATACCTGTTGCCTCTCTCTGCTCGCAGTGCTGAAGCTCTTCAGGCCCTGGCCAGATGCTATCGAGATTTCCTGGCTGATGACATCTCACCTCTGCATGATGTCGCCTATTCTGCCTCTGTGCGGCGTAGTCATCACGACCATCGGCTGACGCTTGTTGCACACTCGAAAGCCGAAGCCATCGCGCACCTTGATGCGTTTCTCGCACAGGAGCCGCGCTCTGGCGTCACGGCTGGGCGCACCTCACTGCAGGATCGACCAAAATTGGTCTTTGTCTGTTCGGGGATGGGACCGCAATGGTGGGCGATGGGCCGTGATCTGCTGAACCACGAACCTGTCTTTCGGGCAAGTATCGAACGCTGCGATGCAGCATTTCAGCGCTACGCTGACTGGTCGCTCCTAGAAGCATTAACCACTGCTGAAACGGACTCACGCATGCAGGAAACCGAAGTCGCTCAGCCTACAAATTTTGCCCTCCAAGTCGCGTTAGCGGAACTGTGGCGTTCCTGGGGTACCCAGCCTGATGCCGTAGTCGGTCACAGCGCGGGCGAAATCGCCGCCCACTATCTGGCTGGTGCTCTCAGCTTTGAAGATGCTGTCTGTGTGATCTATCATCGCAGTCGCCTGCAGCAGCGGACAAGCGGCTCTGGGTGTATGCTGGCTGTGGGCATGACACCTGAAACGCTCAACCAGGCTATACATGACGTTGGTGATCACGTCTCGATTGCGGCCATCAATAGCCCGAGCGCGGTGACCCTGGTCGGAGACGCTCCTGTCTTGGAAGATATGGCACGCCAGTTAGAGACGTTCCAGGTCTTCCATCGCTTCTTGGCCGTCAAAGTTCCCTACCACAGTCATCTTATGGATGCTCTGCGCGAAGAGTTGCTCGCTTCGCTGGCCGACCTGCATCCGCGCAGTGCCACGCTGCCCCTCTATTCGACGGTGACTGGCACACGCATTGATGGGCGTGGAGTTGATGCCAACTACTGGTGGCAAAATGTGCGGGCAACAGTGTTATTCGCCTCGGCGCTCGGTCAGATGATTCAAGACGGCTACACCGTCTTTCTTGAGCTGAGTCCGCACCCGGTACTGGCCAGTTCCATCAACGAGTTGCTGATCCAACAGGAACAGCAGGGAACTGTGCTGCCCTCGCTACGGCGCAAAGAAGAAGACCGCACGACGATGCTAGGTTCGCTCGGTGCACTCTACACGCTGGGGTATCCCGTCGCTTGGCAGACGTTCTATGGGCAAACAGGTACATTCGTGCGTTTACCATCCTATCCCTGGCAGCTCAAACCCTACTGGACAGAATCGGTCGAGTCGCGTGAGGATCGGCTCTTCACTCCGGTGCATCCTCTCCTAGGGCAACGCATGCGCGCGGCTCATCCCACGTGGGAACTTGAGGTAAGCCCACGACTGTTGCCCTATCTGGCCGACCATCGTATCCAGCAGAACGTGCTTCTTCCAGGAGCTGCATTCGCAGAAATGGCTCTGGCGGCAGCACACGAGGTCTTTGGAGAGGGTGAATACGCGCTAGAAGATCTGACGTTTCGCAAGGCCCTCTTCTTGCCTGAAACGTCAGACCCCAGGCTGCAAACGGTCTTACACCCTCAGCAGGCAACTCTTGAAATATATAGTTATACCCCTAGCGGGGAAGCACGCTGGACCTTACATGCCAGCGCTCGACTTCGCCAGCGTCAGGCCAATGAGAGAGCAACCCATCTTGACCTTAACAACATGAGCTGTACTGGAGACATGTCCAGGGAGGAGTTTTACCAGCAGACCCAGCATATGGGCTTCCAGTATGGCCCTGCTTTCCAGGCCATCGAACACATTCATCTGGGCACTGACACAGCCATAAGCGACCTGCGTGTTCCAGCTTCTGTAGAGGCGGAACTGGCGACCTACTCCTTCCACCCTTCAATGCTGGATGCGGCATTCCAGACGCTGCTCGTTGCGGCGAGGCCAACGGAGACGACAGCGGGCCAGCAGAGGCCCTATCTGCCCGTAAGCGTGGATCGCATTCGCATTCTTGCTCGTCCAGCCCAGCAGATGCAGGCATATGCGCAGATTCTCAGGGCAGACGAACGACTCGTCGTGGGCAACATCCAGGTGGTTGATGCAGGGGGAAACCTGTTAGCTGAGATCGAAGGTTTGCGTGCTCAGTCCCTGGAAGCTTCCATGAGCCTAGCACCAGAGCATATCGATAGAGGACTGTATGAACTGGAGTGGCAGCTCAGGGAACGCTCAGATGATACAGCCACTACCGAGGCAAGGGCTACTATCCAAGACGGAAGCTGGCTGATTTTTAGTGATCAAAGCGGGCTAGCAGAGGCATTGATCAGATGCTTGGAAGAGCATGGGGAACGCTTTGTCACTGTCTCGCATACGAATGCGCTCGAACTGAGACAGCAGGGTGAGCGTTACGGCATCAATCCTGCCCATCCAGAGCACTTCTCGCACTTGTTCAGCGCACTCTCCGCAACGGGTCGGGTCATGTTCTCGCGGGTGGTCTATCTCTGGGGCCTCGATTCTGCATTCGCCACAACGCCAACCCTGGCTGCCCTGGAGCAGGATCAAGCTGTAGGCTCTCTGGGTGTGATGTACCTTATGCAGGCATTGTCCCAAAGCGGTTGGCCTCATCTGCCTCACGTGTGGCTGGTAACCCGTGGAGCGCAGGCTGTGGGCGAGAAACCTGGACCAATCTCCATCGAGCAGGCTCCTCTCTGGGGCTTGGGACGGGTCATCGGCCATCAAGAGCTTACGAGTATGTGGGGCGGTCTGGTGGATCTGGATCATGCTCCTGCCACAAACCAATCATCCTTGCTGTTTGAAGAGATATGGCATGCCACTGACGAAGATCAGGTCGCCTTCCGCGATGGCCTACGATACGTGGCCCGCTTGGTGCCAAGCACCCATCTGAGAGCGCCCTTTCCTGCTTCGTTCCGTCCTGACGGAAGCTACCTGATAACTGGTGGGCTGGGTACCTTGGGCCTACTGGTTGCCGGCTGGATGGTCAGGCAAGGAGCCAGGCGACTGATTCTCATGGGGCGTACCCAGTTGCCACCGCGCTCAAGGTGGCATCAAGTGGAAGCGGATCATCCGCAAATTCGTCTGACCCAAGCCATTCAAGAACTGGAAACACGGGGAGCCAGCATTCACGTGGCCGCGGTTGATGTGGCCGATGAAGACCAGCTTTCGACCTTCCTAGCAGAGTATGAGCGCCAAGGATGGCCTGCTATTAGGGGTGTCATCCACACGGCTGGCGTCGTGCAAGACGAACTGCTGGTGCGTATGAACACAGAGACCTTTCAGCGCGTGCTACGCCCCAAGGTAAGAGGCGGCTGGCTGCTGCACCACCTGCTGCAAGATTACCCACTGGATTTCTTTGTCCTGTTCTCCTCTACGGGATCGGTGATTGCGTCCCTGGGTCAGGGCAACTACGCGGCGGCCAACGCCTTTCTCGATGCGCTGGCCCACCATCGACGTTCCCTGGGACTTCCTGCCCTCAGTATTGGCTGGGGTCCCTGGTCCGTGGGCATGGTTGAGCAGTTGAAATTGGAACACTACTATACCAAGCGCGGCATTGAGCTGATTACACCAGAGGTCGGCATGCAAATCCTGGCACGGGTCCTGGGACAACGACCTGTCCAATTGACGGCGATTTCAGCCAACTGGGCTGTGACCCGTGAAACGGCTCCCGTGGGGATGTTGCCACCGATGTTTGCGCTCCTCGGGGAACAAGCAGGGGAGGCGACAACAAGCGAGATCAGCAGCGATGGCGGACTGCTGCATCAGTTACGTGCCGTCGCAGCAGCCGAGCGGCAGTCACTAGTAGCGGCACACGTGCAAGAACTAGTGGCTCGTGTGCTCCAGCTTGATGTCGCTCAATTCAGTGGTCAAGAATCGCTCACGAGCCTGGGCATGGATTCGATGATGGCCATCGAGGTTAAGCAGCGCATTGCAGGTAGTCTGAAAGTGGACGTCTCGGTCCTCGAATTGCTGCAAGGAATGAGCGCTGTCCAATTGGCTACCCGTATTCTGTCCTCACTCCAACTTGAGGAATCCTCCCTTACTGCCGAGGACGCTCCATCGATGGAAGAGATCCAGCAATTGGTTGCACAGATAGATAGCGAAGAGCTTGAGCGTTTGCTCGCTGAACTAGAGCAAACAGCGGACAAGCAAGCAACTGTATAAGGAGGCAAGCATGTTTTCTCTCAGCAAACTGCGTAGGTCTCTCCTGGGAGTCTCACAGAAGGAAGCGACCTCTTTTAGCGAGAGCAACACCAGGACATGGAAACATTTGGAAGCGGCCGTCCTTGCGGCGATTGAAGGCTACCACGCAACGCTCGACGGCAGCACGTTTGAGGTGCTCGTGCCTCGACTCAATGCAGTTGCGCTTGAATTGCGC
>JAFAXQ010000055.1 GCA_019240835.1 Ktedonobacteraceae bacterium
CTTACTCCATGGTCAGGCAGTATGGGCTCTCACCCCTCCTTCGGAGCACATGGCTCGGAAGACGCGATTATGCCCTGGGAGTATAAGAATGATGAATTGTTCCAGCCATTCTCTGACCATGTGGCCCTGTGGGGAGTGCAGGTCAACAGCGTGCGCCTGCGTGATGTCGCAATGGTCCCATGTGGCACGCCTCTAGCCGATATGGACCAAGTAGTGTATGCCCCACCCATCGGCAGCGCAGCAGATTTCGATAATGACTCAACTACAGAGTCTTCGGTCATCACTCAGCAGAGCGACTCTAGTGAGACAACAAACAATTTACAATCACCACAAGCACCTTCGCAAACCCCTGAAGCTGATGCAGACAAAGTCACCTCTAAGGAAAAAGCACTTGTCAAACTCTATACAGAGGTGCAGAATGGCAAAATCACTGATCCTATAACCATTCGCAGCTACGCAGCGGAATTTGAAGCTGTTGCTAAAGATGCAGAACTGAATCAAACAATAAGCTTCGACGTTGAACGTGCGGCCCGCAATCTCTATGCTGAAGCAGAAAAATATGCTGAGCAGCAGCAATACAGCGAGCGATGACACAAAAGCTGATTAGCGACAACATGGAGGTTGCTACATCATCCCCTCCAACGAAAGCTCCAAGCTATACCCTATTGCTGTTGTACCAGCGTTGCCGATATCTGCTCCGCTCTATCTTCCTGCATTGAGCGAAGAGCCAGCAGTTCCTCATTCGACAGTACTTTGTTGGTCTTAGGGTCAAAAATGACATCATTACGCGCACAATAGTACAAGCTTCTCCAAACTGCCATAGCTCGGTCCCACGCGGGAAAACGCTTTGTAGCCTCTGCATCACCCTTGACCACACTTTGGAAGGCCATATAGGAGACAACCAGCGCAGCAATGATGCAGATTAGCGTCAAGCCTACAAGTACGTATTGGAAAGCAAGCGATAGTGTTGCCTCTGAACCAATCAAGATCACAATGGCAAAGACAAAAAAGCCAACGAAGACCATACATAACAGGAAAGGCAAGAACAAAGGTACATTTTTTGTAGGCATATCCGGTGGCGCGCAACGCTCTACGCCCGCATCATATGCGGCCTGTGTTGTCTTTACTTGATCTGCCTGATGACACACAGGGCAGGTTGGTTTTTGCGCTGTAGTAGATGTCATGAACATCCTCCTAATGCTATAATCTCTTATAAAGTAGCATAACACGTTGTCGTTCATTCGACAATGCCACTCATGAAGAGGAGCTATGACTTTCACAGCAATTACTATTGTGGGCCTTGGACCTGGCAGTATGTCCGACCTTACCCTGCAAGCATACAGGGTACTTGAAAAGGCAGCAGCAGACGGCACTCCTGTTTACTTTCGTACATTCATTCATCCCACTATAGACCCACTCAAACAGGCACTTCCCAACTTGCGCATAGCATCATTTGATTATCTCTACGAGGCAGCAGCGGATTGGTCTACTCTCTATCAGCAGATTGCTGATGCAGTATGCACACTTGCCACTCAAGGCCCCATTATCTATGCTGTCCCCGGACATCCGCTGATTGGCGAATCTTCGGTGCAGTTGCTACTCGAACAAGCAAGAGAGCATGGCTTAAGCACAGCATTAGTTGCTGGTCTCTCATTTGTGGAGCCTGTCTGTACCCTACTCGGGCTTGACCCTTGCAATGCTCACATGCAGTTAGTAGATGCAACCAATCTTGCCGCGCTACGTGCAGACGAAGTGGCAGGCAAGATCATCCCCACTGTACCTCTGCTAGTAGCACAGGTCTACAACCGTCGTCTCGCTAGCGCGGTGAAACTGGCGTTGGGAGAGTGTTACCCCGACGAATGGCCTGTCAAGCTAGTGCGCTCTGCAGGCATTGAGAGCGATGAGAGCGTGATGCAGATGCCACTCTATGACTTGGACCGCAAGAGCTATGCCAACCATCTCAGCACACTCTACATCCCTCCGGTTGACGAGCTAACAGCACTGCGCCTACCAGAAACGTTGCGCTTTATCACTATGCGCTTACGTCGCGACCCCGATGGCTGCCCTTGGGATCGCCAACAGACGCACCAGAGCCTCACACGCTATGTGCTAGAAGAAACCTACGAAGTTGTGGAGGCATTGGAAGAGAACGATATGGCGAAACTGGCTGAAGAGCTTGGTGACCTGCTGTTACAAGTGTACCTACACGCCGAGATTGCCCGTCAGGAGGGTGATTTCTCCCTTGGCGATATCTATGAACACATCAATGCTAAACTGATTCGCCGTCATCCTCATATTTTCGGTTCAGTCGAAGCGAGTAATGCAGAGCAAGTGAAACAGAACTGGGAAGACATTAAACGCCAGGAGCGTGCAGAGGCGGGCGCTAACGTGCAACAGGAGAGCATACTAGACCGTGTCCCTCTGGCGTCCCCCTCTCTGGTTGTTGCCCAGGAGTATCAGAAGCGCACCATCCGTAAGGGCTTCGACTACCCGACAATCCAAGAGATCTATGCGAAGCTCGCAGAGGAACTGCAAGAACTGCAGGACGCTACAACCCCCGAGCAACAACACGAGGAGATGGGCGATATCTTTTTCATAGCAGCACATCTGGCTCATTTCCTCACTATCGACGCAGAGCAAGCTCTACGACAGGCCAATCGCAAATTTCGGCGGCGTTTCCAGTTTGTGGAGCAGGTAGCACAGCAGCAGGGACGCGAACTTACTTCGTACAGCCTGTGCGAATGGAAAGAGCTGTGGGGGCTGGCCAAGGCTGCCACCACATGAAGCGAATAGGGGATAGACACATAGGGTACAATGACGCTATGCGCAATGAACTTCTGTCATGGTTTGCCCGCGAAGGACTGTTACTCACCAACGTTACTACAGCCTCCGATGACCCACAGAACGACGAGATCAAAGTCACGGTCAAGGCACCTGTGCTAGCTCTCAGTCGGGCCAGCCACGACTTCCGCCAGTGTCCCGACCCGCTACTCTTCGGCTATCCTGAGTCGAGTCTGGATATGATGAACCTGGACGATATGCACCAATTCGTTCTCACTTGGTTCGAGAAGGCAGTTGAGCACGGTATGACACGTTGTTTTGTCTGCAATCGTTTAATTAGTAGAGGTAGTGAGAAACCATGGGACGCGGTATTTGTCAGCGATCCACTCTACTGCTGGCTGCTGGTCCACTTCGACTGCAAACGATATCTGAATCGTGAACTAAAGGGACGCAATCCATTTGAAGTCACTGCACAGCCAGCGGAATTTTTTGATATGCGATTGTCTTGATCGGAACGTGCTATGGATAAGAATCAGATAGCAAGCTTACTAGAGGAGATTGCTACGCTGCTCGCTTTGAAAGAGGGGAGCAGCGTCTTCGAGGTGCGCGCTTACGAAAACGCCGCCCGTGCTCTAGGCAGTCTCAATGGCGATATTGCACAGCTCGCTCAAGAAGGCAAGCTCAAAGGCACGCCAGGGCTAGGACCAACCATCATCAAGCGGATTGAAGAAGCGCTTGATACAGGACATATCACCCTCTATGATGAGTTACGTGCTAACACACCGCCCATAAAGCTTGATATGCTGCGTATTGCGGGACTCGGGCCTAAAAAGATTAACGCCATCTACGAACAATTGCACGTTACTAGTATCGCTGAGCTAGAACAAGCCTGTCACGAAAACAAAGTAGCTCAGTTGCCGAACTTTGGCAAGAAAACGCAGGACAAAATTCTGCAGGGCATTGCTCTACTTGCCCAACACGAGGGGCGCTTTCTTTATCCTATAGCAGAGGACGAGGCCGAGCAGATGCGTGCCGCCCTACTGACACGGCCAGAGGTCGTGCGTCTACACGTCGCTGGTAGCCTGCGTCGACGCCGCGAAACGGTGAAGGATATTGATATGGTAGCTAGCGTTGCTGATGAGGCCAGCAACGAGGTGCGACGCGCTATAATGGATTTCTTCGTGAAGCAGCCCTCGGTGCAGGCGGTCACGGGCAGGGGCGATACGAAGTCGAGCGTTATCTTGAGCAGCGGTATCGCAATGGACCT
>JAFAXQ010000187.1 GCA_019240835.1 Ktedonobacteraceae bacterium
GAACATGGGGAGGAGCCAGAGTCTGGGCCGGATTACCCTCTCATGGCGGCAGAGCTATCACACAGCATTGTACAGGCTCACCTCAAAACAATGTCACGCCTCAACATATCGTATGACCTACTGACCTGGGAATCTGCTCTTCTGGGAGCAGGACTGTGGCGGCGCACCTTTGAGATGTTGCGCGAGCGGGGTTTACTAGAGAAGCCAGAGACAGGCAAACACGCGGGCTGCTGGGTTTTGCCCTTTGGCGAGGGAGAGGTCCAGACAGACGAAGGAGACCACAGCAGCGACAAGGTGCTGGTGAAGAGCGATGGCACAGCTACCTATACAGCCAAGGATATTAGCAATCAGCTCTGGAAGTTTGGCTTGACCGACGAGAGTGGAGTGAAGTTCGATTTCGCACTCTGGGGCATTCAACACGATGGCCGCAGGCTCTGGACAATGCTCACCCCCAAAGGCTCGAACGTAAGCGGCGAGCGGCCCGATGCCCAACGCTTCGGCCACGCCAAGCGCGTTATCAACGTTATAGATGTACGCCAGTCCTATCCGCAGCAGATTGTCTACGAAAGTCTGCGCCGACTTGGCTATGTGGAGCAAGCCGATAACTCAAAACACGTAGCCTATGAGGTTGTGGCTCTCTCGGCAGCAACAGCAGCACACTTGGGCGTAGATACATCGGATGGCCGCAGTTTCTACACCATGTCTGGACGTAAGGGCATCGAAATTAAGGCCGACGATCTTATCAACGCCGCTATTGAGCGCATGCTCGAAGTGGGCAAGCAGGAACCTAGAGCAGAGTTATCACAAGAAACAGCAGCAATCCTGGCAGCGTCAGCGATTCGCTACTTCATGATTCGCTTTAATCTACAACAGATCATCACCCTTGATATGGACGAGGTATTGCGCCCCAGCGGGGACACGGGTGTCTACCTGCAATATGCCTACGCACGCGCTAATAGTATCCAGCGTCGCCTGCAAGAAGCGCACTACGAGCTACCAGCACGCCTGGAGCAGCTCCCTGCACGGATTGAACAGAGCGAATGGGAACTGCTGCGTCACATCGATGCCTACCCGCGCACATTAGCAGAAGCAACAGAGCAACTTGCTCCAAACATACTCGCGGCGTACGCCTATGATCTGGCAATGCATTTCAGCGATTTCTACGAGCACACTCCCCCCGTCGTTCGCGAGACCGACGAGCGTGTCAAAGCCTTCCGCGCCCTGCTCGTATCTGCTGCAGTGCAAACCATGAATAATGTGCTGCGTGTGCTTGGGTTTGAGCCATTAGAACGCATTTAGTACGAAATGAAAACGATAACGATCTCCACACGCAAAAAAGATGAAGTAATAGATATCACAGCAATAGTAGAAACGACCTTGCGAGCAATGACACCCGAAGATGGCGTCTGTGTGCTCTTCGTCGCGCATACTACGTGCGCCTTGACCACGGCAGACCTGGACCCAGGCACAGACCGTGATTTGTTGGATGCACTGCGACACCTGTTGCCAGCACTACCCTATCGCCATCCTCATGATCCCTCGCATACACCCGACCACATCCTGTCAACAATTATCGGCCCATCGCTAGCTATTCCATACGTAAATCACCGACTGCTCCTAGGAACGTGGCAGCGTGTTATCCTTATTGAGCTAGATGGACCACGACAGCGCACACTCCATATGAACTGTGTCTCATCGGGAGACTAGACTCAGTAGCGCCAGCACACCAAACACCACCAACACTGTAGCGCCGTTAGGCTCTCTGCCGCTCTAGGATGCGTTTCAGCAACCCCACCAAAGCAATCGTGCCAAACCATGCAGCAACCAACACCCAGGATCGTTTCTCGCTCATGATGTTACCTCTTTTCCCTGTTCCAGCTCTCAAGCTGCTTGTGCTTGACGAACTGCCTCGATCTTTGCGCTCGGCTGCACACCGAGGCGCTTCTCCAATCATACAACATGGGCAACACTCTTTAACACACACCCCACTTTCACGCAAGAGCTAGAGCAACGCGAAAAACCCGCCTATCCGCATGGGTTAAAACCACAACAGCTTGCGGCGGGTTTTTTAGCGCCAAGCAGGCAGGCACGAAGTGGATGTCTTTGAACCTGAGCATAGCTATCAGGCGATGTTCTACTTCCACCTACACAGAAGTGGCAACCAAGGCCAGCACATCCTTGATGCTGAACGGCTTGAGTAGTGCAATTGCCTGGGTCGTCTCTACCAAATGTTGTACCGCAAACTGGTTGCTCTCTTCCTTCATGATCAGCACGACGAGCCGTACTAGAATGTACTGCTGCCTCACTGCTCTCACCAGATGGAAACTCTCAGGCCGATCAGCATGAAGCGCGGCAAATGCCAAATCAGGTGGTTCCGCCTGAAAACAGGGAGCGGGGATGAAACTTCATCCGTTGCAAAGAATACCATAGGCAATATCTGAATAAAACATGCACAGCACACCAGGAACTGCACACCACTAAACAGCATGAGGTTGCAACGTCTGTTTTCTATACCGCTCATCTAGACAAATGACGCGCCCTCCTCTATACTTGGTAGAGAAACGACTAGTCGTATTTCCTGTCGTATTTCCTAAGGAAGGGAGCGTCTTGGGTGACACAAGCAGCACACACACCAGCACAGACGATCTATTGGGGAGAGGGCGGCC
>JAFAXQ010000270.1 GCA_019240835.1 Ktedonobacteraceae bacterium
CTTCTAACGTCGGCATATGACCCTCCCTTCTCCTCTGTAGAGTATAGCATACTTTTTGTCTGAAAAGTGGTACATCTTCTCTCCTGCGGCACAAAAATACTCACGTTTTTTCCTCTGGCTATTGCACCCTCAACGGTCTCGTAAAGGCTGTCAACATCGAGCGTACGAGTGAGGTGTTCGGACAGTTCGCGGATGACGCGAGCGCCAGGTAGGAGCCAGTCGGCGAAAGCTTGGGGGTTGGCGTTGACGAGCTGTTTGAAATTGCTATCCCATAGACCCATAGTAGCTACCTCTTCCACGTAAATTTTAGTGTTCCGGAATTATACCACAGCAGATGAAAAACGTAGAGCTTATAGCCAAATGGGTCTCGTTGCCTACCGAATGGGGGAGCAGAGAGCACATGATGGGCATAGCTACCGCAAGGGATCACTACTATACACTCAGAAACGGCACAACGTGTATAGTAGGAACGGACCCTTACGGTTGCCCTGGCCCTACAGCGCGTGTCCTACAGCGACATGTTTGCACATGTCGTGACAGTTCTTCTCCAAGGTACAGCAGAGCGAGCAGATTGATCCTCCGTGATAGGGGCAGTCCGACATATCCGGAGCCTCATACTCTTGTGCGCAGACTGTACAAGTTAGAACAGGCAGGTTGCCATTTTCGGCCACGAACACAGGAATGTCCTCACGGGCCATATAGTATTTGCCCTTTGTGATAATCGCCATGATGGGCGAAAGGACGAACGCTATCCCGATTGCCAAGAAGGGAGAGTACGCCTGTGCCACTTCTCCGAACAAGCCGAAGAATGCGGCTACAGAGATTAGCGAGGCAATAACCATAGATCCGAAACCGACGGGGTTAATATTGTAGAGGTGCGCTCGTTTGAACTCGATGTAGGACGGACTCAATTTCAGCAGTGGTTTATTGATCACGAGGTCAGCCACTACTGCACCAATCCAAGCTATAGCTACATTAGAGTAGAAGCCAAGTACTGTATTCAAAAACCCGAACACACCTAGCTCCATTAAAAGTAAGGCCACTCCTACATTGAAGAAGAGCCAGACGACTCGTCCAGGGTGCCAGTAGAGAACCCGCGAGAAGAAATTAGACCAGGAGAGAGAGCCGGAGTAGGCGTTGGTGACGTTGATCTTCACCTGCGAAAGCACGACGAAGAAGGTTGCTAGCGTTACTACGAGAAACTGATTCGGTACCAGCACACCAAAGCCCTTGATAAGTTGGTGGATTGGCTCTACCGCTAGTTTAGCCCCCGAATCGGTGAATATGTAGAAGGCCAGAAAGGCTCCTCCTAGCTGCTTCAGCACACCAAGAATAATCCAGCCCGGCCCAGCGCTGAGCACGGCAGCCCACCATCTCTTGCTATTAGCGGGGGTCTTGTCCGGCATGAATCTGAGGTAGTCCACCTGCTCCCCAATTTGTGCGATGAGAGACAGTGCGACACCAGCGCCCAAGCCGAAAGCTAGGTAATTAAAGCCAGCCCCAGTTGGAGAGGTGCCAGCGAAGTGCGTGAAGTTTACAAAAGCTGCGGGATCTTTAAAGAGGATAGCTAGAAAAGGCGCTACCAGTAAGATGAGCCAGATTGGCTGCGTCCAGACTTGCAGCTTCGAGAGAAGAGTCATGCCGAATACAACTAATGGGATAATCATCAGGGCAGAGATGAGATACGTCAACCACAACGGAAGCCCGAAGTAAACGTTCATGGCTTGGGCCATGATAGAGCCTTCCAGAGAAAAGAAGATGAAGGTGAAGCTAGCATAGATCAAGGACGTTATCGTGGATCCGAAATAGCCGAAGCCCGCCCCACGCGTAAGCAAATCCATATCTATATTATACTTGGCCGAGTAATAAGAGATTGGGATGCCGGTCAGGAAGATAACCACTCCGGCAGCTAGGATGGCCCAAAAAGCGCTAGTGAACCCATGTGTTACGGCGATAGAACCTCCAATGGCAAAGTCCGCCAAGTAGGCGATACCTCCGAGCGCAGCAGTAGCTACTGCATACTCGCTCCATTTTCTGAACGAACGCGGAGCATAGCGCAGAGAATAGTCCTCCAAAACGGGGTTGTTGACTAAGGTGTTGAATTGCCGTTTCGGCTTGTTACTCTCTTGTTGTGATGGCTGTTGTTCGATTTTCACGATTTCCCTCTCTTGCTTGTGACATTCCGATATAAGTGGACGGTCATGGAGGATGACACCTACAATGGATGAAGGGGACAAGACATTGCTGGACGTTTGCATCAATGCTGCTCATCTCGTCGTTGAAGAGAAGGGTTTACAAGCTGTACGAACACACCCTTACTGCAAAAGATAAGGTCCCGGTAATCAATGGTCAATGGTCAAATTGCCTTGGATCTAACAGGTGGTTATTGTGCAGTTTTAACAGTGTTGAGGTTACTCTTTTCTGGCTAACTGATAAAGAGGCGGGTAGTAAGGAGAGGATGACGCATACTGCCGATATCTACGAGAGGTGTAAACGCGACCACGGCGTCGCTGTTCAGGTCGAACGCCTCATAGCGTTTAGCAATTGCTATCAACGTTGGCTTGAGTCGCCATATGATCTTGCTAGCTTGACTTTGACCAAGCGGCATTAAGCGCTGGCAAGCTGAAACCAGACCCGTCAAGAATTGTTGTAGGTGAGCCAGTACAGTAGCAGTCTCGTCTACACCAAGTATGCCAGCCACCAGACCAAAAGCTGAGCTATAGTGAACATCCGCCTCGGCTGCCTTTGCCGATTGCTGAGCCGCTCGTATCATCTGGTTCTCCTGCACATCCTGTACCAGTTGAAGGAATCTCCTCCCTAACGCAGCACTAGCTGTCCTGCTTTCACGAGCAGTCTTGAAGGCACTCAACTGCTCATTCAGAGCGAGCCACCGTGGTTCAAAAGTACCCAGGTCGAGAGATGCTAATCTGTATCCAAGCCGACAAAAAACACTCTCTAACCCTCCAACCTCATCTAGATAGTCACGCAAGAGAGACTCAAGCTGCCCAACAGTGAGAACTCCTTCTGCTACCAGGGTTTCTAGTCCGAAAGAGTGGGCGAGCGAGCCGATGGGCAGGGCACTATCCGCCAATTGCATTATCTGCAGAAATACTAGGTGGTCAATGCACATGAGTTTTTAACCTTCTTTTCTTCTCCTCTAAGTAGAAAAACCCTGCCAGAACAATGGTATAGGCAAAATAAAACAAAATAGATGACCTTCTATTGTGAGCACTATACAAAGACAACTGTACCAAATGGACAGTACACTTTGGATATGATAAGGTCTACCACTTCACTAATTGTTCAGCTTGTCAGCACGTTTCCCTGATGAAAGAAAGACCACTTGTGGATTCTACCATTGAGCAAGGCCCTGTGTAGCAGCGCCAGTACAGCCTCAACCACGCCTCTTCTCCTCATGAGGAGAGGGAATTTCGCACCTCTTCCTAGTGCAAACCCATCAAATGTAATTAGTAATGTGGTATACTGCAAAATAGGGGCTAAGCAGCCATATGCCTGATCAATTCCCCTTTCTGTGCAGATTGGACAGTGGCTCTTACCTCTCAGCAAGAAGGGCTTTCTCCTCAGGAAAATGCATTTGATGTACATCTCAAGGAGTGTCCAGCTTGTGCACAAAGCTATACAGATGATCAGTTTCTCCCGGTTTATTTGGGTGTGACCTCCCTCTGTCAGAGCTACGGGCGTTGGTCTCCTCTGCTTTGCAGAAAGTACTAGAACATCCAGATGATGAGAGAAGGAGTCTATATATGATGAGCTCTTCACAACAAGAACTCGGAGGCTACCGTGTACTCAGAGGATTGGGAAGTGGAGGTGCTGCTGATGTCTATCTCTGCCAACAAACGGGCACAAATAGATGCTTTGCTATGAAGGTGTTCAGAAATATTGCTGGGAATGAGTCAGAACGACGTCAGCTTACAAAGGAAGCCGGTACTATTCTTTCTCTGGACCATCCAGGCATTGTGCGCCTGTGGGTCTGCGATATTCTTTATGATCCCCCATTTCTTATCATGGACTATGCGCCCAACGGCACCTTGCAAGAAAGGCATCCCAGAGGAACGCAGCTTCCCCTGGAAGCAGTTATCCCCTATATCAACCAGATTGTGGAATCTTTAGAATATGCACATCAGCGTCATGTAATCCACCGAGATCTGAAACCTTCTAATCTCTTGCTTGGCAAGGACAACGAGATCTTGCTCAGTGATTTCGGGATTGCTATCTATGCCCACCGGACGCTTTCCAGGACTCAGCAACTCCCCTGCGGTACACCCGGTTACGCAGCTCCTGAGCAATGGTCTGGAGATGCTTGCTTGGCGAGCGACCAGTATGCGCTGGCAGTGATAGTCTATGAGTGGCTGGCTGGTGATCTCCCTCATCAGGGGAACCCTATTTGGCAATTCGCCAATCTACCGCCTCCCTCCCTGCCCGCACAGGTCAAGAATCGCTATCCAAACGTAGAGGCTGTGTTACAAAAGGCACTGTGCAAAGACCCGAGGCGGCGTTATAGAACGATCAGGAATTTTGCCTCAGCTCTGGCCAAAGCGGCATCGGTACCACCGAGGCGACCTATTAGTAAGAGAGCAACACTAGTATGGAGCATTGTGGCAGTGTTACTACTATTGCTTAGCACCATCTTTGGAGTATGGCAGAATGCTGTTCCCAAGCTCTCTCTCGCTGAATCTTCTTCTCCCGATTTAATAGGAAGCTTTCCCAGTGGCATTACCAACGGACCCGATAACAACCTTTGGTTCGTTGAGCGCATGGGTCATGTAGGAAGTATCATGACCTCCGGCAGGAATCCCAAGGAGTTTGTCGATCCGTTGGACAATAGCCGCAGGATTCTTGAAGAAATTACTCTTGGGCCTGATGGCAATCTGTGGTTTACCGAATACGAGAGAGACCGCATCGGGCGTATCAGTCCCACTACTGGAGCGATAACGGAGTTTTCCAGCGGGATCACAGTTGGCAGTTTCCCGAGTGGAATTACCGTTGGCCCCGACGGCAACCTCTGGTTTACTGAGTACGGCGGAAATCGCATCGGGCGTATCAGTCCCACTACTGGAGCGATAACGGAGTTTTCCAGCGGGATCACAGTTGGCAGTTTCCCGAGCGGAATTGCTGCTGGCCCCGACGGCAACCTCTGGTTTACTGAGGACGGAGGAAATCGTATCGGGCGCATCACTCCCAATGGAGCGGTAACGGAGTTTTCCAGCGGGATCACAGTTGGCAGTTCCCCGAGCGGAATTGCTGCTGGCCCCGACGGCAACCTCTGGTTCACCGAAAGCCTGGGAAACCGCATTGGGGAGATCACCCCCAAGGGAAAGGTGATAGGGGAGTTTCCCTTGTCTCGGCTTGGTGCGTTCCCCAC
>JAFAXQ010000128.1 GCA_019240835.1 Ktedonobacteraceae bacterium
CGCTTCGTTGTGCCTTTGCGCCGAAGCTCGCTCTGTAGTTCTGCCTTGCGCTTGTTGTAGAATTGGTTGATGCTTTTCACTGGACGCCCGTTAACTAATACAGGGCGAAACCCTGGTTTGTTTGAAGTTAGCGCAACCAGATTGTTCATGCCAATATCTATGCCAGCATAATGGGCAGGATTGACCGCCGCTTGCTTCTCCTCTTGCTCGTACACCGCCTCCACTACATAGAAGCCTTTGCGCGGGACGATGCGAACCTGATGAATGTCCTTCTGCTTCGTCTTCACCGAAATGTTGAGCATCGACGGCTTGATGATGCCACGCTTCAAGCCGTGCTTTCCTCGACTAAGCGCCTGGATGGTGTACACCAGCATATTCCGGCCTTCTGTCTTATGCTTGTACCCTGGTATCCTGGGACGTGCTTTAAACTTGGAAGGGTCTTCACGGTAGGCAGCACGCGCTTTGAAGAAGGCGTCCCAATCGTGGTCTAATTGCTTCAAGACCTGCTGGCTTACCTTTGCGGGTAGAGCCTTGTACGCTTCATGGGACTGCATACGCCTGTCCATCTCATTGTAGTTGAGGTACTTCCCTTGAAGAATGTAGGATCGACGTATTTCGTAGTTTCCAGCATTGTACAAGTTCTTTGACTTAAAAGCCGCTTCATCGATCACACTGTAACGTGGATCGTTCCGGTCAATCACATATTTTTCAACTAACTGCATCCTTTTCACCTCCCTTCTCTGTTTGTGCTTGTAGCCCTAGTTCTTTCACAATCTGCTCTGTTTTCCGTTTTGCTCTCCGTTGCCCATAAAGTCGTGCGGAGAACGAATATATAATTGAAACGAGGTCAGCAATCAAGTCCTCAAGCGGGTTTTCGGTGATGTTCACGACTTCGATGCGACGGCCTTGCATCGCTAAAAGCGTCTCGATGTACTTGAACCCGAAACGTGTCAAGCGGTCTTTGTGCTCAACCACAATGATCTTGACCGTTGGATCACCCAGGAGAGCAAGCAGTTTCTTGCGCCCGTCGTTAATCCCTGAACCAACTTCCTTGACCACTTTGTGAACCTTCCAGCCTTTTGCCGCACAATAGGCGGATAACCGCTCTGCTTGCGTGTCCAGGTTAGGCCGGTTCTCATTGGCTGAAACACGAGCATAGACCACAACAATCACGTCAACCTCCACAGGTTCGTCAAAGTCTTCTGTAACGATGATCGTGCCGGTGTCCAGTTGCCGCCCTTTGATCTTGCCCGCCTTGAACCATCGCCATGCCGTTTCGTAGCGCACGCCTACGCGCTCTGCAAATGTTCGTAGTTTCATGTGCTCTCCCCAGGTTCGTCAAAGTTCCTCGTTAGCGGGGACGCACACAATGAAGAATGATTTCTGTAAACCAGTAAGGCGGTAAATCCTTACTGCCTTACTGGTTTTGATATTTCACAACAGTTTTTACATCAGCTTACCCCAATACGGCTCGCGGACATCGCACTTGCAGTCCTTTGGCTGTTCTGTTACCCTCCCTACCGCCCGGCAACTCTCGTATGGAGTTGCTTATAACAGAACAGGTTCCCTCACCGTGCTACAGTGTGCCTCTCTTGCGAGCGACACCTCATAAGGTAAGTTGTGTCCTTTCTTCAGTTGTTCAGGTGCTAGCTTGATAGTGCCGACTGTTTGAAAAGTCTTGACACAAGAAATTATAAATTATATGATAGATTTTGTCAATAGTTTTGTCACGTAAATTATCAAAAAGAAAAATCATAGGCATAGCAGGGCTTGCTAAGTGCCATCAAACATGCTATGATATCTTTTATCAACAGCCTTGTCACATCAGTAGTCACATAAAGGAGGAAGACAATGGCAGTAGGAAAACATCTTGCATTAGCAACAGAATTAGAGCGAGATATCCTCGCAGGAAAATATGGATGGGAAGGAGGACTACCGAGCGCGAGCGAGCTAGCACAAGCGTGCAATTTATCAGTAAATACCGTTAAAAGTGCATTAGCTGTCTTGGAGGGGAAAAATCTTGTAGAAAAGCGTGGTATAGGGTATTACGTTTGCCGCATCCCTACGACCATGACACAGTATGTACCCCCTGCCCACATACGCCTGCACCGCGAAGGCTTTTGTAAGAATATCGGTTCAGTAAAACGGATAAGCTTACCCGTACATGTAGCTGAGAAGCTTCAAATTGAGGTGCATGAGGTTGTATATCGCGTCCAGATATCAGGCGAAGTGGTTGAAGGCAACGAAAAGCCCTTACAAATCGCCTATCGTTATCACTTACTGCCGGTATCCGATGACCGCACGCAAAGGATGCAAGAGGACGCAACATATGATCCCATGTGGGAAACCTCTAACCCCGACGTACCTGCCGAGCTTAAAAGCCACGATGAAGTTGCGGCACGCCCGGCCACAGAAGGCGAGAGAGATCTCTTAGGCTTACCAGAAAGCACGCCCATAGTTTATGTTTTTGAAACTATCCGCGACCAGGGTAACACGCTGCTCATGGTACAAGAGATCATCTTATCACCGCGCACAACCTTGATTTTCGATTTTCCCTTTACAAATCGTCCATAGAACCCTGAAAATAGGAAAAGGACAATAGCAAAAACACCCTTGTAGTAGAAATTGCAAGGGTGTTTTTTCAGGCTCAAAACCCTGTCATAAAACGCTATAAAAATCAAGAAAACGCTATATTTTCAAACACTAGTTTTGAATACTCAGCGACGCGTCGAGCCATGTCTTTGTCACGATAACGCTGGAACTCAATATGCATGCCTACCTGCTCATCATCAAAGATCGTTTCATAGAGGCTATCGACATCGAGTGTGCGAGTGAGGTGTTCGGACAGTTCGCGCACGACGCGAGCGCCCGGTAGGAGCCAATCGGCGAAAGCTTGGGGATTGGCGTTGACCAATTGCTTGAAATTACTATCCCATAGACCCATAATAACTACCTCTTCCACGTAAATTTTATTGTTCCAGAATCATACCACAGCCAATAGGAAATGTAGAGCTTATAGCCACATGGGCCTACCCAGAACTCCTCAGATTGGCCGACGTGGCTGACTTGCCTTGCAGCGCCCATCCACGTCGGTAGGGGCCCAATTCATTGTGCCCCGTGTGTGGCCCACGGGGTACGATAAATCGGACCCCTACCGGACTTGGTGCGCAAACGTAATGCCCACGCAAAATCACCGTACTCTTGTCCATCCCCCGCAAAATAATATATACTACCCCTGAGGTTTAACGTGACCCCTCACATTGATCGCGAAGAGGCAAGCCAACAAGCATGACAGAGCCAACAGCACCACACAAAGACTTCTTCATCAGCTACACGAGCAACGATGGCAAGTGGGCCGAATGGATTGCTGCCCAACTCGAAGATGTTGGCTACAGCACGATCATCCAGGCGTGGGACATTCGACCTGGCATGGACTTTGTGCAAGAGATGGACAAAGCGACCCGCATTGCCAAGCGCACTATTGCCGTCCTCTCTCCCGACTATTTCCATTCACGCTATACTCCTTCAGAATGGCATGCTGCCTTCCGACGTGACCCAACTGGTGAGCAAGCACTGCTCCTACCCATCCGTGTAGAGACATGCGATGTCGAAGGTCTACTCGGTTCCATCGTTTACATCGACCTCGCCGGCCTTGATGAACAGCACGCCCATGACACACTGCTGGCAGGGGTGCTCCGCGAACGTGCCAAGCCTCCTGTCGTGCCCTTTCCCGCCGCTGATCAAGTCCACCCACAGCACACCGAACGCCCTCCATTCCCTGGCACACTCCCGCCTATCTGGAATGTGCCCTACCAACGCAATACGTTCTTCACTGGACGCGACGAGTTGCTTGCTCAGCTTGCCACCACCCTACAATCCGGCGAACCTACCGCCCTCTCCCAGCCGCAAGCCATCAGCGGCCTAGGCGGCATCGGCAAGACACAACTGGCTCTCGAATACGCCTACCGTCACCGTCAGCACTACAACGCCGTGCTTTGGGCACAAGCCGACACCCGCGAAGCGCTCACCTCGTCTTTCACCACCATTGTAGGGCTACTCAATCTGCCTGAGAAGAATGAGCAAGACGTGAACCGTATCATCGTGGCAGTCAAGCGCTGGCTACAAAAGCAAGGCGGATGGTTGCTTGTGCTGGATAACGCCGATAACTTGGCGCTGGCGAAGGAATTTGTTCCTCCCGCTTTCAATGGCCACCTCCTACTCACCACGCGTGTGCATGCCACAGGTCGCTTCGCCCATCACCTGGAAGTCGATGTCTTGACACCAGAGCACGGAGCGCTTTTCCTGCTGCGTCGCTCAGGGCTAGTTGCACCCAATGCTGTGCTTGAGCAGGCATGCGAGGCCGAGCGAACACGTGCCCTTGCCATCTGTGATGAACTAGGAGCCTTGCCCCTTGCCCTCGATCAAGCCGGAGCCTACATCGAAGAGACGGGGTGCAGTCTTGCTGACTACCAAGCTATCTACCAGCAACGGCGCAAGAAGCTCCATGAGCGGTGTGGCCTGGGTGACGATTACCCACAATCGGTTGCGACGACCTGGTCACTCTCCTTTGAGCGCGTCGAGCAGACCAACGCCGCGGCAGCGGACCTCCTGCGGCTATGCGCCTTCCTCGCGCCCGAAGCTATCCCTCTAGAACTGCTCAGCCAAGGCGCTGCTCACCTCGGCCCACAGCTTGCCCCCGTGGCTGCCGATGCTTACCTGCTCAATCAGGCCATTGAGAGCCTGCTTGCCTACTCGCTCGTGGGCCGTGATGCTGGGAGTAACACCCTGTCGGTGCATCGGCTGGTGCAAGCTGTGCTCAAGGATGCGATGAGCAAACAGACGTATCAGCAATGGGCTGAGCGTGCAGTGGGTGCGGTGGATGCTGCGTTTCCTGAGGTGGAGTTCAGAAACTGGCCGCAATGCGAACGGTGTCTGCCCCATGCTCAGACGTGTGCTGCCTTGATCGAGCAGGAGCATATGATCTTTTTAGAAGCAGCGGGCTTGCTCAATGAGACGGGCCGGTATCTCTATGAACGTGGGCTGTATGTCCAAGCTGAACCGTTGTACCAACGCGCCTTACGCATTTGTGAGCACCAGTTGGGTCCAGACCACCCCGCTACCGCACTCAGCCTCAACAATCTGGTGACACTCTATCATGTCCAGGGCCAGTATGCTCAAGCTGAACCGTTGTACCAACGCGCCTTACGCATTTGTGAGCACCAGTTGGGCCCAAACCACCCTGACACCGCACTCAGCCTCAACAACCTAGCAGAACTGTATCGTGCCCAAGGCAAGTTTGCCGATGCCGAACTCTTGTACTAGCACGCCTTGCGTATCAAAGAGCAGCAGTTGGGTTCTGACCACCCTCATACCGCAACTAGCCTCAACAATCTGGCAGAACTCTACCGTGCTCAGGGCCAGTATGCCCAAGCCGAACCCTTGCACCAGCGAGCCTTGCTCATTCGTGAGCAACAGTTGGGTTCTGACCACCCTCATACCGCAACTAGCCTGAGCAACCTAGCCTTGATCATGATAGAGCAAGGCCAGTATGCTCAAGCCGAACCGTTGTTGCAACGAGCTTTGTGCATCTGTGAGCAGCAGTTGGGGACCGACCATCCTGACACCGCACAAAGCCTCAACAACCTGGCTGAACTCTATCGTGCCCAAGGCCAGTATGCCCAAGCCGAACCCTTGTTGCAGCGTGCTTTGAGCATCTATGAGCAGCAATTGGATCCCGACCACCCTGACACAGCTAACAGTCTGAACAACCTGGCCTTGCTCTATTATACTCAGGGCAAGTACAGCCAAGCCGAACCCTTGTACCAGCGAGCATTACTCATCAAAGAGCAAGCATTGGGGCCGCAGCATCCTAGTACCACTTTAACACGAAACAACTACGCTATCCTCTTGCGAACGATAGGCCGCGAGGCCGAGGCTGTTCAGCTTGAAAGAGCACGCGACGAGCACCCCTAATGCGTTGAAACTTGCAAGTTCTCCTCACCTTTGCCCGTAACGCTTGCGCTTCGGCTCAGTTCATGGCATGCTAGGTTTGTACACTATTCCAACACATATATCTCAAGGATGGATGCTATGTTCGCACAAGAGGATGTGCTTGAAGATATTGATGGCAAACAAGACTTTGGCTCGTTGTTAAAAGTGCTGCGCGTCAATAAGCGTGTCAAGCAAATTGAGATCCTCGCCCAGCTTCCTGGCTGGACGCCCTCCATGTATGTGCGCTTGGAAAATGGCGAGGCCGCTCCTGCCTTTGACCAATTACTGCCCATCTATCGTGCGTTTCAGACGGTTGGCATCTCCTTTCCGCTCTCGGCTCGCCACCAGTTTGTCGAACGAGCACGCAGCAGGATTGATGGCAAGAAAACCTATCGCGACCAGCATAGTGACGCCGAATGGGCCGAACTGCGCTACCAGTTGACGCGCATGAGTAGTCCACCCGATACTTCTCCCGCTCCTGCTCATGTGGTCACTAGGCCCCTGCTCGCCGAGACGGCTCACTTGGTGGGTCGTGAAGACTGGCGCGAGGAACTGATGGAGGTGCTCACGGGCACGCCACGTGCGAAGCTGGTGATCATCAGTGGGCCAGCGGGGGTGGGCAAGTCCTCCGAACTGAACTGGCTAGCCTCCTACTTGTTGTATGAGCGCCCCTTCTTCAGTCGCCTCATCCTGTGCGACTTTCGTGCCGTCGAGCGCCTAGACGATGCCCAAGCCGCTTTTGAGGTGTTCGTAGGCAGCTTGCTAGCTGAACTGGGTCTCACAGCAGCCCAGCCGCAGACGCCTCCGCCTACTCTAGATGAGCAGGCCAGCAGGCTGCTCTCGCACCTGGAGCATGCCACCCAACCAATGATTGTGCTACTCGATCACGCTGAGTGCCTGCTGGTAGAACAGGACGTGCTGGCCTCCTGTTGGCAGCGCTTCTTCACACGCTTCCTGCGCAGCCAGCACTCGACCACGCTTGTGCTGGCCACCAATCGCTGGGCAGGCTGGTATAACGGGGAGCAGCGCTTTGTGGCCCACCACGAGTTGCTCCCTTTATCAGTAGAAAAAGGCGTCTTACTGTTACAACAGTCGGGTTTAGATAGCGTACCCGTCTGGCTCCTAGAGCAGGTCTGCCAGAAAGTGGGCGGCATCCCTCTGTGCCTAGAATGGGTCACTGCTCTGGTCAAACAGCCACTCGTGCTGGACGATTGGGACGAGTTTGGGGAAGGTGAACCCCAGGCAGTAGCAGATGGGAAGAGTATACCCCATCAGTATACACAAGCTGTGCAACGCCTGCTCGCCGAACCGCACATCTTTGGGGGGAGTCTAGCCGATGCCATTGCCCCCATTCTAGAGCGTATCATTGCTACCCAGTGCCTCTCGGTTGAAGCACAAGCTCTGCTACACGTACTAGCGGTGGCGACGCTCCCCTTAGCCAAACCTGGTCTCAAAGTGCTCTGCCCGCAGGGACCACGCCCGATCAAGGAATTGCGCAACGCTTGCATGTTGGTCGCCTACCTCAAACGCACACAACTGCTACCCCTCATCGCCTCGGCAGTGTATCGCCAATTCTCCCCTGAGCAGCGTCAGGAGCAAGAGACTCTTCTGATCCAGGCGTACAGCGCTTGGGTGCAAGATGGGACGTTCCAGGAAGGCGACAGCGAACAGGGGGCGGTGATTACGGAACTGGCGGTGCTGTTGCTTAAGCATCATCGGTTGGTAGAGGCGGCTGAACATGTCATTCGCTATGGGTGGATTAGTTTCAATTTGGGACATGGGCCACGTTTGGCTCGGCTTGCTAAGAGTGTGATGCAGCGTTTTGATTGGCATGCTACAGCAGAAAATGAGTGTGCAGGCATCTTGTTGCACTATTTTCTCTCCCCTTTCATCGGTGAGGTCATCGATTATGCAAAGCGTTATGTAGAGTATCAGTACATTCTTAATGCTGTGACTACTGAGAAAATTGTGCTGCATCATGCGACCGAAGTCCATATCATACATCATATGATGTTCTGTGCTATGCTCCAATCGCGTTTCGAAGAGGCACAAACTTTATTCGAAGGATGCTATAGTAGACTGGAACCCTTCTTTACCTTGGATGTGGACCTAGAAACAGATGTGCTCGAAGAGCGTGCATCGCTTCTCAGTGGATGGAGTGCATATCTGGAACAACAAGGAGAGGCTCAGCAAGCAAGATCGTTTCGAGATCAATGTATCGCTGTCTACAGGCAATGTTGCGACTCGCTCACACGTCACAACGAGGTCTCCTCACTCCAATGCCATCGCCTCATGAAGCGTCTAGCTGCCTTTCTCAACAATCTGGCCTATCACCTCAATAGAAATGGACAGTTTGCAGAAGCACTACAGGCTGAAGAGCAAAGTATCACCCTTAAAGAACAGGGATATCGTCAATTTGGCGGATTGGCTGCATCCTACGGTGAAAAATCACAAATTCTTGCAGGGCTTGGGCGATTCCGAGAAGCTCTGCAATTTGATGAGATGGCTATAGCGGATGCACAACAGTCTGCTGACGCAAATCATACCTTTTCGCAGGAGGACCTGTGGATTTACTATGTAAATCGAGGACGCCTCTATCTACGCCTTGGAAGGGTGGAGAAAGCTGAGCTTCTCCTTCAAGAGGCTCTTTCTCAAGGAACTGATACTAGCAGGAGAAGTTACCGAATGTTTGCCAAAGAAGCTCTCGACGAAATTGACCAATGGCGACGAAATGCCGCTTCGTCCCGGCATCAGTTCGACTGGCGCTGGGTGGAACGTTATCGTGAGTTGGAAGCCTATGATGCCTACTGGTGGTGGGCGCAAGCCGGACCCTTCACCGAGCAAGAGCAGCAACAATGGGACCAGTTCTTTACTCCCAATGGAGACGAGACGACAAAGGAACAACTGGGAAGGCTGATCGTGCAATCCCGTCAACGTGAACTCGCAGCGGCCATTGCCGAACAGCGTCAGCCTCATCTGCACTACCCTGCTCTTGACATCCAAGCGGTACGCGCCCATATCGCTGGGTTACTTGCACTTGATGAGCAAATAGGCCAGCAAGAACCAAATGCTATCGTGCGCCGCCTCTATCATGGAGCGATAGAAGACGAAGTGTGTTTTCTCCGTCTCTTTGCAGCGACCTATGAAGGTGATACCGACCGCTTCTGGGAACTCACACGCCGCTTACATCCTGAGCCAACCCTTGAGGAAATGAACACCGCCATTGCATCTTTGCGCCGTGTGCTCCTGCAAGGACTGCTGCTTCCAGTGACGGCAGATCTTAGTCAGCGCGTGCATCAGATCATGGTTCAACGCCTCCATCTAAAGCTGGATCTATCCTGTAGCGAAGAAGAAAAGCGCACCTTACGCCAAGCCCTGGCAGCGTCCTCTGCTCACTCACAGCAGAAGGTCACGGCTCAGGCGGCCAAACGCTTTTTTGAAGCCGTCTTACGTGAGAGCAGGTACGAAGGATGGCAAGTGGTCATCGATCCAAAGGAAGGTGGTGCTCGTGTGGAGCCGGCCCTGCGTCTGCTGTTTGTGCCAGATGAACCCATCTTGCTTGAAGACCTCAAGCACCTGCTAGCCCATGAACTGGCTGGTCATGTCGCACGATCTTTCGCAGGTGAACACTCTGCTCTTGGCCTCTTAGGCATTAACACGAAAAACTACGAATTCACAGAAGAAGGACTCGCCCTCTATCATGAGCGTCAAGTAACCACTCTGCATGGGGGAGTGTTTGACGACTTTGGAGTCTGGATAGGCACGCTTGCCATAGGGTTAGCATGTGGAGTGCTCACCCCACCGCAGACGTTTCTGTCGCTTCTTCCCTTCTTTGAGTCGCTTTCGTTGTTGATGCGCCTGCTTGATCAACCCGATCAGGACGTTCATACTGTACAAGAGCAGGCCAGAAAGAGTGCGCTGACACGCAGTTTGCGCCTCTTTCGCGGTGTACCTGATCTAGAGCGAGCAGGCATCTGCCCCACCAAAGATGTCGTGTATCTGCGCGGATTGCAGATGATTGACAGGGCCGTCGCCCAAGACGAGACGCTCCTTGACCATCTTGCAGTGGGAAAGATTTCCCTGCAACAGCTCTCCGAGCTAGAAGAGCTAGGGATGAACCCACCTCCTCAACCATTGAGGCAGCTTGCCTACGCTCCCAATTTGGATGCCTACATCCTCTCCTTCGACAGGGAGGAGCAAACGGGAAAAGAGTAGATTGTAGACTTGAAACTGTATGTACTTGAGGAGGTTTTTTTCTAGCAGACACTTCTAATGAAGTCGTAGTGTGTTTTGTAAACAGTCCCAACGAAAGGAGGTTCCTATGATCTACGTCATATACAACAATGACACCCGTCCAGAGGAGGGCGGGCCAGGTGGCAAATAAGGTGTATATCACTCGTGACGAGTGAATACGACCGGGAGAGTATACCCAGGAGGGACAATGTACAGCTTGTTCCCTCCTGGGTATGCTATCTGCCTAGCCCTTCTTCTGCCAAAGGCGGCCCAACTATCACGACCCCATAACGCTCATTTATGCGTTCGAGCGCTTGCTGATCTGCTGGCTCAGACGTGAGAATAGGACTGATTTCCTTAAAGAACTTGCTCATCCCTCCTCCTGGAAACGCCTCGATGAGGAGCTGGCCGTTTTCCGTGCCAATATTGCGGAAGGTATGGGCTACGCCGCCAGGGATGAAGATCCATGCTCCCTCAGAGACTTTCACAGTGCTCCCTGCTCCTTTGAACAGGAAGGTTCCTTTCACGACCAGGAAACCCTCATCATAGCGGTCATGGAGATGTTCTGGTGGTCCCATCTGAGGTGGAACCACTTCTAACCATATATCCGCTGCCCCCTTGGTGTTCTCGCCCGTCACTTTCCATATTTGGTACCAGGTCTCAGAGAGATAGATTGTCTCTCCCTGGCCTGCTTCTCGTATGATCGGGACAGAAGTTGATGTCATCTGATTTCTCCTTTTACTCAACGCATGTGACCGCACTCTTGATCAAAAACACTTTCTTATCGTTCTACACGCGTTGCCTGCACCACAATAACAGGATGCATCACCCCTGGCAGTTCGCGTAGGCGGGTGATGTGAAAGCCTGCCGCCTTCACCGTCTGCAACGTGTCGCGATTCCAATGACAATTGCCACACACACGAGTTGTTAGTGGCACAAGTGCATCTTGCAAGCGTGCAGCCATCGCTCCTTGGGCACGCACATGCTCGAACAGCAGCAACGTTCCTCCTGGTTTCAGGACGCGCTGAACCTCTTGCAACCCACGCATTGGATCTGTGACCGAGCAGAATACCAGTGTCACCACCGCGCTATCAAACGTCTGGTCAGCAAAGGGCAAGGCTTCAGCCGATGCCTGGGTGAGCGTAATAGGAACTGACGCCTTCGTCTGGTTACGGTCTGCATATACTAGCATGGCTGCATCGGGGTCAACGGCTTCGACACGCTCAACCTGGCCTGCAACATAAAAAGGGAAGTTGAGTCCCGTTCCCACACCAACTTCCAGCACGAGAGCATACGCCTGACCAGCCGTTTCTCTGCGCAGCGGCTCCACGAGGCGGAACGATGGAGTACGACTGGCTAGCCAGTTATAAAATGCCGCAAAGGTCGGGTGATCCGTTTGTGAAGGAAACTTTTCCCGAGAAGGAGGAGCAACATTCATAAGCTTCTTTTCTTTCTGGTTGCACGAATCTCGCATATTTGGTATGCTTTATGATAGCATAGGTAGCAATAATTTTCACTAAAGGAAAGCGCGAGCTTATGGATAGTTCTCTTCACAATAACACTTCAACAGCCGTCACCGCTCAAGATGTGGCAGAGGCAAAGGCAGAAGACGAACATCATGTTCACTTGCCTAATCCCAGTTTTTGGCCTATTACTTTAAGCATAGCAGTCGTGGTCACCATGAGTGGTGTGCTATTTTTCCCTGATAATCCCTGGCTCACTATCATCGGTGCCCCCTTTGTGCTCATCTGCATGGTAGCATGGGCACTCGAAGACCCAATGGCTCCCCTCAAAGAAAAACTCCTGCGCGTAGCGGTCGATCACTCAACGTTCGCTATCGGGCAAGAAGTGATCGACAAGGACGGTTTCTCGATTGGCAAAGTGCAGGCCCGCTTCAAACGCTACATACTGGTTGAAAGCGGCGGCTTGCTCAACAAAGTGTACTACGTTCCCCAGAACATTGCTAAGAACATCCCTCACAAGAGGCTTGTCGCGCTCTCTCTTAGCGAACAGCAGCTAGTCGATAAGGGCTACAATAACCTGCCCGATGATCTGTACGACGAAGTACCCAACTACGGTGTGCCCATCGTCAGCGGCATGCCCCAGTACTCTCGTGGCCCGCTCTCGCCAGCAGAAACTGGTCACTACAACTATGGCCCCAACTATCCCGGCATCAATACCGATGCCAGCGGCTCCTATCATCGCGAAGAAGTGAATCCCACGCCACAGACCTTCGTAGCCGAGTGGCGCGACTCATATTCCACTAGCAAAAACATTCCTCCGAGTGACTTGCCTTCGGATTAAACAAGGCGACCACATTAAACAGGACAATTGCAGGAAACCTGGTGACCGCAAGGGTCACCACTACTATACACGCATGAGCGGCAAAACGTGTATAGTAGTGGCGATCCCTTGCGGTCGCTACGTTCGGAAACCGTCGCCATGCACACCGCCCACTCTCCTCGCCGCCGCCATGCTTCCTTTGGAATTTTCTATATAGATTGCAATCTATTTGCCATCATCAGCATACTATAAATAGGGGGGAATCACACCGCACCCTTCTAAGAAATTGTGCTGTACACAAAGCACATAGAAATATGGAGATGAATAGTGGCAAGCATAGTACGTGAAATCACGTCTGTCGAACAGAGCAAAGACGAGCGTATAGCGGCGGCTCCTCTGTCGGAATCGGTACAACGCCGCTTGATTGCGAAGTTTGGCGAGGAACTCTTACGCGAGGGCTTTGACGCTATGCCCAAGCGCATCAAACGCAACTGTCGCCAGGCGAATATGACACCCACCGAGTATTTCTTAATGGATATCATCTGGTCCTATTGGTACGAAGCCGATCACCTGCCCTGGCCCAGCGTCGAGACCATTGCGCGCACGATGGGCAAAAGTACGCGCCAAGTGCAGCGCTACCTCAAACGCATGACAGAGAAGGGCTTCCTTTCCGTCGTTCCGCGCCATAATACTCATGCCGTCCAGATTGCCAATTATTACGATTTTTCGCCACTCTTTGAAAAAATTCTTACACTAGACACTTCACCGCTGCCTAGCCAAAATGTTGAGGCAAAAAACTCTTTTGCAAAAGCCAGTAATAGGATGACAATCTCGTCGGAAATACCTATGAGCCTAGCCAAGCAGTATGCTGCAAACGATAGGATGACATCTTCGTCTGCCAACACTCTCCCTCTTGCCAATGAGACAGTTTTGACCGTGCAATCATCAGCGCAAGCGTCACCCAAAGAAGAAGCGAATCAAGAAGAACTATACAATAAAAGCGTTTCTTCGAATCTTTCGAGCTTATCTCTAGAAAACAATGGAGCTTGCGCTGAGATGCTGGCTGCGCCACGTACCGCCTCAGCTAAACAGAGCGCCTATCAACGTATGAAGCAGCGGGCGCTAGAGCTACTCAATGGCCAGCCTATCCCGCCGCTGCCAGAATTGTTCGCACGTTATGTTGCCGACTTTTCTGCTACCATGCATGATGAGCGTCCCAAGTCAACTCTGTCGCAGGTAGCGACCATCTACGTCACATTGGCTAGCTACGGCATCTACGACGACGGATTTATCACCATGCTCTATGACGTGCGCGCCCAGACGTTACAAGCGCCAATCGAGAAGCGCACACGAGACGGCCAGCACACCAATCGCATGGCATACTTCGTGGAAGCGCTCGCCTCTTGTGCCCTGCACACTATCTCCCAGTGGGATGAAGAGGATCGCGGTCGCCACATTTCCTAACTTCAGGGCTTTCTAATTCTCGCAGCAACTGCTCAGCAGTTGTTGAGTCGGTGGTGCGGTGTCCGCACCACCATCTCTTCCATTAAAATATCGGGTTGGGGGGCTGGTAATGAGAATTGCAAAGCCCTGTTCGAACCTGTTCGGTATAGATAGAAAGAGAGTGCAATGCTAAAATCTCAACAATATACAGGCCCTTCTGGCTTGCATTTGCTACAACATGGAACTTGAAAAATCGGAAAAGGAGGAGCATATGGGATTGCTCGGAAAAGGAAGACACGACTCAAACAGGAAAGGCGAGATCAGTGAGTCAGCAATCATCACAAGATTCCTGCAATGCGGGTATGTGGTACTGACACCTTATGGAGGAAACCAACGATATGATTTAGTTATCGAAGATGCTGACGGAAAGTTCTGGCGCATTCAATGTAAGTCGGTCTGGATTGACGAGGATGGTACTGTACTCAAGTTTGATACAGCCAATCACAATGTCACAGGCAAGAAAAGGGACTGGCGGCACTACCGAGGAGAATGCGACTATTTCGCCTTGTACAGTGCGGAGCTTAATAAGGTTTATTTAGTTTCAGTTGCCGAGGTCGGCGCTACCCGAGCACACCTTCGGTTAGTAGCGCCGAAAAACAAGAATCAGTATGGGCACAGAATGGCATCGGACTATGA
>JAFAXQ010000184.1 GCA_019240835.1 Ktedonobacteraceae bacterium
AAGCGCAGCACGGTTACGAATAAAACGGTCGAAGATAATGCGTCCCTGACTACGTCGTTTCAACACCAGTTCAGGTGCTAGTTCCAGCAGTGGTTCTTCCTCTACTTGCTGTGGAGTCGGTGTAGAGTTGATTTGTTTGGATACATCCATGAGTATCTCCTTCTGTCAACCTGCTACGAGTAACGGATACGAGGATCTATAACACCGTAGAGAATGTCCGCGAGCAGGTTAAACATAATAACGAACACGCCACTTATGATCAGCACCGCAAGTAAGACTGGAAAGTCGCGGCTTTGCAGGGAGTCGAAAAAGAGCAAGCCTACACCAGGCCAGTTGAAAATGCCTTCAGTAATCGTTGCCCCACCCGCAACACTACCAAAGTCGATAGCGACAACGGTAATCAGCGGAATGACGGCGTTGCGTAGGGCGTGCCGAATAACCAGAGCCGACGTTGCTACGCCCTTGGCGCGAGCAGTACGCATATAGTCCTGCTTCACCACATCAACCATACTAGAGCGCATGTAGCGGCTCCATTGTGCAATAAAGAGCAGTGAAAGGGCAAAGGTGGGCAAGACCAGGTGTAACAGGTGATCAAGAAAGGTATCAAAAGGAGTGAAGGAAACGCCAAGTGTTGCAGTGCCTGAGACGGGCAGAAGATGCAACTGAATCCCAAAGATGTCTTGCAGGAACAGGCCGAGCAAGAAGGCTGGCATAGAGATGCCAAAGTATGAGATAACGGTCAAAGCATAATCCGTCAAGGTGTTCTGACGAAGAGCAGCAATGACTCCCAGCACAATTGCCAGGATAAGGGCGATGCTCAGAGCGACAGCAAACAATTCAACTGTGTTAGGAAAACGCTGAGCAAGAATATCTGTAACGGGCTGGTTCGTAGTAAATGAGAAGCCAAAATCACCTCTCAAGGTGTTGCCCAACCATTTCAGATACTGGATGTACAGAGGCTGATCTAGCCCAAAGCGCGCCCGCAGAGCAGCGCGACCAGCAGCGTCCAAGTGAGGATTGAAGAAGACTTGGTCCGGTCCACCAGGCAACGCATGAATGAGCGAGAACACAAAAATCGAGAGTAAAAACAGTAAAGGAATAGCTTGCAATACTCTACGTATGAGATACTGACTCATGAGCACCTCCGCGCTAGGTGATGAGATTGGTAGTGTGGACCTGTCAAGCAGATCCACGCTACCAACCTTCTCTCTTAGTGTGCTAACATTTTCCGTTGGTACACCACCACTCCCACAGATTAACGGTTTCAGAGGCAGCCTCTGGACCGGGTGTATAGTTGTGCGCCGTGAACTTGGCAATACCAGGGTCAGATGGACTATACAGGACGATAATTGGAAAATCCGTCAGGTAGATCTGATGCAGTTGGTTGAAAGCGGCCTGTCTCGTCGCTCGATCAGCACTGGACTTTTCTATCATGAGATAGTGATCAACCTGTTTATTACAATAAAAACTGTAGTTTCCACCGCCACCGCTGGCACTAGGAATTTGATCACAGGCAACCACGGTTGACTCATCAGGGTCATAGATGGGAGTCTGCTCATACTCTGCCAGGTCATGCTTGCCACTAGGCAAGAAGGTGGCAAAGAAGGTGTCTGCAGGAACATTCTGGATGTCGAGCTTGATGCCAATATCCTTGAGGTTTGACTGGATGATCAGTTCATCTTGCTCACGCCAGGGTTTGCCCGTGGTTGTCGAGTACTTAAACTCCAGGCGTTGCCCGTTCTTTGTGCGTACCCCATCTCGACCTTTGGCCCAGCCATTCTGATCCAGTAGCGCATTGGCCGCAGTGGGATCAAATTTCGGGCAGGGAGCATCGGCTTGGTAGCCAGGGTTGAAGCCCTTTCCATGTGGAATACACAGTGGCACCGCTGTTCCTAAGCGGGCAGTTTTGATCAAGCTGGCGTAGTCAATAGCCATCGCCATCGCCTGGCGCACCTCGCGGTTCTGCCCCAGAATGGCGTTTCTGAAGTTGATGGCGATCATCTCGAAGTTCACTGTCACTGGATTTATGCTGAGGTTGTAGTTCGTGAGTGCTCGATAGGCTGGCATCTTGCTCACGTCCAAGAACCAGGACGAGGTGATGGAGCCAGTTTGCAGGTTCTTGAGAATAGTGTTCTCGTCGCGTACCGGAACGAAGATGATCTTATCCAGGTAGGGCAGCCCTTCGTCAGCACGGTAGTAGTTTGGGTTGCGCACGACGGTGTAGTGATCACCTGGTCGACTCTCGCTCATCATAAAGGGGCCACTTACCACTGAAGGAGACAGGTTCTCGCTGGATTTGGCCAACGCGTCTGGCGTATATTTGGAGAAGACGTGCTTAGGCAGTGGGGCTGCCTGAGCATCCGTCCAGATAGAGATGAATGGGGCGAACGGTTGACTGAGATGGAAGGTAATCGCCAGTTTGTCAGCAGACACATCCGCCGATTGAATGAGATTAAAACCCACCGTCGTGTAGGTAGGAAAGTTCTTATCGTTATAGAGTTTCCACGCATAGTCGATGTCATCGGCGTTAAGTGGCTGGCCATCGGACCACTTGAGACCGGGCCTGAGTTTGAAGGTCCATGTCTTGAGATCAGCACTAATATCGCCATTGGTTGCTGTCGGCATCTCTGAGACAATGCCGGGGTTGATATGACCGTCTTTGTCGCCGTAGAAAAGTGGGGCGAAGAGCGCCTGATCGACAAGCGCATTAAATGTTGATGACCCAGCGTTAGGAATGAGCGAGTTAGGTTCGTTGGGAATGTCATCAATCCATGTTCCACCTCTGACAGGCTTTGCATTGCTGCCGCTATTTGCAGGGGTACCCGTTGGGCCACACCCGCTGAGCAACAAAACGAGCACTCCCAGCAGGGAAAATGTGACCATCAGAAACTGATGGGGTCTCTTGAGCATAAGAATCTCCTTAAAAGTCATACTTTGTGTGCATATACGCATCCTTATATATATACGCATCCGTGGGAAGAAATTCTTACACAACTATGAACGCATGAAGTCTACACGCAACAAAGTTCACGCCTCCATCGTGCTGATATCGCCGATAGGTTCACCCAGCTCTCTCGCTCGCATCACGCGGCGCATGATTTTACCAGAGCGCGTCTTGGGTAAAGTTGGCACAAACTCTAGCTCATCGGGTGTTGCTATTGCACCGACCACTGTGCGTACATGCTGCTTCAGTTCATGTGCCAGTTCATCAGAGGGCGCTACACCATCTTTGAGGATGACAAACACTTTAACACGCTCACCCTTGATTTGGTCCGGCTTGCCAATGGCCGCCGCTTCAGCCACTTTCTCGTGGCTCACGAGGCTCGACTCGATTTCCATCGACCCCAGGCGGTGTCCACTTACCTTAATAACGTCGTCGACGCGTCCCTGTACACGGAAGTAGCCGTGCTGGTCTTTGGTGGCAGCATCACCAGCAAAGTAGACATCGGGGATGGTCTCCCAGTAGGTCTGGTAGCGGGCCGGGTCGCCATAGATGGTGCGCATCTGTGCGGGCCAGGGGTGACGTACAATCAAGAATCCACCCTTATCCGAGCCAACCGAGACGCCATTCCTGTCCACCACGTCGGCCTCAATAGTCGGTAGAGGCCAGGTAGCGCTGCCTGGCTTGAGGGGCAGAATCACCGTCGGACTGATCATCATCATGCCTGTTTCGGTCTGCCACCACGTGTCCACAATTGGCAGCCTGTTGGCTCCAATGTACTTACGGTACCACATCCAGGCTTCAGGGTTGATCGGTTCGCCCACCGTGCCGAGCAGGCGTAGACTGCTGATATCGTGCTTAGCAGGCCATTGCTCGCCAAAGCGCATCAGGTTGCGAATGAGGGTCGGAGCCGTGTAAAGGATGGTAACTTTGTACTTCTCGATAATCGCCCACAAGCGGTCTGGTCCTGGATGCGTTGGCGCGCCCTCAAAGAGCACACTTGTTGCCGCGTTCATAAGCGGGCCATAAATAGTGTAACTATGTCCCGTTACCCAGCCAATATCAGCGGTACACCAATATACATCGTTAGGTTTGACATCAAACACAAACTTCGTTGTGGCATAGACGCCAACGCCATAGCCGCCCTGTACGTGGACGACACCTTTTGGCTTGCCAGTGCTGCCGCTAGTATAGAGAATGTAGAGCATATCTTCGCTCTCCATCGGCTCACAGGGGACTACTGTGTTTTCGGGAATAGTAGCGAGCAGATCATGTAGGTATACATCCCGCCTACGTTGCATCGGTACCTCATTGCCAACCCGCTTCACGACGATAACCTGCTGCATGGTAGGTACCTCGGCAACTGCCTCGTCCACAATCTTTTTCAGTTCAATAGTTTTGCCGCCACGTATGCCACCATCGGCAGTGATCATCACCTTGGCCTGCGCATCATTCATGCGGTCACGTAGCGCATTTGCTGCAAAGCCGCCAAACACCACGCAATGGACGGCACCCAGGCGGGCTACTGCCAGCACCGCTGCCACCAGTTCAGGGATAAGGCCCATGTAGATGCCAACACGATCACCCTTCTTGACGCCCACGTTTTGTAGGGTCTTGGCGATACGGTTGGTCATGACATAGAGGTCTTTGTAGGTGATGGTACGCGTCGAGCCATCATCGGCTTCCCAATAGTAGGCAACTTTGGTCCACGTGGAAGTGTCTACGTAACGGTCCAAGCAGTTATAGACGATGTTGAACTTACCACCGACAAACCACTGGAAGAAGGGTTTGTCCGTCCATTGAAAGGTACTCTGCCACGGCTCGAACCAGTGCAGTTCCTTTGCCATATCGTCCCAGAACTCATTGCGATGCTCTAGAGACCACTGATGAAACTGTGCATAATCCGTGAAGCCTTTGGACTTCATATAGTCCATAATATTAGCATGTCCCACAACATCCTTGGGTGGCGTGAACACACGATCTTCAATCAAAACGGTGTCGGTGTTTTCAAATTGCAGGTTGCTGCTCATATCAGGCGATTCTCCCCTTTAGGCTGCTTCCTAGCTCGGCCAGCCATAGCAGCCTGCGATAGTACGTATTATAGACGTGGTTTATGCTATAGTATAGCATAGCTCTGCTCACCTTCAAAGGTAAAATGTGTGGTGTGCCTCACGCTTTTGCATACAGGGTGGACTGCTCTTAAGAACCTCTTTTGTTCGTCAAGCGGTGCTTTCATACGCGCCAATATCACAGGCCGTCTCATTATCATCAGGCCGCTTTGTGCCGCGTGCGTCAGTAGTGATACCGTCGATGAGGCAGGCTGCAAGGGGAATACGATCAATAGCTGGGCTACCTGGCAGCAAAGCATGAGTTTGGGGCGACTGTCCACTGAGTTGAGGATCAATCTTGAGATCGGTGAATGAATTCACTGATATGTCGCTCGGTTTCAGAGTAACCTTTGCGCCCGCAATATCCTGGATCAAGTTATAGCCATCCGAGGTGAGGGTTCCCACGATGTCCGGTCCAGTGTGGGCGTGGTTGGCGGCCACTATGCTGTTTCTCATCCGAACTTGGCTGGCAACAGATACCGGTTGGAAGGTACCGGGCTCATTCTTAATAGCAACCTCACCTCTGCCATTTTCAATAGCGAGACCGCCACCATTAGTTGCCTTGTTTCCATAGATGGTAGAAGAAGTGATGCTGGCCTGACTGCCCCAATTGATGATTCCTCCGCCGCTGCTTGCCGATGTATTGTCTGTGATCGTACTGTTGGTGAGGACGAGGGTACCAGCCTGATAGCCGTGGGTGTTAAACCCATTAGGATTAAGGCTATTTGCGATGCCGCCACCGCCACTCCCAATACCATTATCTAGCAAGTCTATTGAGTTAACGACATTGTCGTCGCCGACGCTCCCGCCAGAAGTAATATTGCCTGAGATAGTACTGTTGGTAATAGTCAGAGTACCACCCTGATTATACATACCACCACCGTGACCCCCATTCTGGCTACCGCTACCAGAAGCAGTGTTATCTGAGATGGTGCTGCTCGTGACGATGAGCACGCTGCCACTGCCATTGTCGATACCGCCGCCGTATGCACCACTGTAAGTGCCATTCCCTGCAGAGGCAGTGTTGTTCGAGATAGTGCTATTGATGATGGTAAGCTGCTTTCCGCCATTTTCTATCCCACCTCCAAAACCACCACTATTACCGCCGGAACCAGTTCTAGTATTCTTGCCCCCATAAGCACGATTGCCTGAAACAGTGCTAGTGATGATGGTGAGCGTACCCCCATTGTAAATGCCGCCGCCAGCAGATCCAAAAATCGAGGCTTGGCTGTTCTTGCCTTGTGCAGCAGTATTGTCTGAAACAGTACTGTCTTTGAGGGTTAGGGTACCTGTGTTATAAATACCGCCACCTTCAGCACCGTTACTCGAGGTATTCTCTTCGTTATTAATGGCACCAACAGCGGTATTGTCGGAGACACCGCTTCTAGTGAGGGTAAGTGTGCCACTATTGAAGATACCGCCACCTTGACCTTCAGAGGTGGAGCTGCCATAGGGGCGACCACCAGCGGTATTACCTGAAACAGTGCAGTCAGTAAGGGCGAGTGTGCCCAAATTGGTGATAAAGCTCTCGGGAGAATAGCTCCCTGTGCCCTTCACTATGCTGTTCTTGAAGGCGAGACGAGAAATGGAAACCGAGGCAGTAGCGTCCACCTGGATTATAAAGCCGCGAGAACCACTACTGATGGCGAGCTTGTCCGCACCTGGACCACGAATCGTCAGGTTCTTGCTAAGAATCAAGTTTCCGCTCTTCAGCATGATCGTCCCTGATAGGCTGCTGTCAAACGTAATCGTACTACCAGCATTAGCGGTATCAATGACCTGACGCAACGATCCGGGTCCAGCATCGTTGAGATTAGTGACTTGCGTCGAGGGAAGCAGAAAGAAGAGCCAGCCAGCCACCGCTGCTGTTGAGAGTAGTAGTACCGCTACGACGATGATACTGGCAGCGCTGCGCACGCGTAGTGTGCTACTATTGCGCAGGAAGGCGACCTCGCTTTCGCTGGGGATATTGCGTTTGGCCCACGCCTTTGCTTCTTGCAGTTGGCTACCTCGGTACAGGCGGTCGTTGGGCTGGCCACGCTGTTCCCACGCGGCGACATCTTCACTGATAGCCTGTTGCAGGCGGATGTCGTCACGCCCTTCACGTAGCCAGTCCGTGAGGCGCGGCCACTCGCGGATTAATGCTTCGTGGCTGACTTCGATGGTGGTGGTTCCGGCAGTCTCATTGGCGGTCAGCAAGCGAGCAGCGATGAAGCTGTCGGCGACGGCATGTATGGTGCTGGTCTGCGTGACATCGGGCAGTGAGAGTTCTGCGAGGGCTGCACGCCTACGTCTGGTGTCTTGCTCGCTCAATCCTGGGTCGAGCAGACGTAGGAAGAGCGCACGTGTGAGCCTACGATGCTCATCGGATGGCAGGGACAGGTAGGTGGTCTCGGCCTGCTGTGCCAGTGCCCCTTTCACTCCGCCTATCTCCTGGTAAGCTTGCAGGGTCAGCAGGTGCCCACGGCGTCGCTGGAAGAGCTGGTCGAGCGTAAACTCCAGTAGCGGCAGTGCTCCTGCCTGTCCTTGGGCCTCGAAGAGCAGATCACCCACCAGGTCTCCCTCGAAGCTGAGCTGTGCATCGGGCAATGCGGCGGGCTGCTCGATCACCGTACGCAGATCCTGCAGATCCATAGGCAATAGCACGTGCTGGTGCTGCTGAAGCAGCCGAAATAGCACTGGATAAGAGAGCAGTCGGTCGTAGAAATCGGCCCGTAGCGTCAAGAGCACGAGCAGTGGACCACGCGGCTCGGTCACCGCCGTAACCAGCAAGTCAATGAAGCGCTGTCGCTCCTCTCTGGTGATAGTCTGGGTAAAGAGTTCCTCGAACTGATCGACTAGCAGCACGACCTTCACCCCTGGCTGTGCCGCCAGATGGGCAGCGAGCAGATGCAGGCCGCGTGCTGCATCGTCCTGCAAGTCCTCATGAATGCTCGTCAGGCTTCTTTCAGGCATGTGAGCAGCGAGCGTCAGGACCAGTGACTCAATCGGATGGGTTGCCGGGACCATAGGCTTCAGGTACACCCACTCCTGGCTACAAGGTAGCACACCTTCTTGCAATCGTGGCAGCAGCCCCGCCAGCATGACGCTTGATTTGCCTGACCCACTAGCCCCCATCACACTGAGCAGGCGCGTCGCGGATGTGGCGTGTGTTTCTGTACTGAACATCCCTCGTAGGCTGTCTACAAGCTGCTGAATCAGTGTATCGCGTCCAAAGAAATCAGCGGCGTCTTCACGAGCAAAGGCTCGTAACCCCTTATAGGGGTTACGAGGCTGGTTAATAAGGGAAGAGTCCTGTTGAGCCAGTGGATGCTGAGTCTCAAGAGTTGCCCTGGCTCTGTTGAGCGTCATCACCAACTCGCCTACTGCTTGTGAGTAGTGGTCGCCGCGGGCGTCAAGATACTGCGCTCCTCCCCAACCAATCGGCGCAGCCTCTCTCCAGTCGTCTCCTGCCACCCAGAGGGGATAGATGGGACGGTGATACATCTCAGCTATGTGCAATTCGTCCTTGACGTAGCGGGAGGCACGCGCATCAGGCGAGGCAATGAAGATGACAGCGGAAGCGGCGCGTATCGCCACACGAAGAGCCCCCTCCCAATCAGGAGTCCCTGGTTTGATGTCTTCATGATCAATCCAAACGGCGATGTCGTGGGCAAGCAGATCAGCCTGTAAGCGCTCGACGCATGAGAGGTCATTATGAGAGTAAGAAAGAAAGACAAAAAGGGAGTGAGTTGATCGCATGGTTTTATTCAGCAGTTCGTTCATGATGCGTTATCCTGCCACTGTGTGCTCTATGGCCTCTCATCTTGTCCATTATAGCTTGTGCGTTAGAGTTGTACAAGGTAGAGCAACATCTGAATGTAGTGGTGAAGAAGATGCCACTTGGTTCTACTAACTATTGGGCGCGGGGAAGCGAGAAGGCAAAAAGCGATTTTTACATCGTCCCTGGATATGTCATGCTATGATTGGAGAGAAGTTCTAAGTGTTCCCGGCGAGGATCGAACTCGCGCACCTGGTTCCGGAGACCAGTGCTCTATCCACTGAGCTACGGGAACTTCTTTTCAATCATATCATAAACGCTGATGGCTGTGAAGATGAAAGATAGTTTTTGTGTCTCTTGCAATGATGAGCCTTCTGCTGTGGATAAACAGCGCATTATTGTACTCAACGGTGATATGGGATTATTGAGTACGGAACAAGAACAGCATCTGTGCATGTTCGTAGAGCGTGGGGGAGGGTTGGTCTGCCTAGGAAATGCTGTGGAGGCATATCGCGAGTCTGATCTATTGGCAGAGGTAATAGGCCATGTTCATGGCAGGTATGTACCGTCCAGTGAGATCATTGCCCATGTTGCCGCTCCCGATCACTATATAACACGCCGCGTCGATCCCTCTTTCGCCTTTCGTGAAAGCATCTATTTACTTGATATCACCCCTGCTGATGCGACTGTGTTGTGGCACACATCATGGCACTATATCCTCTGTCCGCTGGCGTACACGCGTACGTATGGGCGGGGCCGCGTATTTTGCACAACGTTGGGCAGCTCACCGGAGGCGCAAAGTCACCCCGTGTTTCAACAGATGATGGCGCGTGCTATGCAGTATGTTGCAGGTGCCGAGGTGGAGGAGCGCCCGGCGCGAGTGGCGATGATTGGCTACGGCGCTATAGGCTTTGAGCATGGGAGTGCTATCAGTAACGTTCCAGGCTTGGAGTACAGTCTTGTCTGTGACCGCAACCAGCAGCGCCTTGCGCAAGCTGTCAAGGCATTTCCAGCAGTACGCACCTGCACTAACGTTGCCCAAGTTGTGGAAGACACGGATATCGACGTAGTGATTGTCTCAACTCCACCTAACACGCATGCAGACATCTCTATGCAGTTGTTGCGCGCCGGAAAGCATGTTGTCAATGAAAAGCCTTTTTGTTTGACTAGCTCCGAGGCTGACGCTATGATAGAACTGGCCCGCGAACAGCGCCTTGCCTTGACTGTGTATCAAGGTCGACGCTGGGACCCAGACTACCTGGCAATTCAAGAGGTACTCAAACGCAACATCATTGGCGATGTCTTTTACATCGAAACATTTATAGGCGGCTACAGGCATCCTTGTGATTACTGGCACTCGCACGAACCTATCTCGGGTGGTATCTTCTACGACTGGGGCTCCCACTATCTTGACTGGATTCTCAATCTCATTGCCGATCCTGTTGTCAGCGTACGCGCTGTTGAGCACAAGCGCGTCTGGCACGATGTCACCAACGCCGATCAGGCCAGCGTTCATTTACGTTTTGCCGCTGGTCAAGAAGCTGAGTTTATGCATTCAGATATTGCTGCTGTTATGAAACCGAAGTGGTACATCCTGGGTGAGAGTGGGGCTATCGTCGGCCATTGGCGACAGGAGATAGTCAAGACGCGGCGCTGGTCGGGAGATTTGGTTGAAGAGCGTCTTGCTCCGTCCGAAGCGCTACCCAATCTCAGCGTCTTCACACGCGAAATGGGTGATATCATTCATGAGCAGCACTTGATGTTGCCTGCCGCGCCGCTCTACGCCTTTCATCGTAACCTGGCCAATCACTTGCACAACGACGAGCCGCTGGCTGTGCCTCCAGAGGAAGCGCGACGCAATATCATTGTCATGGAAGCTGCGAGGCGTTCAGTCGAGCGCGGAGGCGAAATAATTGCTGTGACATGTTAGTAGAGAGTAAAAAAATTGCCCAGGACGCTGAACAATTTTTTTACTCTCTACCTTATGCTTCTCCCTTCTTGTGGGTAGCGATAACCTCTTGCTGGATGTTAGCAGGGACCTCTTCATACTGAGCAAACGACATCTTGAACGAGCCACGACCTTGCGTAATAGAGCGCAGGTCGGTAGCATAGTGCAGCATTTCGGCCTGTGGCACCAGAGCAGTGACCTGCTGTATGCCGTTGCCTTGTGAATCCATGCCTAAGACACGACCACGCTTGGTATTGATGTCACTCATCACGTCACCCATGTTAGCCTCGGGCACGGTGATAACAACATCCATGATCGGCTCCAGCAGCACCGGATTGGCCTGGGGAACGGCCTCCTGCATGCCAAGCGAGGCGGCAACCTCAAACGATTGTGCTGATGAGTCTACCGGATGATACTTGCCATCGACAAGAGCCACTTTGACGTACACCATGGGATTGCCGGACAGGAAACCACGCTTGAGCGATTCGCGCACTCCCTTTTCCACACCGGGGATGTACTGGCCAGGGACGACCCCACCAACGATTTTGTCCTCGAAGACGAAGGTTTGTTCGCCATCACGTGGCAGTGGCTCGATTTCCAGCCAGACATCGCCGAATTGTCCGTGACCACCGCTCTGGCGCTTGTGCCGTCCGTTCGCACGAGCTTTCTTGCGAATCGTCTCGCGATACGAGATGCGTGGGTCGTGAATCTCCAGGTCTGCGCCATACTTGCGCTTGATGCCTTCAACGACGATCTGCAGGTGTGACTCGCCCATACCCGAGAGCAGTACCTCAGCCGTCTGTGGATCACGTGTAACGCGCAAGGTACGATCCTCTTCCACAATGCGGGTCAGGGCATTGCTCATCTTGTCCAAGTCCGCTTGGCTCTTAGGAACAATAGCCACAGTATAGACTGGTTCGGGGAAGTTAATTGGCTCTAGTGGCGTGACATCCTTACCGCTGGCCAGTGTATCACCAGTATGTGTGTTAGCCAGTTTTGCCACTGCACCGATGTCGCCAGCGAGAAGCTCCGTAGCCGTCTCTTGTGTTTTTCCGCGCTGGAGTATCAACTGTCCAAAACGCTCGTCGGCCTTCGTCTGGATGTTATAGAGATGGCTGTCGGGCTTGAGCGACCCGCTGTAGACGCGGAAGGTTGAGATTGTTCCCACCTGTGCTGCTGCTGTCTTGAAGATGAAGACCGATGTGCTATTTTTCATTGCCTTGGCATCTTCAGGCAACGCATCAACTGAGTCGGGTAGATAATCGACAATAGCGTCTAGTAGAGCCTGTACGCCGATATTTTTGCCCGCGGAAGCGCACAGCACGGGAACAATCTGCCCGCTCTTCGTGCCCTTCTTAATAACCGACAAAATCTCTGCCTCGCTTAACTCCTCGCCTTCCAGAAACTTCTCCATAATCTCGTCGTCGCTCTCAACGGCTCCCTCAATGAGCTGCTCACGAAACGTGCTGATGTGTTCCTGAAGTTCGGAGGGGATGGCGATCTCTTGTACCTTGTTGCCACCTTCAAAGGTATAGCCTTTCTGAGAAACTAGGTCCACGACGCCTTTGAAGTTGGCCTGTTCGCCAATAGGAATTTGCAGAGGAACAATTTTTGTGCCGAATTGTTGGCGTAAAGAATCTAGTGCCCGCTCGAAAGAGGTGTTTTCTCGATCAAGTTTATTGACCAAGACTATACGTGGAAGTCTGCGCTCATCTGCATATTGCCAGGTAAGTTCTGTACCCACCTCTACGCCTTTTTCTGCCGTCACTACGACCAAGGCGGCATCGGCTACACGCAGACCTGCTTTCACTTCACCAACAAAGTCGGCGTAGCCTGGAGTGTCGATAAAATTAATCTTCGTATTCTTCCATTCAACAGGCAGCACTTTGACGTTCAATGACATACGCCGCTTGAGTTCATCGGGATCGTAGTCAGAGATCGAGCTACCTTCGTCCACTCTTCCCTGTCGGGTAACAGCCCCACTGTCAAATAATGCCGCGTCTACCAGAGATGTTTTGCCTGCTCCGCCGTGAGAAATTAGCGCTACATTGCGAATCTGCTCCGCCCTATACACTTTCATAGAGCAAAAACCTCCTGAGTTTCTACGCACGAGGCGATATGTGTAAACACGTTTCCAATGCGATAGGCGTAGTATATCAGACCAGTGTTAGGAAGTATAGCGTTTTCTAGCGTTTTAGCGTTTTATGACGGGTCTTCAGGAGCTTGCCCATTTTACTAGTTAGTTGCTCGCTTCTGTTTCTTTTGATGTTGTTTGACGACTTCTCTGTATTTCTCAGCCCAGGGGGAATTAGAAGTTTCTAGATCTAGCTCAAATCGAATGAGCGGGTCGCCTTGAAACTCTGTTTCATTGAACCCTAAATCTCTACAAAGCTTTATTCCGTACTTGGTTTTGCTTGTAGCATAGAGCTTTTTAATGGGCATGTCCCTTTTAGCAAAGTCTTCTAAAACATGGATGCATCCTGCAATGAGATGGCGGCCATGATAGTGCGTTCTTCTTTCACCCATTCCTGGCCGCACGCCAAGCCCTACAAATAGCCCTGCTATAGGTTGATTAGGTACAAAAGGGAGTACTTCTGTTGCAGGTGGTACAGGAGTACGGTATGTTGTTTCCGACATTATATATTCTGTGATCTCTTCGTTAAGATACAGAAGTCCCATATACCCTGTGACTATCCCTTCTTGTTTTAGCACATAGTAAGTTTGGGGGTTTTTCTTGTGCCATTCTAAAAGTATTTCATATGGCGTTGCCTCAGTTACTCCAAACAAGCTCACTCCTAACTCATATATGCTCTTGATATCTTCCTCGGTGGCTTGCTCAAAAATTGATGGTTCGGCAGCATATTCGAGAATGAAAAGCTCTTTAGCCTCTACCATTTTATCTATAAAGGCTTTAGGGTAGTATCCCTCTTTGCTCCCAGGGGGAACTACCTTCTTAATTTTTCCCGCTCTAACATGATAGAAAAATGTTCCTTCTTTCATTCCCAACTTCCTCGCTGCTTGCTGGGCAGTGTAGAAGTTTCTTGGTGCTCTTGACACTTTTGCCATTGGTGTGTGATCCCTGACCTGTTGACGAATTTTGGCGGTGTTCAAGTATACAACAATCATACTACAGTCTACGATAACTTTTATCCTCTGGTTTTCTTTCAAGAGTTTTGAACTCTATTGACATTTTCAAAGAGCAGTGGTATAATAGAATTGAAGTCTTTGAAGTCTTTAATGGAGATTAAAGACTACCGCCAGAC
>JAFAXQ010000244.1 GCA_019240835.1 Ktedonobacteraceae bacterium
TGGCTTCGAGACCCTGACGGATGTGTTCTGCACAGTCGTTGTCTTCTGTGGTGTGGGAAACGAAGATAGTAGTCATGATTCTATTTTCCCTTCTGTCCTCACGCAAGCAAGACAAGAAATGCTCCCTTGCTCACTTTATTGTATCACAGCCAATCATCCTTGTATCCTTTCAGCATACTATGCAGTATTTTTTATGTCTGCTATAATAGCTGCGGCAATGAAAAGCAGCAGCGTGGAATTGGCATGCCATGGAACTGACACTTACGCATCACAGCGCCACCCAGATCAGCGTCTCTTGTAATGGCGAGACATCTCATACATTTGATATGAGCATCATTCCTTTGCCGTACGCCAATGCTCTGCCAGAACTTATCGACCCCCAAGCCTACGGCAGAGCAGTCTATCAAGCCCTCTTCCTGCCTGATTCGCTCGCTCGCAGGATGCTTGATGGCGAACCAGAGCGACTCTTGCTTGTTCTGACTGCTGACGATCTCGATGTCGTTGGCTGGGAGTACGCCTATGGCCCATATGCAGATGAGCCTGACGATTACCTTGCGTCGTCCTTTCAAATAGTGCGTGGTTTGCCACCTGACCAACGCATTGCTCCACCAACACTCGATGAAAGTCTGCATATCCTCGCGGTCCCCTCTCATCCGCTCAGTTCACAGATACCCCATCTCAATGTCGAAGGGGAGTGGCTGCGTTTGAGAGATATCATCGGAAGTCTGACTAGTGCCTGTAGACTCGAACGAGCCCGGCCACCGACGCTTGAGCAGGTCCGTCGCCTAGTGGCGAACCAGCATCACCGCGTTATCCATTTCATGGGTCATGGTGGAAAAAGTGAACAGGCAACCGTTCTGTACTTCGAACAGGACAACGGGGAGCTAGCGCCCATGACGACGCGAGAATGCATCCAGCGCTTGCGGGGAACAATCTTTCTCATCACGCTGAACGCTTGCGCAAGTGCAGCACCAGCAAGAACACCCTTTGGCAATCTTGCTGCCTCGTTTATGCGCCAGAAGACTCCATACGCACTAGGTATGCGCTTGAGCATTGCTGACGAGGATGCCCAGACCTTCTCACGTATCTTCTATAGTGAACTGGCAAGTGGCATACCGGTTGAAGAATCATTGAGGCAGGCACGGCTGGTGCTCATGAAGAGTGAACATCCGTGGGTTACCGGTGTACCCATCCTCTACACGGCGCTTGCCGCACCTTCGGCAGGTTTTCCTTCTCTTCCCGGAACGCCTGTTATTGAGGAGCATCAAGCACGCCTAGAGGTGAGCACGTTGCCCCATGCTGAGGGTGCATTTCAAGGGCGCTATGACGAATTGAAACAGCTAGGCTCCTGGCTCACTGGCGATAGCCGAAAGCGCATCGTCACTATTCATGGTGGTGGAGGCCAGGGCAAGACTGTACTGGCCCATGAGGCAGTCGAGCGCTTCGCGTACGCCTGGCCCAACGGGGTCTGGGCCACCTCGCTGGAATACTTGCCCAGCCGCGAAGACTTTCTCACCGACTTGGCGCGTTTCCTACGTATTCCCACACAAGAGATCCTGGACACCAGAGAGGTCGAACGGCAGGTACTAGAGGTTTTGCGCCAGCGGCGTGTACTGATCGTCCTTGATAATGCCGAGACGTTCGTCGAAGCTGTCTTGGGGAAGGATGCAGCAGCAATTGACTTGGCGCAGTTGCTGCAACAGTTGCCTGGGCCATCAGTTAGCCTCCTCATCACTTCACGAGTACCGTTAGGATGGAGCGGAGAAGAGCTACTCGAACTGGCAGGACTCGCTCATAAGGATGGAGCCGAACTCTTCATGCAAGGGGCTCCCAGACGCAGGCGAGAGATTGAGGTAACCCAGGCATGGAAGGTGAGCGAGCAACTGGCAGGACATCCCTTTGGGCTACGCTTGCTAAGTACCGCGTTCGATCATAGTACATTGTCCCTCAGTGAAATACTGCGGGAATATGAAGATGTCTTGCTGAAGACAGAAGACATCTATCAATCCCCCAACGATCGTCACCGCACGCTTACAGCGTGCCTAGAGGTGAGTGTACGCCACCTGAATGCCGAGCCACGCGCTCTCTTGAGCCGATTATGCATCTTCCATGCACCTTTTTTGCCTGAAACCGCCATGGCCATCTTTGACTCGACATATCAGGAGAGCGAACAGAGCCGCTCTCCCATACGTGATTACCTCCAGGCCCTTTGGGAGCGTGGCCTCCTTTCGCGCCAAATGGTTTCCACTCGCGAAGGAACGCTCCTGTTCTATCACCTGCTGCCTACAACACGTCCTTATGTTGAGCAGCACCTAGAACAGCTCTATGAGCGGGAGGAACTGCTGAAACGCTTTGGAGCAGTCTACGCTGAGCGAGCGCGACGAATACACCATCAACTTGATAGTAGCACAGTAGCCGCAGTGCTTGCACGACAAGCATATGAGGACTTTGAGCGTGCAATACCATATACTAGTGGTGCTGAGCAGGGTAGCTATCTCTTGGATTGGGGCTGGATCGTCTACCGACTAGGGAATCTCCATAGCGGGCTACGCTACCTCGAAGAGGCACAGGAGGTCGCAGAAGGACTGGATCGGCGACTTGAACTTCGCACGATCAATACGCTTGCCTTGATACAGGATCATATTGGACTCCGGCACCAGGCCCTTATCCAGTATCAACGCATCTTGCCAATCAGGCAAGCGTTGCAAGACCGTGATGGGGAAGCCTCCACGCTCGGCAATATCGGCTTTGTGTATAGCAATCTTGGGCAGCCTCGTGAGGCGCTCCGCTATTATGAGCAGGCTTTGCTGATCATGCGTGAACTGCACGACCGTAACGCCGCGGCTACGATCCTGAATAACATAGCGAATGTGTATGATCATTTGGGACAGCCAAAAGAGGCCCTGGCGCACTACCAACAGGCCCTGGCACTTGAGCAAGAAAGTGGAAGACTCCGTGGTGAAGCAACGACCCTGAATAATATGGCAGCAATTTACACCAAGACCGGGCAGCCAGAGGAGGCCCTTCGGCTGTATCAACAGGCATTACCTATTCTACAGGATATGGGTGATCGCTCAGCAGAGGCAACGGCACTTGGGAACATCGCTGCGACGCTCAGTGGTCTGGGACGATTACATGAAGCGCTTCGTTCCTATGAGCACGCTTTAGCCACTAGCCAGGAGATTGAGGACCGACCAGGGGAAGCTAGTAGCCTTACTGGTATTGCAACCATGTATAGCTACCTGGGACAACCGGAGCAGGCCTTGGCGTACTACCAACAAGCATTGTTCATCAGCAGGCAGATCAAAGACCAAGTCGGCGAAGCCTCAATACTTCATAACATGGCTGAAGTGTATAAAGACACTGGACAGCCACGTGAGGCATTACGATTGTACCAGCAAGCGTTGCCAGTAAGAAGATTTGCAGAGAACCGGACAGGGGAAATGGCTACACTCAGCGGCATAGCTCAGGTCTTTAGCAACCTAGCAGAGCCACGAGAGGCGATTCGCTATTACGAACAAGCTCTAACCATTGCACGAGAAATTGGCAATCGAGCCGGGGAAGCTACAGTACTGAACAACATTGCATTGATCCACAGCAACACAGGGCAAGTGAATCAGGCACTTGATCTGTACGAACAGGCTCTGACTATTCAGCACGTAGTGGGAGATCGGCTCGGAGAAGCGACGACGCTCAACAATATAGCAATCGTGTATGGAGACACGGGTCAACTAGAACAGGCCCTGCATTATTTTGACCAAGCATTATCCATCAGGCATGATGTGGGGGACCGGACTGGCGAAGCGGTGACGCTCAATAATATTGGCGCAGCTTACAGGGCTTTAGGGAAGCTAGAAGAGGCTCTGACATTCTACCGACAAGCCTTACCGATTATGCGTGAAGTGAAGAACCGGGCTGGCGAGGCGGTGACACTCAACAACATTGCACTGATCTTCAGAATTACCGGACATAATCAGGATGCACTGCATACCTACGAGCAGGCACTCGCCATCATGCGTGAAGTTGAGGATCGGGCCGCAGAGGCTGCAACGCTCAGTAATATCGGCACAGTATATGGAGTGCTGGGCAAACGTGAAGACGCTCTGGCCTGCTATGAGCAAGCTTTGGAGACCACCCGTGTCGTAGGAGATCGAGCGAGTGAAGCCACAGCACTTAATAACATGGCGGCAATCTACAGAGAACAGGGAAAGCAACCAGAAGCGCTGGCCTATTTCGAGCAAGCACTGTCCATGAGACGCGAGATCGGAGATTGCACAGGTGAGGCCTCCACCCTAAGCAATCTGGCCATTGTCTATAGCGAAACTGGTCGCTCACCAGAGGCGCTAGTGCTTTGCCAGCAAGCACTCGACCTCTCACGGAAGATGAAAGACCGAGAAGGGGAAGCCATTGCGCTCAAGAATATGGCCTTCGCCTACAAACAGATGGAGCACCCACAAGAGGCGCTCACTCTCTATGAACAAGCGCTAGGGCTACTGCAGGAAATACATCATCGCAAAGGAGAAGCAGCCGCGCTCAAGAATATGGCGGATATTCTCTATGATGCAGGTCAACTGCAAGAGGCTTTAGTACTCTACGAGCAAGCGCTGACTATTATGGATGAGATGGATGCAGAAGAGAAAGAATAACTCAAACAGCAAGTTCGGCCTTTCTTATGAAAGAGAAAAGGCCTCTGTGTCTTGGTAGTTAAGGAGGAAAATGTGCTTCAGTAGAAAAGCGTCAAGAAGAAGTAGAGCATAGAGCCTCTATCAAATGGCTATGCGAAAAGGAACACGCACAGTGCTTCCCCCATACGCATCAAGCTAAGCAGACTCTAGTGGATCAAGTGCCAACAACCGCTGATAGGTGTTGGGATGCCTTTGGCGTGGGTTGATCCGACACCGGTGCTGTAAAATGTCCTGAAAGCGCTCCAGAACGGCAGAAAGTTCACACAAACCACTCAAAGCCGAAGTCAGGAGCGCAACAAAAGTGCGCACGGTCTGAGCGGCTTTCACCAAGGAGCGGTCAGGGTAATCCCAACAACAGATGACGAGCAACCAATGCTGAAACACCATGGCTATCAGTTTCGCGTAGACTTCGCACAAAATGGCCCAGGGTTTCTTGCTCCGCCACTCATCAATGGAGCCGTACTGACTGCTTCCATAGCTTGAAGAGCAACTCAATTTGCCAGCGCACCCGCGCCAACACGAGGGCTTCTTCTCCGCTCAAGAGCTCGATCGGTACGTTGGTGACAGAGATCGTCCAGTCGGCCAAGGCCAGCCGCACTTTGCTGACGGTCTGCCCTTTGCGTTTGGCTTGCGCGCGTAACTTGCCCCGCCGTTCATTGGCGACTTCTTCTGGCACGCGCACTGGCAGATGGTGTTGCACTCCCAACTCCACTGGCGCATCAATGCGCGGACCGTGCGTCTGCAAGAAGGTGAGCAGATCAAGGCGCTGCTGTTGGGTATCGAAGACGGCGGTTGCGGCCTCCAAGCGAGAGAGAAAAGAGCCGCCCTGCTGACAGAGGTCAGCAAAAACGTCCAAGCGGAAATAGCCTAAATCTGCCAGCCGGAGGGCTCCGGCCTGCAGTGCTGCATGTTGTAAGTTGCTGCTGCCATCATGGCTGCGCCCATCGTAGAGATAGGGGCCACGCAACTCACCACACACCAGATCGAGGCCGACTTGCAGCTTGACAGCCGCTTGCGTCCCCTGACCCGTTCCTCCTCCGCAGCCACGCCAGACCGCTGCCAGCGCATCGGGCAGCACAATCACGGGGCTATCGAGCAAGATGACCGCTGTGAAGCGCTGCAAAATGGGAATGGCCACCGGATCGCTGGCGATGATGTGGCCCACCACCACGTCCAGCATCGCTTGCAGAAAGGTCGCCGCTGATTCGCCGAGACGCTCACTCAAGCCTTGTGGGCTAATGGAGACTCCCAGACCGGCTGCCATTTGCGCTAACCCCTGCCGTGTCACCTGCGGATTATTGAGCCAGGCCGTGACCAGAGTTGGCACAAAGCGTTCTCCTGTCAGTTTCGAGGCCCGTTGGACAAAGCCCGTTTGTCGGGCAATCCCATTCGCTTGCTGGAACACGCGCTGCATGGCTTGCTCCACCTGTGTTACACTGCTCATTAATATGCTCCTTTGCTCATGAAGTCGGGTGAGATGATCTTCATGATGTCACATGAGCAGCTTTTTTGTCCTCCTTTCCTTAGCTTGATGCGTATGGGTGTGCCAAAATGGCACACCCTTGCTCAACTGCTTGTCATGGGGCCTGCGACTCCTGAGCTCCTTGCGGCCGTGCCCGGCGCTGAGGGTGAACTCGCGGTCGCAGTGCTTTGGCGAGCCAGGCGTCAATGTCGGATTGTTTGATCAGTTTTGCGCGCTCATTGCGTGGGTCTGGGAAGTAGGGGATCTCGCCAGAGCGTAAGAGCTTTGCCATCTTGGCTTTTGATACGTCCAGCAGTTTGGTTGCTTCAGTAGCGGTCACATATTTTTCTGGCGGTGCGCTCATGGTGGGAATCTCCTTCCCTGAGTATACTGCTTTCGGCGGAAATGGTCAATGATAGTTGATGAAGCAGTTTCAATGTCCTTTTATAGTAAGAGATAGTACATTCTGGTTCAGTACCACGCCAGTCAGGTTCTTGTATCTTGGAAAGAAGCCTCGCATCGCTGGTACGCAACGTCCTCCTGCCAGCTCTCATGCTGCGGCAAGAGGATATAGCCCCCTTGTGGATGGAAACGGTCGTACTCGATGCGCACCTTGAGTAAGGGAGCGAGCACTTTCCGTAGATTACTGATGTGCTTAAATAGAGGTCTGCGATCACGCTCCTCGTCGAAGGTTCCATACACGAGTTCCTCTATAGGCACGGGCTGCCGATAGTTCTTCAGCAGACAGAGGGCGATATGATAGTCCAGAGGAGTTAACTGAAGCGTATATTTCTCGATAATGAATTGGTGTGCCGCATCACACCGTTCCACGTACCGACTATTGATGGTACCGACAGGCCGTTGATACAGTTCCTCTTTCAATTCAAAGAAAGAAGGCTTGTTCATTCTTCCCTCAAGGTCGAGCATCCCCTTTTATCCTTTCTCACCTGTTTTAAAGTTGTATCTCAGTCCGCAGATCGGTCTACACCAGCGTAAGGCGGACTGACTGCTCCTTGGTGACAAATCTCTCAGTTTGATTATGAGCAATATAGTGACTATAGTCAAGTCTAATAAGTATATACTATGACTATTATCTTCTCACATGAGATGAGGAAGGAGGGCCATCCCGATAGTACTAAGGAGAATCAGCAACAATGAGCTACTTGTCAGGTCGAATGATCTTATGATATGATTATTCTCAATGATATGTGCCACAAGTGGGACCTATGAAGGAGAGGTATATGAGTACGGTCGCACAATTAGTCGACACGCTGTTTCGGACACACCGACGGCCTGATACAGGACGGGAGTACACCTACAAGGAGGTGTGTGTGGCCCTGGGTGGGGACATTGAGCCTTCCCATCTGTCCAAGCTGCGTAGTGGCAAGATTCCCAATCCAGGCCGTGAGACACTCTTAGCACTGTGCCGCTTCTTCAAGGTGTCTCCAACGTACTTCTTTCCTGAACTTGAGGTATTGCCCGGCTCTGAAAACAACACAGGAGAAACGAGCCAAGCTCATTTGCTGCACATCGTCCTACGCTCAGCAGGGCTACGACCTGACGTGGAAGAAAAGCTTGAGGCACTCATCCAAGCACTTCGCGAGTAGTCCATTCTTGACATCTTGGGGGAGGTGCCAATGTATGCAGGTCGATCCATTCCATCAAGCCCACCAGGTCTTTGTAGCTATTTCTCACGTCCTCGGTGAGGCTTTCTCTCTCGATGACCTAGTAGAACTTACCGAACTGCAGCGTGGCAAACCATTGCAGATTGAGCAAGATACCATGCCGATTGCCATGACTGGCTATTGTCTTGCCTTGCAGGATGTTGACCTGATTTGTACACGTGCTGGGCTGGATGATATTCTTCTACAGGCTACTCGCCTCCACGAGATCGCACATCTGCTCTTGGGACACCTACCTTTGTTGTCCAATGGCTCTGCTACACCAGCCTATGCAGTGTTTCGTTCTCGTCGTGATCTGCACCATGCCCTGCATCGCTCATCCTCTCTCCTTTGTACTGGTCAGCAGGAGGCTGCTGCTGAAGTCCTAGCAACCTTTTTTGGGCATGGTCTCTCTCAGGAGGCAGCCTCACTCCCTCGTCTAGCTCGTGATCTGCATGGATAAGAAAGGATACTACGCATATGCTTATCACTACTCTAGTCATCATCTTGCTGGATTTCACGTGGGTCGTCATGCTGGGATGGCGCATCTATCAAGACAGCAATCGTATCTCCAAGCCAGTCATCGGCAATCTGCTACTCGGTGCTCTGTTAAGTCTCTGTACGGCTGGCGATATCGGGACGGGAACGTGGCTGCATGCCCTGAGCGTTGCTTCTCTGCACTACAGCTTATTT
>JAFAXQ010000248.1 GCA_019240835.1 Ktedonobacteraceae bacterium
CCGTGCTGTTTTGTCCTTAGGGCTAGTAACTAGCCACTTCCCCTCAGGCGACCAGACCGGCTGGTAGATCCCGTCCGTATGACCGACAAGGGTCTGCACCAGCCTGCCCGTACTTGAGTCCCACACCTGCACTGTTTTGCTGTCGTCTTCGCTAGCCAGCCACTTCCCATCAGGTGACCAGACCACTGAATTGACCCAGCCTGTATGGCCAGTAAGGGTGTGCAACAGTCTCAAACCGACGGGTGGTGCAGTGGGTTTGAGCAAAGAAACTGGATCGTTTGTTGCCTTTCCCGAAGCGATAAGGTCCTGTTTGCTAGGACCGTCACTGTCACGCTTGGACCCTGAGTTTTCTGCCATACAAGCTTTCTCCTGTGTTGCGGGGTCCGCATCACACGTCCCAACGCATTTGTTGCCTGCAACGTTTGGCGAAGAGAAGAAAAAGGAAATCAACGCAATTGTGAAGTACATCGAGTTCGATGTGCTTCATTGTATCACGTAGAACTGTTCCTTTTCAGATCGAGAAATCGCTTCATTGTGTATGACAGGTGCAGTGCGCAAGCAACTCCTCCAGACACGCAACCTGCCGTTGCAGAGCGATGATGGTCTTTTTGAGTTGCGTCACCTCTTGGCCGGGCCGATGCTCTCCGAGTTTTGCCATTTGAGCTTCTTTCTGGTAATACTCAGCATCAGTTTGGGCCTTTTTCAAGTCATTTTGTAATTGCTGAATGGTTTTTTGATAAACCTGCTCAGCCCGACGCCTCTGAACAGCAGGATTCGCCCGTTGGACGAGCGTGAACAAATCGGCGCGTCGATAAATGGTCGCAACAGAAACGTGAGCCTCTTTTGCAACCGCTGGAACAGTGATTTTCTCCGGCTCCATCCCACGCCGGAGCATAGCCTGGACGGTCACTCGTACCTGCTGGTGATGCTGCTCAGCTACCTGTTTACGAGATTGGACAAGCCCATCAGGGCGCAGGTTCTGCGGGCGGTAACTGTTTTTGGAACGCATGGCCCCCTCCTGGTGCGAACATCTCAACAAGTTGGTCAATGGCTCCCAAATGCTGCCACCAAGGACGAAGCTTTTCTGCCAACTCATCGAGAAAACGACGCTGCTCAAGAATATCCGTTTCCATGAGTCGTAATCCGAGTGTGCTTTTCAGCGAATCTTGGACATGATGAAGATGAACATAGACCAGAGCCTCAATCTTCTGTCGATCAAGAAATGGAGGAACCTCTGCTCGCCATTTCTTGTGAGTTACCTGTTCAAAGGCAATCTCAGAAACAGCCAGGCCAAGTGCTTCATACCAGTACTGGGCAACGGTATGTTCATACGTGTCTTCTGGAATCACAATCTCGTCCTCGACTGACAGAGGAGACGCCACTCCGCGTTGTGCCAATGCGCCAGCCCAAAATCCGCCCCAGATCCCATACTGTCATTTGCCAGAGAAAAAGGAGTGATTGTCAGATAAACTGCCTCCCATTTTTCGCCGTTGAGAACACAGGCGGTGCCACATAACCTGGCGAGACTGTTCATTGTTCTCTGGGTTTCCTTACACGCCGGGCGATGGTCCTGACTGTTTTTCCTCGCGACAACATATTTGGCAAAGACGCCAAGAAATGCGGCAAAAACTCGCATATTCAGCACGAATTGTGTATACTTGCTTACAGGAACTGGAAACGTCTTAGGCTTCAATTGGACGGGATTCCTTTTATTTGTTGAAAGTGAGGACACAATGCCGTTTGGCGAGCAGTTAGCCGACCTCGACGTATTGCTCTTGCAATGTAGGTCTTCTCAATCCAAAGCATTTCTTGCTGAAGCTGTTGCTTGTTATCGATCTGGAGCTTATCGTTCAGCAATTATCTCTACCTGGATTGCAGTAGTATTTGATCTTATCGGTAAATTTAAGGAATTAGCGCTGGCAGGAGATACAGAGGCTCAAAAAGTTGTTGACGAACTTGAAGAAATGTACCATACAAATAATATTACAGCAGCATTGCTTTTTGAAAAAAAGGTTCTTGAGCGAGCAAGAAAGGATTTTCAGTTAATTTCTTACCGCGAGCAAGAGGACTTCCAACGTCTTTTTGAGGATCGAAACCATTGTGCGCATCCATCGCTGCGTTCATTAGAGGAACCTTACCAGCCTTTAGGGGAACTAGTTCGTACGCATATTTGCAACGCAGTTGTTACGCTGCTCCAATATCCTCCAGTGCAAGGAAGAAAGGCATTGCAAACTGTCCTTGAAGCCATTGTGTCTGACACATTTCCCACCCAGGTTGATCAAGCGCTTGAGCAATATTTCAAACATAGCCCCCTTGCACGAGCGCGTCCTACCTTAATTAAGGATGTGATCGCCGTACTAACGAAACACCTGCTCCTAGAGCGTCTTCCAGAGGCAGAGCGCATCCGAAAATATACAGCTCTCTTGGCCGTCCTCAAGATGTATCCTCAAGAAGGAGAGCATATTCTCCAGGAGGAACTGCCCAAAATTGAGCCTCGAATCCTCTCTCATGAGCAGCTCGCCAACTTGCTTGACTACCTTCGTAGGATTCCTTCTACCTGGTATACTCTAGGGGCTCCAGGCAAGAGCAAAGTACATATGTTCCTGGAGTCAGGCCCAGATGAGCAGGTGGTGGCAATGCTGCCTGTGATCTTAGATATTCCTGTCTTGCGTGAGATGGCATGTCAACGGGTTGCTACTCTCTCTGATGAGCACTTGGCTCAACTCATTCAGCAAGGTTCGCATCTTGCTGAATATTTTCCAGAGGCTCTCAAACGATGGAAACAGTCCGAGTCATACGAGGAGTCGAAACGCTTGACGAAACAGTTTCTCGCTCCATTTCTCTCAACAGATCTGACGGCTGAACAAATCACTCAAATCATCCTCGCATGCGCGGGAAATTCTCAATTGCATGATCATTTTCAAACGATGCGTCTTTTCAAAACGCAGGTCTTCCCGCTGAGTGAAGCTTTTCTGGACCAAACGAAGGAAGCTTGGGTACAGTTCTACGAACAATTTTATTGGCCCCGTCCAAACAAGCTGGAGAGAAGACTTGGGCTGATTGATGAACAGGAATGGTTGCTTGATTCCATCGAAAAACGCTATCCTGATGTTATTCCCCTGGTAACAAAACGAATGCAGGAGAAATATCGCCTGGAATATGACGATATATGTGGAGAAGATCAGGAGGATCAGTAAACTGACAATAGCTTTATTGTTATTTGTTGTGAAAGATGCGCTCTAAGTGCAGATTAAGAAGCGGTGTTCATGCTGACGACAGAAGAATTCCGAGCTTGGTGCCAGCGTCTTCAGCTCAGTCCGGAAACAGAAGAGATCATCCGCTCCATTCGGGAATCACCCCCTGTGCGCAAAGTGCGAGGGCGTGCCAACAACGTTTCGGGGCGGTATCCCAGTCCCAAAATGGGGGTCTCCATTCAGTTTGAAAGCCTACATGTCGAATTGTGGGGCATCTATGCGATGGAGCGCGATGACGATGTGCTCGAATTCTACGATCAGTCAGCACGCATCCCCTTGCACTACCGCGCTAAGTCTGGTCGCAATACGACCCAGTGGCATACCCCAGACTTTTTCGTGCTCAGACGGGATTCTGCTGGATGGGAAGAGTGGAAACCGGCGTCACGCCTGGATAAACTCGTCCAAGACCAGCCTGGACGCTATGCACGCGATGCTACTGGAAAGATCCACTGTCCTCCAGGGGAAACCTACGCAGAACAGTTCGGACTGACATATCGCCTTCGTTCCTCTGCCGAGTATCACCCGCTCTTCATCGAGAATCTCAAATTTTTACAGGATTTTTGGGCGCATCCTGTTCCCATCGAACCTGCTCAAGCCATCCTTCTCCATGATCTGGTGGAGCGTCACCCTGGCATTCTCCTCTCCGCCGTACTTTCGGCAGTGCCAGATCTTCCCGTCGATGTGGTCTGGGCTGAGCTGAGCCTGCGTCGGCTCTTTACGGATCTTTCTGCTGTTTCGCTCATGCAGCATGACCTGGTTCGGCTCTATCTCGATGAAAGCCAGGCGAAACCTGAGCAAGCAGGAGAAGGGAAAGCAGCGCGATCCGCGCCTTCACTCTCCATCCTCTTTGATGGGCGGGTCTTCCTCGTCGAATCACTCTTAGATCGGGTGATGCTGCATCCTGAAGTTGGGGAATCGCTGATCCTGCCAGATGCCCAGTTTCAGCAGTTGCGCGAGCAAGGGATCACCGTAAGCGTACCAGAGGGGACGCCATCCCCCATCTCCCCTGACGTTCGCGCCGCCCTCGCCCGCGCCAGTTCCAAGGCGCAGAGAGCTGCGAATGCACGCCTGGAGCAAATTTTGCGCTATGTTCACGGTGGGGAAGTGACCGCCTCACTGCGCAGTGTCCAGCGGTGGTTGCGTGCCTACCAAGTGGCCGAAGAACAGTCAGGATGTGGCTACATTGGACTGCTAGACCGGGTGGCTGATCGCGGCAACCGCTTGCCTCGCATTGCGGAGCCCTCCATGCAGTTACTCCACACGTACCTGAAAGAGCACTACGCCGCCCCCCAGGCCAAGCGTGCCAAAGCCGTGTACCACCTGTATGTCTCAGAATGTGAACGACTCCACATTCCTCCCATCAGTCTGCGCACCTTTTACCGTGAGCGCGCACGTTTTTGCACACCAGAGGTGACAACATCCCGACTGGGGCGACGAGCGGCCTACGCCCAGCAGCCGTTTTTCTGGTATTTGGACCGAACCACTCCTCGTCACGGAGAACGCCCTTTTGCTCGTGCGCATCTGGATCACACGCAACTGGACATTCTTCTGGTTTCTTCGATCACTGGCAAACCGCTAGAGAAACCCTGGCTCACGATGCTTACCGACTCCTACAGCCGACGCGTGCTGGCCTGTTACCTCTCCTACGATCCTCCCAGCTACCGATCTGCCATGATGCTTTTTCGAGCGTGTGTGCAACGTCATCAGCGTCTTCCTCAAGAAGTAGTGGTGGACCGAGGAACTGACTTTGGCAGTGTCTACTTCGAGACGTTGCTTGCACGCTACTTCATCACGAAACTGGAGCGCCCGCCGATGGCTCCTCACTTCGGGTCGGTGATTGAGCGCCTCTTTGGAACCAGCACGACGATGCTGCTCTCTCAGTTGTCAGGGAACACACAAGCCACAAAAACGCCCCGCCTGCTCACCCGTGAGGTTGATCCAAAACAGCAGGCGATCTGGACCCTGCAACACTTCACGGAGCGTTTTTCCCAATGGGTCTTTGAAGTCTACGATCAGATGGAACATCCAGCGCTCTTCCAAAGTCCGCGTGAGGCATTTGATCAAGGGATGGCGAAGGCCGGAGCTCGACTGCATCGCCTGATTGCCTACTCAGAAGAGTT
>JAFAXQ010000296.1 GCA_019240835.1 Ktedonobacteraceae bacterium
GAATCAGGGAGTGGTGTATGGCGTGGAGACCGACGAAACCGTACAAGATGCACGCTTAGCAACCCGTTTCGACTATGACCAGATCTACGGTACAGCTTTGAACCGCTTCTGTGTCCAGGCCGCTATAGGCTATCCCCTCAGCGTGTATGGCAAGGGGCAGCAAACGCGTGGGTACATCAATTTGCTAGACACAATCAGATGTATTGAACTAGCCATTGCGTCACCGGCCCGAGCAGGCGAGTACCGCGTATTTAACCAGATCACTGAGCAATTTTCACTGGTTGAACTAGCAGAGATGGTGGTCAGACACAGCAGGCACTTCGGCTTAGCAGCTCAGGTCGAGCACCTCGCTAATCCGCGTATCGAGGCAGAGCAACACTACTATAACGCTACTCATACGAGGCTCATCGAACTTGGACTTGAGCCGCATCTGCTCAACGGAGCCGTCCTTGAGGCGCTGATTGCACTTGCCATCAAGCATCGTGAGCATATCGACAGAGACCTGATTATGCCTACGGTAAACTGGAATAGGACAAGGAACGAGATTCCTTCTTCAGACTAATTTCTGAGAATCGCTCGCACTCTTAAGAAAGTAACCGCCCAATGATCGAGCAGATATCCTTATTCGCCCGTGTGTTCCAGAGTTTGTAGGCCCGAATATCATCCATCTTTGCAGCGATCAGTGCTGGGTTGCTTGCTATGCTAGTGAGCAGTTCTTTCTGCGCCGTTGCTTCTAGGCGCACCCAGCCCAGATTGTGCTGCTCAATGAATTGGAGATTGGCAGTCTCCTGGCCTGGGATAAAGCTAGTGGCGAGAAATGGTTTCTCTAGCATGAAGGCTTCGGATATGAAGCTTGCTCCTGCTTTACCAGCTATCATATCCGCAGCTTGCATGTAGGGAGCGATTACCTCGGTAAAGGGCAGAGCACGTACCCGCTCGACGCCTGCATAGCGCGCTGCCATGCTCTTGTTATTGCCAGTCGCCAGGATAATTTGTAGAGGTAGATCCATGCTTAACAGCCTCTCAAGAGTCTGGTCAGCTCCTGCAGACCCCTGCGCACCCCCTTGCAGAAAGAGAGTACATACGGCTGGATCAAAATCGAGAGCAGTGAGCGTTTCAGTTCTCGTGGTTGCAGGGAGGTCTAAAAACTGACGCCGTATCGGCCTGCCAGTAAGGTGCAGGCGCTTGCTATCGATACCCTGCTCCATTGCCTGCCTAAAGATTTCGCTTGTCGGAGCAAGGTAGGCATTGGCCTGTTTCACAGTAAACCATGTCATGTGTAGCCGCCCCAGGTCTGTGAGCTGAAAGGCGAGTGGGATAGGTTTTGCAAGATGTTCATTGGCACGAGCGATAGCATACGATAACAATGCATGCGTTACTATGATGAGCTGAGGCTGGATATGTTCTATGATGGCGAGTAAGCGTCTGTAGTTCACTGGCAGAAGCGACTGGTGTAAGCAGAATGAGATGAATGCGTTGTCAGTGCAGTTGTATTGCCACTGTAAAAAATTCAACCAATGGCGGCTTACTAACCCATAGAAGCGCTCAACGCTAGCGGGCTGAGGATCTACAATGACGACTCCGTACTGCGCGTCAAGCATACCCTTCAGGGACTGTGCGAGGTTGAGGTGTCCACCTCCGGTATGGGTGGTAAGAATCAAAATGGTAGGCTTCGCTGGGCATGGCGATTGTAGCGAGCATGGCGACCGCAAGGGGTCGCCACTACTATACACGCTCTCTTTGCTAATCAAGAATGGGTAACGAATCGCTGCCACCTCCCGTTTTACTCTCTAGTGGTGGTAGCTCCTCGTTTGCCTCAGTCTTAGCAAGACTGACGGACTTGCTCTGGCGTAGCTTGCGTACAAGCTGAACTGAGAGCAGCAGAGCCACCAGCAAGACGAAAAAAAAGCCTGAGAATGTGCCAAAAATAGCAGCTACCTCCTCCCAGCTTGCTGCAAATGCGTAACCCAGGCCCAGGGGAATGATTGCGCCAAGTGTTTGCCCGCTGACATCCCAGCAGAGAAAGCGCAAGTATGGATAGCGTTCTATTCCGGCTAGGAAGTTTGTCGGACCACCAAGAGCGACAATAAGAAAGCGTGTTATGAAAATTGCCCATGCTGCTTTGCGCCTGAAGTAGGCACGACCTCGTTGCAGAGTTTGCCCTGAGATGAAACGAAAGCGTTTTTGTCGCTCGAACCAGGCTAGCAGAGGAGTGCCCACGCGTCGGCCAATAAAGTAGCCAAGAGCATCCCCCGTCACGGCTGAACTCAAAGCAACTGGGAACAGGATAAGTAGGTTGAAATCGCCGAAAGCAGCAAATGCTCCTGCGGCAAACAGCAGCAGAGAGCCTGAAATAGGAATGCCAACGGCAGCCACAAAAACGATCAACCAGAGCACTGGGTAGCCATATTGCTGCAACGCGCTGACAAAGAATGCGTTCAATACGACGTCCTTCCTTCTGGCGTTGGTGGAAGAGGTTGCATAATGCGCGCCGGTGCTGACATAAAAAGACGAGGGGATGCTTTGCGATATGCCAAAATCGTATCTTGGATGGTATGTATAACCTGATCTACAGGCTGTTGTCTACGACGCGCAATGTCATAGAGCGTTGCGTGACGGAACAGGCGAGGATTGCTTATATGCAAGGAGCAGTACAGGTAGTTTTCGGGAACGTGGTAGATACGGGAGACAGCATGAATGGTCATCCAGGGATGAATAGTGCTTACATCTCCTGCCTTGACTTCTCTATACTCCTGTTGGAAATGTCGCACCGCTTGAACGGTACTTATGGTAGTAAAAACGAGACATCCCAGCACCAGGAGCAGTAGCAGGCAGAGAAGGCCCAGTTTGGTGCGTTCGCTCAGCACATACTACTCCTAATCGTGTGACTATGCGGGTTGCCTCAATGGGTACGAAGTTTTTTGATTTGCTCGCGTGCCACGAGCCGATCATCCCAGGGCAGCTTTTCTGTGCCTATGAGGATACTTTGCTCATGGCCTTTGCCCGCTAGTAAGATAGTATCACCTGCTCGCGCATGAGTAAAGGCAGTAGCAATGGCCTCCCTCCGATCTGCGATACAGAGGAAATCGCGTCCCTGACGCTTGCCCTCAGCTTCAGCCCCCACAGCAATGGCATGCAGAATCTGCTCCCGATCCTCCTCGCGGGGGTCCTCATCGGTAATAACGAAGAAATCCGTCATCTGGGCAGCGATGCGTCCCATGATCGGGCGTTTCTGTACATCGCGCTCACCCGCCGAGCCAAAGACCACTATGAGTTTACCCTTCGTCAGCGGTCTCAGCGTTGCTAGTACTTTTTGCAGGCTATCGGGTGTATGGGCGTAGTCGACGATCAGTGTGAACGGTTGTCCTTCATCAATATGCTCCATACGTCCACTCACGCCTGTTACGCTTGCTAGGCCCTTGGCAATCTCGCACAGGGCGATGCCCTGGCTATAGGTAGCAGCTATCGCCGCTAGACAATTGCTGATATTGAAACGTCCTACTAACCCTGTCTCAATCTGCTGCTCTGCATTGGCAAGAGTAACGCGGAAGCGCGTGCTGTGTGTGAGCAGTTCTACATCTACAGCGCGTACTGCTGCCGGAGTATCAATACCGTAATCGAGAATGGGTACACGACAGTAGGGCTTGAGGATGTCATAACTCACGTCGTCGTGATTGAGAATGGCGACCGGCGTACTCCCCAACCCTTTATCTCGTGTCGGGTCAAGCATCTCGAAGAGGTGCGCCTTGGCACGGCGATAGGCGTCAAGCGTTTTATGGAAGTCGAGGTGCTCGTGGGTAATATTGGTGACGACTCCAACATCAAAATCGCAGCCAGTGACGCGGCTAAGAGCCAGACCATGAGAAGTCGCCTCAATGATGGCATGTGTGCCACCAGCATCAAGCAGGTGGCGTAGAAACTGTTGTACCTCCAGGGCTTCCAGGGTACTTTGTCGTGCTGTGTTCTCCCATTCCTGTCCGCAGATTTTGAAGTTTGCCGTTGTCATCAGGCCAGTGTGCCAGCCAGCGCCTTCCAGGATGGTGCTGATAAGGTTACTGGTGGTGGTCTTGCCATCGGTGCCTGTCACACCAATCGTGCAGAGCGTGCGCGCTGGATAGCCGTAAAATGCGCAGCAGAGATTGGCTAGTGCAACGCGTACGTCTGCAACCTCTATGTAGGGAAGAGGAAGAGAAGTTCCCTCTTGTAGACGTTCGCCGAGTGCTATAATAGCTCCCCGCCGAGCGGCGTCAGTGAGAAAGTAGCGTCCGTCAGTATGCACTCCGGGTACAGCGACGAACAACCAATCCTGCTGTACCTTGCGTGAGTCATATGCCAACCCCCTAATCTCACTCATGCTGGCCATATCCAGACCGTATATATGTACTGGGGGCTGCTGCAATCCCATCAATAATGTAGATAATTTCATGAGCTATGTCTTAATAATAGATCGTGCGTGTACGATGATACGGGCGCATGGCTGTAGAGTTCTGCCCCCACAGCCAGAGTTTCTGGTCGATTTGTATTGCATTCATGACCCTGCCACGTTGCAATAATGCACGCCGAAGCAGCTCGCACGCCCAAACCGTCGCCGCACGGATCTCTATCTCCTCTTCACTACCTGGCTGCAGAGGCTCCTGCCTGTCAATACGCTCTGCTAGTGTCGGGTCATATGCTAGTACGCCATAGTAACGTAGCACTTGTGGTAGCTTGTAGTCGGCAAAGGCTGTCAGTTGCGCTAGGTCTGTAAAGGCTCCCCATTGCTTTCCTTGGAAGGAGCCGTGCAGATCGGCGACACAAATCTGCGCCCTTTTGAGGAAATGGACCTCACAGTTTCTATAGCATGCACGGTCACGAAAGGATGGAAAATCATCTGCCAACAGTAATGCTAATTGTACTGCACTGCCGCGTACTTTCTCAACCGCTTGGGCAAATTGTCCATCGTATCGTTCTAGCAGAACGCGGCCTACCTCACGCGTGTGGGCAACGCGCTGCTCAAACAAGGGGATGGTCTGCGTCCCACGAAAAACATGTGCTATCGTCTCGGGGCTGATGGTACTGAGATACTGTGCGTCCCAAAGGGGTATACCTTCCTCCACTGCACGCTTCAAAGCTGCCGCCTCTGCCCAATAGCCATTTAGGACCTCACCTTGATACTCGATAGACCAGCGCGGCGTATCCTTTTCGGACCAGAAGCAGAAATTTAGGGCGTCAAGCAGCAGCAGCCAGTTCACTGTACGTTCAGTCCCATCATAGAAGTGATAACGATCATCCCACGCAAATGCATCCGCAGCCGCACCAACTTCATCCTGTACCCACTGCTCACAGAGCTTCTCCACTTGCTCTGTATTGATCCAGACATACTCTCCCTGCTCCACGACCCAAAGGGTACTACTGAGCACATGAAGAGGATCGCTTTGCGGCAATGGGTAATCGTCGTCGCAGTAGTCGCTCGAGGCAAAAGTTTCTCTCATACGCCGCTATGATGCCTGTTGAGTGATATATCCCCTGTCCTTAGCATACTGCCACAGTGTGCGTTGCAGTTGTCGCCGAGCGCGGGAGATGCGGCTCATGACGGTACCTATCGGAATGTCCAGTGCCTTAGCTATCTCTTTATACGACAGACCCTCGATATCGGCGAGAATGACGGCCATGCGGAAGTTGGGGGGCAGGCTATTGAGCGCCTTATACACATCCTCATCTAGATACTTGCTCAATACCTCTTCCTCGGCCCCCAGACTCAATTCTCTTCCACTCAAGTCTTTGATGCGGTTATACAGATAAAAATCTTCGCCTTGGGGCAAGGATGTCGTCGCGGGCTGCGTTGCCTGTTTGCGATAACGATTGATGGCAGAGGTGTTCAAGATACGGAAGAGCCATGCACGTAAATTGGTGCCGGGTTGATAGGTGTGAGCAAAGCGAAACGCCTTCACCATCGTCTCCTGGACCAAGTCTTCAGCCTCTTGAGGATGATTGGTCATACGCAACGCTGTACGGTAAAGGCTATCTAGTTGGGCGAGCACGCCAGCTTCAAAATCCTCTGTAGGGGCCTCGGTTGTTGAAGGTGCCTCTTCACTAGGTACTTGATCCGCTACTACGGGTGCTACGTCTTGATTAGGTGACTGTTCCGCCATCAAAAACTCCTCGTCAATCAGAGACTACCATTCTATTATATCAGCAGGGGCAATACAGGATTATATAAAAGTAAGTCCTGCCCTTTGTTTCAGAACTATGGTACAATGGCGTAAACGAGGTGACTGCCTCTACCATATACGGCATATCATGTATGGCACGGTCACGCCGTATATGGGGCAGACAGAAAGAAGAACATATTGTGCTAGTCAGACGTGCTCGTCTCTACGACGCATTTGCATTGCTTACTGTCATTATAATCGTTGCTGTCGACCAGTGGACGAAATCGCTGGTGGTGCAGTATTTAAGTCCACCGGAGACGAAACCTGCTCTGCCATTGCTTGGGCAGTACGTGGTTATTTACTACATCCGCAACAGCGGAGCCGCTTTTGGACTCTTTGCTAATACAGTCTTTCTGGCTCTACTCATCGCTGCGGCTGTTGCGGTCGTCACCTACCTCTATATACGTATAGCCAACTCAGGTTTGCTGCTGTACAAACTTATCTTTGCTATGATTATCGGCGGGGCACTAGGAAATCTGATAGACAGAGCACGCAATGGGGGCTTTGTCGTCGATTTTATTTCGTTGCGCATCCCCGAGATCAATTTCTACTTCGCTATTTTTAATATCGCAGACGCGTGTATCTCGGTTGGGGTTATCTTGCTCTTCGTGCTGCTGCTCTTCGGTGGTATGGGCCGTACAGAAAAGAGCGCAGATGCTGTAGCAACACAGCCGTCTCCACTTTCAAAGACGGGTAGCGCACGACGTTCTGGAGACTGAGCATGCATAATGCTAACGCGACACGCCATGTGTGGCAGGTGCAAGCAGAGCACGTGGGGCAACGTCTTGACCGCTATCTCTCGTCAGTACTCACTGACCTCTCACGCACACGTATCCAACAACTCATTGGGGATGAGGCCGCCTTGGTTAACGGACGAGCATCTAAGGCGGGCTATGTATTAAGACTGCATGATGAGGTGTCTGTGCTTGAGCAAGTGCCGCAGGTGAGCGATACCAAGCCGCAGTTGCATCCCCTGGATGTTGTCTATGAAGATGCTGACCTGCTGATCATCAATAAGGCGGCTGGTATGGTAGTGCATCCTGCTCCTGGCCATGCTAATGATACGCTGGTGAATGCGTTGCTGGCGCACTATCCGCAACTACAGAGGGTGGGCAGCGAGATGCGGCCGGGCATCGTGCATCGGCTAGACAAAGATACCTCTGGCCTGCTCATTGTGGCCAAGAACACTGCAACGCTCAGTGCGTTCATGGAGCAGATGAAACAGCATAAGATTGTCAAGCGCTATCTGGCCTTGGTTGAGGGTGTTGTGTCGCTGGATCAGGGAAGTATCGATGCTCCCATTGGTCGCGACCCACGCCACAGACAGCGCATGGCAATTACAGTCAAGGAAAGTAGGCAGGCACGTACGCACTTTCGCGTATTGCGACGCTTCGCACATCATACGCTCTTGCTGCTGCAATTAGAGACGGGGCGCACTCATCAAGTACGCGTCCATTTACAGGCAATAGGCCACCCTATCGTGGGAGACCCCACCTACGGCTCAAAAAGTACGCTGAGAGGACGTACATTGCATAGACAATTTCTGCATGCCTACCAGTTGTGCTTTACACATCCAAGTACCGGGGCTGCGATGGAGTTTGAAGCGCCGCTACCTACCGACCTGCAAAATATTCTCGACGCTGAAAATGTCTTATAGACCCCTAGAAATTTCTCATATTCCCTGCTATACTCATAACGTGACAATGATACAGAGATAAACAGCGTTCTTCAGTTGTGCCTTTCTTCCCCGTACACATGGCTAGGGTGGCCCTTGCGGTCGCCCCTACGATACGCGCTTATGGGGGACACCTCCGGCTGCAAGGCCGTATTTCTTCTTTGTTTTGTAGGAAACAGAAGCATTCGTCCGTGAGGAGAGGAGAACCCTAAGCATGCCAGTTTTAGCAACTGAGGACAAGATTGCCCCGAAGAGTATCTTGCGCCATAGGCCCATTGGTGATGGTACGCCAGAGGCTTTCACTACGAGCACTCCCATTGTTCCACGTGCATCACGCTCTCGTGCTAGCGATACGGTAGAAGAGATTGCAGAGTGGCAGAAGGGTGATCAAGAGGGCAGCGGACAGAGCAAACCAGTAACGAGGCGCGTTGCTCTACCGCCAAAGTCCTCGCCTGCGATGCCGCACCCTAACAAGCCTCTGTTACAGGGACATGGGCAACGACAGGCGCACCCGTTCCTGTACCTGGGTATAGGCATGATCGTAATGCTTGTACTCTGGATGGGGTTGAGTGCTCTCTTTGGCTGGTTTGCCACTACACTTGATGATCTACACTATGGTCGGCCCCGTACCTTCCAGACCGACGCGTGGGTAGGACATAACGAACAGACGGGGGTGCCCAGTCATTTTATTGCGCTCAATCTGCACAGTCATATTGAGGTGATAGAGCTACCCGGTGGCGATGGCACACACGCTCGTATCTACGTAGGCCCCCAGTTGTACGGGAGCGGCAGTGATCTAGTGCCAGTGACCCTGAGCTTCAGCGATGTCAATGGCGACCATAAGCCGGATATGGTCATTCATTTTGAGGGAAACTATGTTGTCTTCATCAACGATCAAGGGGGCTTTCGGCCCCCTCAACCTTCTGAACATTATTCGGTAGGATAGCTTTGCATCTCTCCTCTCTTGACTTCTCTGTGTCTTTCTCACTACATAGTAAGTATGCATAGAAGGAAGGAGCGTGCGATGATTCTCGTTATTGGTGCTGGCTTGGCGGGGTTGACCTGCGCAAAACATTTGACAGAAGCGGGCCAACAGGTCCTGGTGCTGGAAGCGACTGAGCAGATTGGTGGTCGTGTTCGCACTGATCGGTACGAAGGCTATTGGCTGGACCGAGGATTTCAAGTATTGTTCACTGCATACCCGGCTGCCCAGCATGACCTCGACTATGATGCATTAGACCTGTGTCGATTTGCCCCAGAAGTGCTCATGACCACGGGGCGCAAACGCTATCTGCTGGCTGATCCGACCCGTAAACCAGAACACCTGCTCGCTGACCTGAGCAATCCGCTTGTCTCGATAGGCGATAAATGGAAGGTCATACAACTGCGCCAGGAACTCGTCAATCGGTCACTCACAGAAATATTTTCCGGTCAGGAGCAAGACGAATCGACCGAGCAGTATCTAACCCGTCTAGGATTTGCAGAGCGCGGTTTTATCGAGCATTTTGCACGACCTTTCTTCGGCGGCATCTTTCTAGATCGTTCCCTTACGACGAGTGCTCGTCTGTTCCAATTCCTCTTTAAAATGCTTGCGTGCGGCGATACGGTTATTCCAGCGCAAGGGATGCAGCGCATTCCCGAACAATTGGCGGCAAGGCTACCCGTGGGTGCCATCCGTTGTCGTACCCGCGTACGTGAGTTACTGATGCATGAGCAAAGAGTGCATGCAGTGCTGTTGGACAGTGGGGAGAAGATAGAGGCAGATCAAGTGGTAGTCGCTACCGAGAGTCCAGAAGCGGCGAGGCTCACTGGTTGCTCTCTGCCAACTGAAGGAGTAGGTAGCACGTGTCTGTACTTCGCCGGAGATGAGCCACTGTACCGAGAGCCTGCCCTCGTCGTCTCGGCTTCTACGCAAGCAAGCATTAATCATGTAGTACTGCTGAGCAATATTGCGCCAACCTATGCTCCTGCCGGAAAGCATCTGCTCTCTGTGGCGGTGCTAGGCAACATGGAAGGCGACGACGAGCGCCTAGCACGCTCCTGTCTGACTGAGCTAGAGGAATGGTTCCCCGAGCACGATCTGTCACGCTGGAAGTTCCTGGCGGCCTATCGCATCCCCTTCTCCCAGTTTGCCCAGCGACCCGGAATATTCGATCAGTTGCCAGGGAATCGCACACATATTGAGGGGCTGTACTTGGCGGGCGAGTATACGGAGTCAAGTAGTATTCAGGGGGCGATGGAGAGTGGGATGTGTGCGGCAAGGGCTGTGGTGGAGATGTTGAGGTGAGCAGACTGTGTCTGCTCCTTAACTGCTCATCCAGGGGGAAAAAGCCCTGTCCCACCTGTTCCTCTTTGAAGATGGACCTATCTTCCCATCTTGGGGTTTACCTGTCTAGCCTCATTGCAAAAAATTGATAGGCACCCGTTACTGCAGGGCGTGCTACGGTTTTTTGCAAGATGCTCTCGATTGAGCATGAGATTTTACCTGGTTGTATTCGCGTCTATGGTTGCTTGTCAAGGCCATCTTTAGACGAAGGATGTTTAGTCGGCCAAGGCCACGTAGATCGGAGTCCCAAAGAGAACCGATTTTTGTCTTGGGTTAATCCGATCAGGCGTCGGTTTTCCTGAGTCATATGCCAAACGTTTCGCGAAAAATTCGAGCGTCTGTGTAGTTCCTTTTGCTTGCCTTGCCATAACCTCGATAACATCTAGCGTAGCATTTTCATCAAAAAAATACTCCAGATTTGGAAATTTCAACTGAAGCTCTTTGTAAAGAACTGCCACAAGAGATGGGATATCGGATGAGGGTTCACCAACCTTTAAGTCCCCTCTTTGGCCGATAAGGTGGTGTGCTGATCCGCCCAGTCCGAGGAGCGTTTGCTGGGTCGCTCCCCCAAAATACACCACCCTAGTGTTATCCCATGTTGGAAGGGATCCCCAAAACATAGGAAGTATACCTTTGAAATAAACTCCTGGAGCATCTACCGACCCAATGTCTTTGGGCATGTGTTTCTCCAAGGACTGTACGACAATTTGCAGTCTTGAGAATTGTGTCTCTTGGACTTGCTCTTTCTTGAAGGTAGCACTAATGCCCAATCCTGCAGGTTTTAGACCAATAGTCAATTCGGACGCAATTTCTCGCAGCAGTTTTTGGGGTATCTGACTGTACAACTGATTGATCTTTGTCTCAGAGATGTAAAGATAATATTTCAGCTTTTGATGCAAGGAGTGTACATCTTTCTACGCAAAGGGCGTTCGGTAAAAGGTACAGGAACCATAATCAAGTGGATGAACACTAGTATACAGGAGGAGTCATCAGAAATCAATCTCTTTCGTTTGAGATTTGGCAATTTGGTCCGTCATTTTTTTGCAGCGAGCGTGGATCGCGAGCATGGCGGCCGCAAGGGATCGCCACTACGATACACGCTCCGCCCGCCTCGTCACCTGTCTAGTAGTGGCAGCGGCTCTGCCCCAGCCATGCAAAAAATTGACGCGCATCCATTTAGCATAAGCCCATACTTTTTTACCCACATGTGCTATACTCACTAACAGAAGTGGTGCTGTGCAAGCAGGGGACATTGAGAACTATCTCACCCAACTCGTCAATTTGGGTGTTCAATGTCCTATACGCATGCTCATGATAGGAGGTGCCTACATGTTACTGGTTGCTAATGCCCCTGGTAGCACCGACGACATCGACATTTTCTGGTTAGAAGATGAGAAAACGCTCGAACAAGCGCTCATCCCACTCAGAGAAGGAGTACGTGCTGTTGCCGAAGCGAACAAAATTGAGTCTGATTGGTTCAACTACATGACACACCTGCTCTTGTATGACTTGGTGACCATTCCAAAGGGAAAACTATGGAGGCGATATGGACCGCTACACATCCATATTCCACCAAAGGAGTATATCCTAGCACTGAAAATCCTGGCAGGGCGTGACAAAGATATTAATGACAGCAAGCTATTACTCGCGCAAGTAAACGTCAAAACACGGAACCAGGCACGCGTATACTTGATCGGTACATTCCCCTTACCACACAGGCTACTGCAAGTAATGAGATCGCTCATACGCTTGATGCACTCTTTGGACAGCAATAACCGATACGAAAGACAGGTAATATGCCCACCACATTTGGACCCATTCAAACCATGGGAAGAGCCTATCAACACATCTGCTCAGGAGAAGATCCCTGGATAGCACTGGGAAACTTCAGGAATGCCTGGTATGGCTATGCAAAAGACGTGCGAGCCACCTTGGTGAGTGAACCACTGCTAGCACCAGAGCAGGAGACGGACCATACCCGCCGTTGGGGAGCTTTTTGTGCTGCCTCCGTCGAGTTTCTCTGCAGTCGCTACGGTGTGCCTTGTCCGCAGTGGGTTGACCATCCCCGCTACGCACTAGCAACACCGTGGTATGGCGATATCCGAAACACTACACAGAAATCGGTTCAGCAGCATCTAATCGAAACAACGCAAGCACCATTTGCACGACGTAATATTTTTTGTGGCAACCGACTCTACCAGAACAAATACGAGATGAGCACCTGGGTGCAAGAAGCACGAGATCAAGGAATAACAGACCCAGGCCAAATTTGGCACTAGAGCTGCCTGACCCGTTCCCGATCCTCTGGATGCAGCGCTTCGAGCCAGCCCCAATCCCGCACAGCTTCTTCCTGTTGCCCTGTATAGGCACACCGGCGACATGCGCTTTTCCCTACGATCTCATCACCACCGACTCTCCAGACAAGCTGGGCCTCCATGTCCGGCACTTCTACTAACACGCTTTGCTTGGTCACTGGTTCCTCACCATCTCCCGATCCTGTCGGTTCTTTCTACTTCTTCTTTACATATGCCTTGAATACGTACTGCCTCAGACCCCTACTTTTCTGCCTGTCTGTTCACTGAGGTGGGCCGCCGCGGCCAGCACCCCCGCCGTCAGCTAGACCCATCAGCTCGGTCAGCCGCGTCAGGCCGTCGACCGTCGCGTCGTGGTAGGCGTAGCTGTAGGTCGGCGTGTTGAGCGCCAGGGTGAGGAACACTTCCACGCTGCCACCGACGTGGAGGACGACGTGACCCAGGCCGACCACTTCGGAGGCGATGTCTCCGAAGCAGTGGACGCCCAGCACCTTGCGGTCGTCGGCGCGGAAGATCAGCTTGAGCAGCCCACCGTGACCGGCGATCGCCCCGCGTGGGGTGGTGGCCAGATCGCAGCGGCCGACCACGTAGGGGATGCCGGCGGCCTGAACCTGCTCTTCGGTCGCCCCGACGCTGGCGATCTCGGGCAAGCCGTAGACAGCGAGGCTGTCGGCCTGGTCGACCGCCACGCCGAACACCAGTCCGCAGGCGTGGGCCGCCGCCGCACGCCCCTGCTGCATCGCGGTCGAGGCCAGTGCTGGCTTGACCACATCGCCAGCCGCGTAAATCCCTGGAGCGGTCGTCCGGTAGTAGCCGTCGACGACGATCCGCCCGCGGGCATCGAGCCGCACGCCGGCGTCCTCGAGCCCCAGGCCCTCGACATTGGGCGTGCGGCCGGCGGCGATCAGCACGGCGTCCGTCGAGAGCTCGGTACCGGTCGAGAGTGCGACCGTCAGCTGACCGTCGACCCGCCTCACCCCGACCGCGCTGGCTCCCAGGAACAGCCGGACGCCGCGCCGCTGGAACTCGTCGGCCATCAGCCCGGCCAGCTCGCCGTCAACGGCCGGCAGCAGGCGATCGGACTGGCTGACGAGCGTCGCCGGAATGCCCAGCGCGGTGAACACCGTGGCGAACTCGACGCCGGTCGGCCCCCCGCCGACGATGACGATCTCCCTCGGGATCGTCTTGACCGAGTAGATCTCGTCGGAGTCATAGACATCGGGATCGTCGAAGGGAATGCCTGCCTCGTGCGTCGGGCGTGACCCCGTCGCCACCAGGACTGTGCGAGCCACCAGCTTGCGCTCCACTTCTCCAGGCGAGGTGACGCGGACAGTGCGCTCCGGGCCGAGCCGGGCGGTTCCCTGCAGGTAGGCGATGCCGCGCACGGCGAAGCGGTGCGCGACTTCTCCCTGCAGGACGTCACGCACATGCTCGACCCTAGCGCGGATGGTCGGCAGCACGACCTCTAGCGGCGCTACGGCCCGCACGCCGTAGACCTCCTCCTGGCGGTAACCAGTCAGGTAGAGCGCAGCTTCGCGCAGGGCCTTCGTCGGCGCGCCGCCGGTGGTCGTGACCACCCCACCGGGTTTGTTCCGCTCGACGATAAGCGCTCGGTGCCCAAAGAGCGCAGCGAGCTCGGCTGCGACCTCCCCGGCCGGGCCGGAGCCGATCACCACCAGGTCGTAGATCTCGTTCATGGCTGAAAGCTCCAGTCTTACGTGTCGAGGTCGGTGACCCATCGGAGGGCCCGCAGGCCGGGTATGAAGCAGTACTCGCCGCCGCGGGTGACCACGAATTGCGGCAGCCCGGTGAGGCGACGGCGGATCGGTCGCTGCGGGATCGTGAACTCGCCATTCTTATCGTGCGGCCCGACCAGCGGGTCCGGCACGCCCGGCGTGCCCAGGAAAGTGCCATCGATGATCCACTGCGTCCGGACGAATTCGAACTGTCGGTCGAGGTGCGTCCCGATACTGACGTACACGATGCCGCGATCGACCCCGTCGTCCTCCAGGACGCCATCCGGCAGCATCGGGCCGTAGCTGGTGCTGCGTCGGATGATCCGGTGATTGCGTGCCACGCCGACGATGTTCGCGTCACGCGGGTAGGTCCGACGGGCGTGGGCACCGAGCGGGCACTTGAGCCCCCGGGCGTCGTCCGCGGCATAGAGAAAGGCGTTGTTGCGCGTCGGGTCGGCACCCAGCTTGGGGTCGTCGCGCTCCGGGGCGAGCACCAGCGGCGCGCCGCTCGGCCAGCGTCCCACGAACTTGGCCGTCAGCAGCTCCTCCTCCTCCGGACTCTTCGCGTGGGCGCGCACGTATTGGCGGAAGGCCGCCACGCGGGTCTGGAGCTTGCGGATCACGACGTAGGTGCCGTTGCGGCCTAGCGCCTCAGGCCGGGGCATCGGGGGCAAGTCGCCCGTCTCGTCCGGGTACCCCAGCGCGAACTCGCCCGCCTTGAACGGGGCCTCGTGCGGGTTGGTGATGGGGTTGCCGCTGCCCTCGATGTCGGGATGGCTGATGCCGTCCTTGAACCCGAACGAGGTGCGCTCTCTCTGATTCAGGTAGGTGTCCTGCTGCCAGATCGGGGTGACGCCGGGCAACTCACGCAGGGCATCGTTGGCCTCGGCCAGGACCGGCTGCAACTGGGCGGCGTCGGGGGCCAGCGCGAAGATCGCCACGTGGACCTCCGGGCTCCCGAGCGGCGACTCCCAGTGCTCAGGCGCGCTCTCGCCGGTGTCGCCCAGGATCTCCGCCCGTGCCGCCATGCCCTGCTGGAACTCTGCCGGGAAGCTGGCGAGGGTGTCGGCGGGGACGCCCAGCGCCTTGAGACCCTGGAAGCTGAGCGCCACGGCGGCCGCGCCTTTCTGGTTCGGGTCCGGCATGTCTGCAGCGGAGCTGAGCAGCGGGATCAGGCGGCGCAGCCCCTCGCGGCCGGCTCGCCGGTCGTCGATGCGCAGCAGGATGTAGGCACCGGCGTACGGGGAAGGACGGGGGCGCAGCACCGGGTGCTGAATGTCGTCGAGCTCCAGGGTGACGGTCGGCTCCGTAGTCATGAATGGCCTCCTGTCTGCGCCTCGGCCTGCGGCCTGATGAGCTTCGCGACTGCCCCCCAGTTCGGCGGCCCGGGATTGGGCGGCGCGAGGTACGGGAAGACGTCAGAGGCAGGCACCGTCGCCTGGTCCACCCCGTCGCTGATTTGCGGTCCGTGGCTGGCATTGATGAGCAGCGTGTAGAGGTGGGTCATCGTGTGGTCGTTGAGCGAGCGGCCCCCGCAGGTCTCGTGCGGGCGGCCCGCGAGCAGCGCCTGTTCGATCTCGAAGGAGCTCTCCTGGGCGTAGGGCTTCGAGACGTCCACCACCATGTAGTCAGCGAGCAGCAGGTCGGTCAGCGGGTGGGACCCATCCGGCCCGAGCGGCCAGTCCGTCTTGCCGCCCAGGTGGTCGATCGCGGCGAGGTTGGCGTTCAGCCGGGCGCGGTAGGCACCGCGGTAGTCCTTGCTCATGTGGAACGCGTCTTCCAGGTTGTAGAGATCACGAATCTCCAGATCGCGATTGACCTGGTCATACTCCTTCATCGACATGATCACGTTCTTGATCTCGGGGCGGCCGAACCGTTCCAGGCGGATCGGGATCTTCCCGGCGACGACCGTCTCGCCCACCACGGCCCACAGTGGGCTGCTCTGGAGCAGCGGCGCGCAGTCGGTCTCGACGACGACGCTCAAGGCGTTAAAGCCGGTCAGGCTGTTCTGCCCCGGGTGCTTGAAGGCCAGCCGCCCGGTCTTGAGTGACTCCATGTAGGCCTGCAGGTCAATGAAGAATGGGTCCGAGCGCAGGCCGGCGTAGACGCGCAGTCCGTTGCCGCGCCCACCCTGCTCGTCGTGGACGCGAAAGCGTACCATCTCACCGGACGGCGCTGTACACCAGCCGTCCTGCACCGGTGTGGCACCGCCTGCAGCCGATCGCGGAGCCTCGAAAGAGCAGGCGAGGACGAGCTCAGACTCCGGTGGGCCGAACGAAAACGACGATGTGTCTTCCTTGATTGCCAGCGGACGCAGCCGGAAGCGGTAGACGATCGCGTCCGAGAAGGACGAGTCTTGCGTGGCTCCTGGCAGGACAGTCATCGCCAGCACGAGATGTCCGGGCCGTTCTGGGCTGGGGAAAGCATACACATCACAGATGTCCCCGGCGGGTCCGGCGAGGGCCCGGGGGCCGGAGAAATGATCAGACATAGGTTAGCACTCCTTTATTCATTTTCCACTCCCCGACACTCCACTCGGGTGCCTGGGATGGGGTGGCGGAAAGCGCGGTGAGCTTCCCGCCACCTGACAAACTGTCTCGGTCTCAGTAGGCCGCTAGATCCGCCAGCGGCTTGAGGGCTGGCTGTTGCAGCGCCTCGGCGGCACCCGGGGTATCCAGCACCTGATGGAACGCCTGCTGCAGGGCCAGCGCCTGCCAGACCTGCTTCACGGTCGGCTGGGGATAGGCGCTATTGTAGCCGACCGCTGGCACCGCGTGCGCCAAGAGCCGCTCCGAGGCACGTGGATCCTTAATACTTACCCAGCCTTCGACGTGTTGCAAGTTCCTGTCGATCATCAGCCCGATGACCGTCGAAGCAAAGTCCTGGATGTACTTGTCCCAGGAGCCGTCGAAGGAGCTGCAGAACATGATACGCCGGTCATTGTCGAAGAGCACCCAGCGAAATTCATGCAGGGTGCCAATCTCCTTGACCGCCTCGTCAGCTTTGGGGCTCCCCTGGGCGTTCGCGATGAGGTCACGTAGCGTCTGTTCATAACCCGACAGGACGTTGGCAAAGAAGGTGAACGCCGTTCTCGACCCGACGTGCAGGCCCGCCCGTGGATCTAACCGTGGATCAGGCATGTAATTCTGCCTTTTGATCTCGTATATGCTAACAACGCTACCGCGCTCCGCTTCAGTCCGCCGCCAGATCCGCCAGCGGCTTCAGGGCCGGGTGCTGGAGCGCTTCGGCGGCGGCGGGGTTATCGAGCACCTGCTCGAACGCCTGCTGCACCGCCAGCGCTCTCCAGACCTGCTTCACCGTCGGCTTGGGATAGGCGCAAACAAAGTTGCCCGCTTCCACCGCGTGCGCCTGGAACCAGTCTTTGACGGTTGGGGCCTTGATGCCCGGGTACCCCTGGACGTGCCCCCAGGTCTCGTCGAAGTCCTGTCCAATTGCTGTGGTGGCGAAGTCGTCGATGTACGTATCCCAGTCACCATCAAAGCTGCTGCAGAACAGAAGCCGCTTGCCACCGTCCAGGAGCACAAACCGCGCTTCATGCAAGGTGCCGATCTCATCGATGGCCTCCTGAGTACGCGGGTTGTCTATGTGCTCCCTCAGTACTTGGCGCAGCACGTCTACGTGTCCCGGAATGACGTCCCCTAGGACGGTGAACTCCGTCCTCGATCCCATTTTTAGTCCCAGCCGTTTTGGATGAGTGGCCATGTCGCTCTTTCCTTTCGATCTCGTGTCAGTCGGCCGCCAACTCCAGCAGCGGCTTCAGAGCCGGCTGTTGGAGCACCTCATCGGCACCAGGGGTGTCGAGCACCTTCTCGAACGCCTGTTCCACCTGCATCGCTTTCCTGATCTCGGGATGCGTCAGGTCGGACACCGCGTTGAAGTACCCGACCGCCGGGGTCTGGACGGACATGAGGAACTCCTTGAGCCCGCGGGCGTTCGCACGAACGGACTTCTCGTTGGAGGGGTCGGACAACTCCCTGTTGAGCGCCTCGACGCCACCAGCCTCGCGCAGCCACGCCTCGAACCTCGGCCACTCCTTCGTGTGCTGGAGCCAGTCGACGAAATTCTCGATGCCTATGATCACCACCGCATCCTCAACGTACGGGTCCCAGTCGGTCTCGAAGGTCGTACACCACATCATGCGCTTGCCGCCGTCGAAAATGACGTGCCGCTCGTCACGCAGGCCGGTCTTCATGTGCATCTCCAGGGACCCTTTTTTCAGCGTCTCGGCGAGCCGTGCGCAGGCCGTGCGCAGCTCGTCCTCGTGGCCCGGCAAGACCTCAAAGAATGTAGCCAGCTCGGAGATGACGCCGTGGCGTAGGCCCTTGCCCGACTTCTTGTTGAACTGGGTTGTGGTGTCTGCTGTCTGCGACCCGGGCGTGGTCGCCGGATCCTTCGGTACTGAATCTGTCATTGAACTGTCCTCCTTTGTGTGAACAACCTATCGACGATAATTCTCATAGACTTTCTCCTTCAGGTTGTACCGGTATCATCCTCCATGGCAATTCCTGGAGGTTCTGACTTGTGACGAATGGTTTTTTCCGTCTCTGTCCACTCATCATCGCCTTCACTTTCCCAGGTGAGAAGCAGGTCAGCGGGCGGGTCAGCCAAGACCTCCTGCACGTCCCAGCCCAGTAAGCCCTGCATCTGCTCGCGCAGGAAGTCGGCAAACGAAGACTGGGAACTCGCCAGGGCCTCACGTGTCTGCTGCGGTTCCTGCATCTGCACGGTGACCAGGAGGAGTTCGCTCTTGAGCAGTTGCAGGAGCCTGACTTGCACCTGGGTGATCCCCGCTTGCTGGCAGACTGCGGCAAACTGCTCTGGGTGTAATTCCGCGATTTCCTGACAAAGTCGTCGCCACCGTTCCTGGGTTCCCTTCCGCGGGAGGTAGGCGATCTGTAGCTGTGCCATCAAAGAACTCCTTAACCGGCTGCCCCTCGTCCTCTGCTTTTAAGATAAGGAGGAACCGTAACGGAACCGTAATCGAAGCGTAATGGAACCATTCTGAACGGTTGGAGACTGCGTAGCGGACTATCTGGCTCCTGGCAGCACAGGCATGTGAAGCAATGCTCCTCGCTTGATCTCTCCCATCCTGCATGGTAATCTTTCTTGAGAGGGATCAATCCAGCGTAAACGGCTGTCGTTTCTCCTTGCTCCAGAGAGAGGGCTCGGGCAGCCGCACGAGAGCAAGGCGGCTCGGCAGCGGCGGCGAGACCGGCGATCCAGGAGTCGTCACTTGCGTTATCCCGCCTGAGGAGGGCATACTATGGGTCTATTACGCCTGGCCGTGTTCGGCCCACCCGAAGTGTTCCATGACGAGCGCCGCCTAAGCTTTCCCTTGCGCAAGGCTGAAGCCTTGCTGGTCTATCTGGCGGTCGAAGGAGGCATGCACTCCCGTAGGAAACTGGCCGCCTTGCTCTGGCCCGACAGTGAGCCCTCCACTGCACGCAATGCGTTGCGCAACGCCTTGGGCCTGCTACGCGGCCTGCTGGCCGACGCCCCGGCGGCCGGGCACAGCCATCTGCTCGTGGAGCAGGAGCTGCTGGGCCTAGACCCGCATGCCCCGCTCCAGCGGGACCTCGACGTGGTGCAGAGGGCCTGGAAAGTGGCCCAGAGGCTCACTGCGACCTCTTCTGAGGAGCAACGTGCCACTCTTGTCACCACGATTCAGCACGCCCTCCCCCTGGTGCGTGGTCCCTTCCTCGACGGCTTCTGGCTGCGCGAGGAAACGGCCTTTGACGAGTGGCATGAGCAGCAGCAGCAGCAGTGGCAGGTGCGTGTGCATCTCCTCCTGGACCGGCTCTCTTTCTGGCAAGAGGAAGGCTTCGAGCTGGAGCCAGCCAAAGCTACGCTCACGAGCTGGCTCACATTGAACCCGCTCTCGGAGGAGGCCGCCCGGCGTCTCATGCGCCTCCACCTGGCGCAAGGCGACCTGACCGCCGCCTTGCAGGTCTACGCCACCCTGCGCGCCCGGTTGGCCGAGGAGTTGCGGATCAAGCCCTCTGCGGAGACGGTGGCCCTGGCCGAGCGCATTCGGGCGACCCAGGCGTGCCGAGGCGCTGCTCCGGCCCATCCTTCCCCCACAGTGGAGAGTCGACCACCAGGCGAGTTGGTGGCCCCACTCGTGGGACGCGCCGCGGCCTTCCACCAGCTCGCGGGCCGCTACCAGCATGCCCAGCAGGGACAGCCGCAGGTGGTGCTGCTGGTAGGGGAGGCTGGCATCGGCAAAACGCGGCTGGCCAGCGAGTTTGTGGCTTGGGCATTGGCCCAGGGGGCCGAAGTGCTCCGTGGGCACGCCTTCGAACTGGGAGGCCGCTTGCCCTATCAACCGCTGGTCGAAGCGCTGCGAGAGCGGCTGGAAGCAGAAAACGCGCCGGAGGACCTGCTGGAGGACCTGTGGCTGGCTGAATTGTCACGCTTGCTGCCGGAGCTGCGCCTGCGCTATCCTGATCTGCCAGCACCCACGCAGGATGAGTTTCTGGACAAGCTGCGGCTGTTTGAGGCAGTGGCGCGCCTGATGTCAGCCCTGGCCCAACGGGCTCCCGTAGTGCTTCTGCTCGATGATCTGCACTGGATAGATGGCGCTTCCCTCGACCTGCTGCGCTACCTAGGCCACGCCTGGAAGGGCCAGGGCCACCGCATCCTGTTGCTGGGTACGCTGCGCGAGGAAGAACTAGAGTTGAACCCAGAGCGTGCCGCTCAGCTCCTCGATCTGGGACGTGACCTGCCGCTCACCCAGCTTCCCTTGCCGCCGCTCACCGAGTCCGAGACCTTCGAGTTGCTTAAGGCTCTTGCCACAGAGGAGGAGCACGCCATAGGACGGCCCTCCTCCGTCGAGGCCTCGTCTGCCTCGGAGAGGCCACTGGTCGCGCTGGGCCATGTCCTTTTTGCACGCACGAGGGGGCAGCCGTTTTACCTGCTTGAGATGCTCAAGCTATTGCGTGAACGGCAGTGGCTGCTGCCCTGCCTGACGACTAAGGGGGGCTTCCGGCTCGCTCTGGCGGGGGAACTGGTGGTGGCCCTGGCACGACAGGAGTCCATGTGCGAGCTGTTACCCCCCTCGGTGCGCACGATGATCCAGACGCGGCTGGCCAGATTGTCAGCGCCAGCACGCCAACTGGTGATGGCCAGTGCCGTGCTGGGCTCCCCAGCGAGCGCGAAGCGGCTGTGGCAGGTGGCCGAGCTGCGGGTGCTGGAAGGGGTGGAGACCCTGGAGGAAGCCATCAAGAGTGGCATCCTGCGGGAAGAGGAGGCCGGAGCAGGTCGGCTGGCCAGCTATCACTTCACTCATGACTTGGTACGCGACGTGGTCTATACCGAACTGAGGGCGGTGCGCCGGCTCGTCTTGCACCAGCATGCCCTCGCCGTGCTCAAGACCGAAGGTGCGCCGGCTGCCGAACTGGCCTATCATGCGCTCTCAGGCGGAGAGGCCGAGGTGGCGTATCGCTACAGTGTACAGGCCGCAGATGAGGCGATGGCCATCTTTGCCGTCGAGGAGGCCATCGAGGACTACGAACAGGCGCGCGCCTTGCTCAAGACGCAAAAGCCTGTCGGGAGCGGGCTTTCGGCCTCCGAGGTCGAGCACCTCTACGTGAGCCTGGGGCGGGCCTATGGCTTCCAGAACGCTTGGCACAGGACCCAGCAGACCTATGAAGAGCTACTGGCCTATGCGCAAGAGCACCAGCTACCTGCCCTTGTGAGCCTGACTCTCAACCGTTTGGCAATCCTGGCGGTCCAACAGGCCAAGGACAGGCAAGAGGCGCAAGCGCTGCTGGAAGAGGCCTGGCACAGAGCCGAGAGCAGTTCCGATCAACGCACCTTGGCCGAAACGGCGTGGAACCGAGCCCAGATCATCGGCTTTGTGTGGGATGAGCCAAAGCGCGCCCTGGCTCATGGTGAGCAGGCTTTGGAACTGGCACGAGCTATAGCGGACAAGGAACTGGAAGCCAGAAGTCTCGCCTCATTTGGAGCGCTCCATCTTCTTGGGGGAGACTTTGAGGAGGCCCTCCACCTTCTGGAAGCGGCTCTGGGGCTGTATGCCGCTCTGGACCAGGAGCCGCTTGCTTGCCGGGAGCTGTCCCTTCCCTCCATTGCCATGGGCGCTGGGCTCACCCAACCTTTGAGCAATCGCGCCTCAGAAGCCGTGTCCTGGGCGGTTCTGGCTTTGGCACAGGTGAATGCTGGGCAGGTGCAGCAGAGCATTGCCAGTGGCCGCAGAGGGCTCGTGCGCTCTGAAGAGATCAAGAACGTCTGGACACAAGTCCTCAGTAGGTTCTGCCTGACGTTTGGATTAGTGGAGGCGGGGGCTTATGAAGAGGCTCTCGGGCTTATGCAACAGGCTGTGGCGTCGGTACCTACCCTTGCGCTCATACCGCTCGTCTTGCAGGGCCTTCTCACGGCCCTGGGCAGTGTCTATCAAGCCGTGCAGCAGTGGCAAGAGGCACACCGCGCCTTCGAAGAGGTCGTAGCTGTGGCAAAGGCAGGAGACGTCAGACATTTTCGCGTGTCTGCCCTCTCGCGACTGTGCATGCATGCTGCTGTGGCAGGGGAGTGGGAAGCGGCCGGCCGCTCTTCGTTGCAGGCCGAAGCCTTGCGCAAGCGCACTGAGTCAGCCCTGCTCTGGCTGGATTTCTCCTCGCATTATGAAACGGAGGTCTTCCTCCACGCGGGGCGTGTGCACCAGGCGCGAGAAGCAGTGCAGCGCCTGGGGGAACGCCTAGGGTCTTCTCGGCGCTTCCGCATTCCCTACCTGCGCTCGTTGGCTGTCTTAGCCGACTGGGACAGGCACGGCGAGCAGGCCATCACCCACCTGCGCCAAGCCGCCGAGGTGGCCGCGGACCTCGGCTTGCCCGGAGAACAGTGGCAGATTCAGGCAAGGTTGGCAAAGGTGTATGAGGCTGCGGG
>JAFAXQ010000001.1 GCA_019240835.1 Ktedonobacteraceae bacterium
TCTTGTAGTACGTGCTGCTGGCTTTACCGCTGGTACAACTCCGACGAAAGGAACTGTGAAAGTAGAGCGCAGAGTAGCAAGGGCAGCTTGCGACGCAGTGTTACAAGCAACAACAATCAGCTTGACACCTTGCTCGATCAAAAAACGATTCGCTTGAACCGCTAATTGACTGATCTCGCTGTCACTGCGTGTCCCGTAAGGGCAGTGCGCTGTGTCACCGAGATAGATGTAGTGCTCGTGTGGGAGTTCTTGGCGCAGGGCCGACAGGATCGTTAGACCGCCTGCCCCTGAATCGAACACCCCTATAGCTGCTTCAGCCTTTGTGCTCAACGTACTCTTCTCAGCGTCGAAAGCATGCCTCCTGCGTGCGCTGTCATGCGCAGGAGGCATACCTCGTGCCTCAGCAGTCTCACTTGAACTCAAGTATTGCATAGTATTATTGGTTTACTCCACATTACGAAATTCGCGTTGTTCGCCAAATACCTCGCGCATGGCGTCGCTGATCTCGCCAAGCGTGGCATAGGCTTCAACTGCATCTATGATCAATGGTACCAGATTAGTCGTGCCCTCGGCTCCCAGTTTAAGAGACTGCAGTTTCTGTTGTACTAGTTCATTGCTGCGTCGTCGGCGTAGGGCAGCAAGCTTTTCTGACTGTCGCCTGCCTACTTCGGGGTCGACGCGCATCAAGGGTGGTCGCACTTCCTCCTCCTGCACGAAGCGGTTCACTCCCACCACGACGGCACGCTGCTGCTCTAGCGCAAGCTGATAATTGTAAGCTGCCTTCTCAATCTCCGCTTGTATAAAACCGTGCTCAATTGCTCGCACACTGCCACCCAACGTATCGATCTGGTGGATATAGTCCCAGGCTTGTTTCTCTATCTCGTCTGTGAGCCACTCTATATAATACGAACCTGCTAATGGATCAACCACCTCGGCAACGCCAGTCTCGTAAGCGAGAATTTGCTGTGTACGTAGTGCTACGCGGGCGGTGTCCTTGGTTGGCAGAGAGAGCGCCTCGTCCTTGGCGTTAGTGTGCAGGGATTGCGTGCCCCCCAGTACAGCAGCTAGGGCCTGGTATGCGGTGCGCACGATATTGTTATCGAGTTGTTGTGCAGTTAGTGTCGAACCTGCTGTTTGCGTATGGAAGCGCAACATCATCGAGCGCGGATCTTTGCTCTGGAAGCGATCACACATGATTCTGGCCCACATACGCCGCGCTGCCCGAAACTTGGCCACCTCTTCCAGTAGGTTGTTGTGACTGTTGAAGAAAAAAGAGAGCTGGCCCGCAAAGCGGTCTACATGCAAGCCAGCGTTCACTGCTGCTTGCACGTAGCTGATGGCGTTAGAGAGTGTAAAGGCCACCTCCTGCACCGCACTTGAGCCAGCCTCACGGATATGGTAACCGCTAATGCTGATAGTATTCCAGCGCGGCATGTTCTCAGCACAATAGCGGAGGATATCGGTGATGATACGCATCGAGTGTCGCGGCGGGTAGATATAGGTGCCGCGTGCAATGTATTCTTTTAGAACGTCGTTCTGTACTGTGCCGCACAGTTTGTGTATCGCAACACCTTGCTTTTTGCTGACGGCGATGTAGAGAGCAAGTAGGATACTCGCTGTGGCGTTGATAGTCATTGAAGTGCTGATGCGGTCGAGCGGTAGCCCATGCAGCAACGTTTCCATATCCTCCAAGCTGGAAATCGAAACACCGACTTTGCCTACCTCACCGTTTGCGAGTGGATGGTCAGCATCATAGCCCATCTGTGTTGGTAGATCGAAAGCCACCGAGAGTCCGGTAGTGCCCTGAGAAAGTAGGAAGTGATAACGCTTGTTCGACTCTTCCGCCGTGGCAAAACCAGCATATTGGCGCATCGTCCACAGCCGTGAGCGGTACATGCCAGGATGAATACCACGCGTGAACGGAAACTCGCCCGGATAGCCGAGTTGTCTATGAGCATCGTAATCGTGCATATCCTCTTCTGTTATCAGGTCTGGAACTTCAATGTCCGAACTGGTTACGTGTCGCTCTTGAACTTTCTGGTGAGCACTGCGTGCTGTCGCCTCACGCCATTGCTGGACGTTCTTGCTTGTATGCGGATCCACGAGTCGTAATCCCTTCTTTGCCTACCATTGCCATTATAACATATGGACCGGTCCTATTCATTCACGCGCCCCGCGTCACCACCACTAGCAGATCTCCCTCGTCTACTGTCTGCCCTTTAGTCACACGAATCTCTTTTATCGTTCCCGCAATCGGCGAAGAGAGATCATTTTCCATTTTCATCGCTTCGAGGACGACCAAAGTTTGACCTGCGATGGCGGTAGCTCCTTGCTCCACGGGAACATCTATGACCAAGCCAGGCATGGGAGCGTACACGACTGCTTCATCCGTGCTGGACCCCGACTTGACCAACTCTGTCAGTAGTTTGCTGCGTTCGTCTTCGACCTTGACCTCGAAGCGCTGCCCGCCAAAGGAAATCTCGTAGGTCTCCTTTTCAACAGACTTGTTGATGAAGATGTCGTACGAAGTGCCAGCGATGAGAAGGCTATAGTGGCCTGCACCTCCATTTCCTGCTACTGGGACAATTTCTCGCCAATCAATCATGTATGTTGTATCATCTAACGTAATGCTCTGCTTCTGTTTATCTTCATGAACGTCAACGCGGTATGTCTGGTTGCCGACAACTACGATATAAAACATCCTCACTGCCTTCCTAATAGAGCACCTATAGAAAGCATTCTACATCATCAGGGGCGCAGGGGCAGCTATTTCTAACATTCCTCTAACACTTCTCCTATACGCTTCTAACATTCCTTATGGCATACTGTTGGTACAGAAGCCGAGCATCTAATAGGCAGCTTGAGGCAAGAGACAATGTATGCAGAGGGCAACAACTTAGAAAGCAAAGAGAGCAAGAGCATCCAGAAGAAGCCGTTGCGTTGCGCGAACTGCGATATCGAGATACTCTGGTCTGTGACGATGGTGCAGGAACAGGCGTATTGCTGTACCGGATGTGCTGCTGGTGGCCCTTGTAGCTGTGACTATTCTCAGTATCGCTCGGTTACTATTTCCGGCGTTATTCACTATGATGTCGAAGGCGAATAACGTGTAAAGACTGTATACACTAAAGGTGAAAAGGAGTACATGTAAATGGCAAAGCTTCGTCCTATTGGTGATCGTGTGGTTGTAAAGCCCTCGGCTAAAGAGGAAGTGACCAGAAGTGGTATTGTCCTTCCAGACACGGCTAAAGAGAAACCTCAAGAAGGCATAGTCATCGCTGTTGGCAGTGGTCGTTTGTTAGATAATGGTGAGCGCGTGGCAATTGATGTGCGCGAGGGAGACCGTGTACTGTTTGCCAAGTATGGCGGCACAGAGTTTAAACTGGATGGTGAGGAGTACTTGGTGCTCAAAGAGAGTGATATTCTCGCTGCTATTATCAGCTAAAACGAAAGGAAAGGATTATTATAATGGCAAAACAGCTTGTATTTGACGAGGAAGCTCGTCGTTCCCTCAAGAAGGGTGTTGATACTCTTGCTGGCGCTGTCAAGAGCACACTTGGCCCAAAGGGTCGCAACGTCGCTCTTGACAAAAAATTTGGTGCGCCAACTGTTACTCATGATGGCGTGACCGTTGCCAAGGAAATTACACTGGAGCAGCCATTCGAGAACATGGGTGCCCAATTGCTTAAGGAAGCCGCGACCAAGACCAATGACGTGGCTGGCGACGGTACAACCACCGCTACTGTGCTGGCCCAAGCTATTGTCAACGAAGGCCTGAGGAACTTGGCGGCTGGTGCCAATCCTATGCAATTGAAATATGGCATCGACAAGGGCACAGAGGCAGTTGTAGAATACATCCGCTCTATGGCAATCCCGGTCGAAGGGAAAAAAGAGATTGCCCAGATTGCCGCTATCTCTGCTGCTGATGATCAGATCGGTGAGCTGATCGCCGAAGTCATGGACAAAGTTGGCAAAGATGGCGTCATCACGGTTGAGGAGTCTAAAGGCATGAACTTCGAGACCGAGTATGTCGAGGGTATGCAGATCGACAAAGGTTGGATCTCTGCTTACTTTGTGACCAACTCGGAGAAGATGGAGGCCGTGCTCGATAATCCATACATTCTTATTACCGATAAGAAGATCAGCGCTGTGCAGGATATACTGCCCATCGTTGAGAAGATTGTGCAGCAGGGGAAGCGTGACATCTTTATCATCGCTGAAGATGTCGATGGTGAGGCACTAGCAACCCTGGTGGTAAACAAGCTGCGTGGTATCCTCAATGTCTTGGCTGTCAAAGCTCCCGGCTTTGGTGACCGCCGCAAAGACATGATGCGTGATATGGCGGCACTCACTGGTGGTCAGGTCATCAGCGAGGAGATGGGCCGCCGCCTAGATACTACCACGCTGGCTGATCTCGGCTCTGCCCGCTCAGTCATCTCTCGCAAAGAGGAGACAACTATTGTTGAGGGCCGTGGCGATAGCGCAGACATTCAGGCTCGCATTCGCCAGATCAGGGCGCAGATCGAGGAGACTACCAGCGACTACGACCGCGAGAAGCTGCAGGAGCGCCTGGCAAAACTGGCTGGTGGCGTCGCGCTAATTAAGGTCGGTGCTGGTACCGAAGTCGAGTTGAAATACCGCAAGACCCGAGTGGAGGATGCGCTCTCCGCAACCCGCGCTGGTGTTGAAGAGGGTATTGTTCCTGGCGGTGGCGTTGCTCTGCTCAATGCTGTTGCAGCACTGGATAACCTGCATCTCGAAGGCGATGCTGGAACAGGTGTTACCATTCTGCGCCGTGCTCTTGAAGAGCCTTTGCGTCAACTCGCCGTCAACGGTGGCCGTGATGGTTCGGTTGTCGCCGAAGGTGTTCGCCGCACTCAGAAAGAGCAAAACAATTACCATGTCGGTTACAACGTGCTCACTGATAAGTATGTAGACATGATCGAGGCTGGTATCATCGACCCAGCCAAGGTGACACGCTCAGCTCTGCAGAATGCTGCTAGCATTGGTGCGATGATCTTGACGACCGAGGCTCTCATCACAGACCTGCCCGAGAAGGAGAAGCCCGCTGCTCCGGCAATGCCTGAGTACTAGTCGCAGTCTGAGTCCAACACTATGAGATCAAAAAATCTCTCGGCATTGCCGAGAGATTTTTTGATCTCATAGTGTTTTATGAGTTCACGACAGGAAGCGCAATGAGCCAAGTATAGGATTGATATACTTATGCAACGCTTCGTTGTAGTAGAGGTCAGGCATGGAGGCAATGATATTATAGTACCTTTTATTATGTTGCACTGAGAGCGTTGCAAAGTGCAACTTGCTTCCGTTGCTATCTACAAGGATTCCATCCTGCTCTACCCACTTGACGCCACCGACCAGGGGTTGGTCGGCAGGCGCAGGTACTGCTTGGATGTCTTTCACATTGGTACCAAGGCGTGAGACGAGATCCTGGTTAATCTGGTCTGGGCTTTGAATGCTGGATGAAGTGCTCTGGGAGAAACGTCGGACAATGAAGATGATACCTAGTTGCTGGCTGGGATGGACACTGAGAGATGTGACGTCGGTTGACTTTTGTGGTGCATCAGCCATCCAGTCCGTTGGATACTTAAAAGAGACATTCACGTCAACATTGCTGGTCTGCCGAAAGGCCGTGGGTGTGGGCAGTTGATCAGTCTGTGCAGAAGGTGTAGCCGTCACTATCGTAGCGGGTGTTCGTGACGTTGGTGCTGGCTGTCCAACAGGGTTTGTAGTCCCCAGTTGACCTTGTGCGTAGAGTGTTCCCAGCGTAAATAGCGCTCCTAGAACTGGCGTAAGTACAACCAAGAAGGCGATAAGCATTGCTCCACGTATCGAAGGTTTGTAGCGCTCTACCTTTGCCTTGGTCTCGGTTGTAGTTACTTGAGGAGAAGGCCGACTGGACGGTCGTTCTTGTGGAATCGTGCTAGGCCAGGGAGGGGCTCCCGCTGGCAAGTATGAGAACATAGGCTGTGCTACGTTTGTGCCTTGTGAGGCAGGTGGGAGTTGAAGGTTTGCTGGTGTCTGCAGGTGTGCTACTGGAGTTGCTACGCTCTGATAAACAGGTGTGCCACACTGGGGACAGAACGTGGCCGCGTTTTGCATTTCAGCTTGACATTGAGAACAGTTCATGAGTCACTTCCCTACTTGTTGGATGTCTTAATCAAATGGCAATCAAAGCGTACTACTCCATTATGTTGCTCAGTGAGAGCAATACATAGTTATGATTGAACTATAGATAATTACAAGAAAAATGTCAACCTCTTTAAGCAGAGCTTTTGGGAGTCCCAAAAGAGGGATAGCGTTTTGTAGCTTAATGGCTCATTTCTGATGCCTGTACTTCGGGATCTTGAGTGGGGAGGGGAGGTTGAAATGGCTTGCTGAAGCGTCGGCGCAGTAACATAGCTAAAGCAGGCCAGCCATCTTTCCAGGGTGAAAGTTTCTTTTCTTTACGTGGCTTGTAGCTGATTGGCACCTCGAATATGGTAAAGTTGGCTTGTAGTATACAAGAGGTAATCTCAGGTTCGATCTCGAAGCGGTGGCCTGTCATTGGCAGAGTTCGTGCAACGCTGCTAGGTATCAATTTGTAGCACGTCTCCATGTCATGGATGCGACTGCCAAAGAGCATATTAGTGACTGCCGTTAGAAAGCGATTACCCCAGCGGACAGCAAAGTGCTGTGCTGAGAGGTCGCGGTAACCGTAGACTGCGGCTCTGCTATGACCCAATGCAGTTACCTCTTGCCACTTACGCACCAGAGTGGGCAGATCCTGTGGGTCGTACTCCATATCTGCGTCTTGCACTGTCACTAGATCACCGCTTATCAGGCCGAAGCCAGTGCGCAAGCTGGCCCCTTTACCTTGATTGTATTCATGACGCACAAAACGGAAGCTGTTGAACGGCTCCTGTTGTCGCAATTGCTGCAGAATCTGCCATGTACTATCGCTGGAGGCATCATCCACGACAATAACCTCAAGTTCAAGCGAGACTCGTGCGAGGCTCGTGAGCACCTGAACTATCGTTTTCTCTTCATTGTATACTGGAACAACCACCGAAATGCGCATGACATACTACCTCATTTCACTCAAACGAATAGCAGAAAAGAGTGTAACTCCTGTACAAAAGTTGCCTATTGCCACACCTGAATAGTTCCATCCGTCAGTGCCACAATGAGTTCTTTGTCGGCAAAATGCAAAGCACTGACCTGCCAGGGATGGTAGAGCTTTTGTGCAACTTGATTCGTTGCTGCTGACCAGAGGTCTATCACTCCCTCGTTCACTTCGCTATCTTCGCGTGCAACCGCTACCCATTGACCATCAGGCGATATGGCCATTCTCGAACTACCACCCATTGTGCCACTAAGCAGCTCACTGTAGGTGCCTGTAGCGGTATCACACAGCAATATTTTTTGTCCGCCGTGAACCAAGGCGAGCATTCTAGCATTTGTTGTGACCGCATATGGTGGAGCACAATCGGCGCAGCAGCCAACCACAATAGAGGCGACGATATGGGGGCGTATCTTTTTGCTCAAGGGTGAACGTGAAGTGAGATCCCAGCAGCGCACGATCGCCATTTCGCGAGGTTCATTCTGCATGTGGGCACAGGACAGCGTAAGCAGCGTGCGCGCATCCTGGGCAAGGCTGCGCAGTCGGATAGCCCAGAATTGTCGCTTCTCGATTTCTTCTTCAGCACAGACTATGGGCACACTCAAGCTCGCATCGAGCGTGCCCATTACGTGGCTTACCACGTCGGTCCCGCGCACTCCCCGCGCACGTGGGGAGTGTGAATCGGCAGTGAGCAGAGGTAAGGCTATGGTGATCTGGCGTTTCCCTCCTGGTGCTACGTCAAGTGTTGCATCGAGCGAATAATGGGCGGAAACGGCTCGTTGCCCCAATTCGTAGCTCCACAGTCGTATCCCACTATGGGCATCCCATACGTGCAAGCCCAATCTGCCCCATCCTGCCAGCATAGCTCCAGCGGGCGAAAAGCGTAGCTCACGTAGTGACTCGACGGTGAACTGAGGGTGAGTGATGAATTGCACTTGGTTGCGCACTGTGTCATGCACTACTTGCCAGAGTGTTCCCTTGCCGTCAAGCGAACCAGCAGCAATTAACATGCCCTCTACTGTGCGTGAACTACTCAGGGCAGAGATAACTCCGAGAGCGCTGTGAATAACTGGACCAGCGCGAAAAGGTCCCTTGGTGCAGAAGATGTTAAGGTCAGAGAAGGCGATATCCTCTGCAGCATCAAATGTATGTGGCTGGGGACGTGGACGAGCCGAGCTTCCTCTACGCATGTCGATAACGCCCCCAATAACTGCGTCGTAGTGCTGGCGTTTCTCAGCATCGCTCAGGACAGCGTAAGCGCGATTGATACGCTTCATCTCAAGTGCAGCGTGCGGACCAGCTATATCCGGGTGGTAGCGCCGTGCCATCTGGCGGTATGCGCGTTTTATCGTGTCGCCTTCAGCATCGCTAGGGATGCCAAGAATGGCATAATAGTTTTCGGGTGTGTCCATATGCAATTATATCCAAAGTGAGACGAGATAGCCAACCTCAAGAGACCGCCATGCTCACTGGACAAACACTCATTCGTGTTTGTCTTGTAGCTGCTTTTCTTTAGCTCTGAGGCATTGCTGGAACGTTCTAATGAAGGTTGATGCTCCTGGGCGTCTTAGATCGAGCATAAAGGCTGTTTCTGCTATGTCGTAACGTGCTGCAAAGTAGAGCTTCTGTATGAGGATGTCCCCTTCGGGGCTCACTGACTGTGCATAGATTTTGTCAATGTGGCGTTCTGGATAGTGTTCACACCAAAAAGTGAGTAAACTTCTCAGTACTTTACCGAGTTGCTCAGGATGTTCTGGGTGTGCTACAGCACTTTCTACCAGAAGTGTGTAGGCTCCTGGCCTGTTGTACTCCTCAATCTCATCTGCTTGTATGTCCATTTCTGATCTTTCCCCCTTGAGCACTTTCATGATTACGCTTTCTGACAGAGGGAGCATTGCCACATAGGCAAGTGCTGTTCTTCTATCAGTTGTATCAAATGCTGCAAGGGAGATATACGGGTTTTTCCTCACCCAAGAGAGGTAGTGGTTAATATCGGCAATAACGGCCTCTTGGTAGACGAGGAAGTCTAATGCCACGGTAGCAGGTACGTCTGATGGCTTGACCCAATCTATGACTGTTTGTGGTGAGTCATCTATACCTAGCTCTTCTTTTACCCTCATTATGTCAGCAAGGCTATAAAGGCTTTTTCTTTCGCTTTCTCCTTCTTTGACTCTAATGCTTTTTGCTTTGGCATAGTAGAAGAACTTTCCTTTGTCCATCTTTAAGAGTTTCTGGCCTTCGCTTGATTTAATCCATTCGGTGTTTCTTGCCATCTTGACCTTTTTTTTTCTGCATGATCTTATTTGACCTTCTTTATTATACGATAAGATATTCATATTGTTAAGTATTGACTTTTACTAACTTATTAGGTAAAATATAGATTAGTTACTAGTTTGTATTAGTTTTTTGTAAGTCATACAACACCATAACCTTTTTGAACAGCTGAGTAGTAGCAAGAGTTGTTGTAACGTGCTTATGAGGCGTTCGTCGCACCCCATAAGCAGAAAGAGTCTAGCTAGTTAAACGCAGCCTAGGCTCTCAAGCGGGATGATACCTGGCTGAGAGTCGAGCTGTCAAGCACACACAAGGAGCTATCACCAATGAGTGACCACAGGCACGTTCCACCACCCACTGTCCCTGTCCTCTCCGCCCTTTTAGCGCATGCCGAGGTGCAAGCAGGGCTGCGGAGTGGGCAAGAAGCCTTTCAAGACGGCTTGTTTGACCAAGATCATGAGCACGCCTGGACCGAGCAGGACATTATCCAGTTTGTGGACAGCGAACTCTCAAGCAAGCAGTACCGCCGAGAGCAGCGCATTGACCGAGCGCTGGGCTCTCCCACGCTCTCCTCCCTGCACCGCCTTGGCTTTGTCATCAGTTCCCTGAGTCAGACCCTTGCCGCACAAGCTCAGTAACTCGTTCTCAAGAAAGGAGGCGGTCTCCATGCAACTGGTAGAACAGCACGTCATTGCTCGTCGTGACCCACGCTATGCCGTCATTGATGCTGCTTCCTTTGCCTCCAAGAATTTATACAATGCCGCCCTCTACGAACTACGCCAAGCCTTCTTTGCCGATGGGACCTGGCTCCGCTCTGCCGTACTAGACAAGCGTATGCAGTCGCATGAAGCCTACAAGGCGCTTCCTGCTAAGGTTGCTCAGCAGGTGCTCAAGCAACTTGACGACACTTGGACCAGCTTCTTTGAGGCATGCAAGGCATATAAACAGGACCCCTCCACGTTCCTGGGACGACCGAAACCACCCAAGTACAAAGACAAGGCCAAAGGCCGCAACCTGCTGGTCTACACGAAGCAGGCTGTGAGCAAGAAGGGACTGAAACGTGGTCTCATCCAACCCTCCATGCTGTCTATTGAGGTACAAACGAAGCGAAAAGAGATAGACCAGGTGCGTATTGTCCCACGCAAGGGCTTTTATGTTCTTGAAGTGGTGTACAGGAAAGAGGTCAAACAGGCGAACGTGAACCCTGCGTACTACGCTGGCATAGACATTGGCATAAATAATCTGGTAGCGCTAACAGCAAACAAACCTGGCTTTCGGGCGAGAATTGTTAACGGGCGTCCAGTCAAAAGTGTCAATCAGTGGTATAATAAGCGCAAAGCGGAATTACAGAAGCAGCTAGGGCATACAGGCACGACCAAGCGCATGGAGCGTATGACCACCAAGCGGAACAGGCGTATTGACCACTACATGCATACCGCGAGCAAGCGAATTATTGATCTGTTGGTCAAAGAGGGGATAGGGGTGTTGTGCATCGGCAAGAATGACGGGTGGAAGCAGAAAGCGAACATGGGCAAGCGCACCAATCAAAATTTCGTGTCCATTCCGCACGCCCGTTTCATTTCCATGTTGACCTACAAGGCGGAGTTAGCAGGCATTACGGTCAAGATCACGGAAGAGTCCTACACGAGTAAAGCCAGTTTGTTAGACTTGGACCCATTGCCCGTTCGTGACCCGAACAACGGGAACGAGAAGCACGCCTTTAGCGGCAAGCGTATCAAGCGTGGACTCTACCGTACAGCAGACGGGCGGTACGTGAATGCTGATATCAATGGGTCAGGCAACATCATCAGAAAAGTAGCCCCTAATGCTTTCCAACAAGTGGAGGGGGTAGAGGATGGCAAAGCGGTGCTGGCATCGCTGGTAGTCCATCCGGTGAGGATTGTCGTTTCCCCCTCACCAAACCAAAAAGGGAAATCCTAGCTCGCTAGAGATCGCTAGACTTTTTGGAACTACAGTTTGATATGCAGCACATGCCGAAGAGAGAGTAACAATATCGATGCAGGCTACATTTGCTAACATCGTCACCACTGCTACAGCTTATTTGAGCGACGTTGATCCGGTTATGCGAGCGACCATTGAGCAAGTTGGTCCATGTACGCTACAACCTGATCCAGACATCTTCAATGCCTTGGTTGATGCCATCATCTCACAACAAATTTCCGTCAAGGCCGCTGATGCCATCATGGCCCGTGTACGTGCCGCCCTGCCAGAGGGAAAAGTGACGCCAGAAACCCTTCTGCCTTTTGACTGTGAGCGTCTACGGGCATTGGGTCTTTCGAGAGCCAAGGCTCGCTACATCTGCAATCTTGTCGAGCATATCCATTCAGAGCAGTTACAACTAGAGCTCTTACAGGAACTAGAGGATGAAGAGATTATCACTCAGTTGACCGCCGTCAAGGGCATAGGTCTGTGGACTGCTCAAATGTGCCTCATCTTTACTTTTGGGCGAGCCGATGTGCTGCCCGTTGACGACTTGGGCTTTCTGGACGGTATACGTGTGGCTTATCAGTTACCGACACGTCCCTCAAAGCAGGAAGTTCGTAAGAGAGGTGAGCTATGGCGTCCCTATCGTACCTTTGCAACGTGGTATATGTGGGCGTTGCGTCGCGAAGGCAAAACCACACGCATCGTTTCTTTGTGAAGTCGGGTGCTCACTTTTACTGAGCAGAATGACAAGCGGTATGAAATCGTTGATGGAGAATGGTACGTGTCAAGACAACTCCTGCCTGAATTCAGTTGTAGAGTGAGTGCGATTTTTAGCGATACCTTCAGACCAGCTTCTTGATTTCTTTGAGCAAACGATAAAAATGCTGTGAAAGTGTGTACACACTTTCACAGCATTCGCTATGACCACTTGCCATAAGACGCTTGCACGCTCTTCTTGAGGCACTCAAAAAACTGAGTAGTTTGTTTCTCTACTATCCCACGCAGCATTTGAACACCGACGCCAGCAAGGGCACCACTCACCTCAACAGAGGCCCGCCAGTCCATGCGTGTCGAATCTGAAGTGAGGGTAGTGAGCCTCATCTCTCCGGACACCTCTACGGTGGTCCCCGGGGCATTGGCACGTCCTTTCACCACCATACGCTCCGGCTCTTGCATCTCAGTGCGTGTCAAATCAATGGTAAACTTGGCCTTCATTGGCCCCGCTGCTGCACTGACGACCGCCTGCCAACGCTCATGTGCTACCTCTTGCAGACTTTGAAAACCAGGAGCGCAAGCGGCGACTTTGTTCACATTGAGGAGATAGGCCCAGGCTTTCTCAATAGGGACGGATATCGTTTGCGTCCCAGAAAATTCCAGACTCATGCGAAAAACCCCCTTCGATGTTCCCTACTGCTTCGTTGTATCGACAAGGCGCTAGCCGGCTCTCACGCCTGAGACAACTCGGTCTAGCATGTTTCCCAGGTTATTGAAGGTGCTTCCTTCCTCCGTCATCTTGTTGAGAGCCAGCTCTGCCAGGGATCTCAAAGTGCTGCCGTTCTCCTCTATCAGGCGGGTGATGGAGAACTGTGTCAGGTCACCTAAACTAGTGCTGGTCTGTGAAAAACCGCTAAAAATCTGCTGTGTATACTGACCAACTAGCTCATTGCCTGCCAAGTTCTTCAAAATACGGCGCGCCTCTTCGCCGGACATAGGAGCGAACAGAAAACCAATAGCGATGCCAAGAAGTAGACCTGGAACAAACCCCTTCATGCTTTAACATCCTTTCTTCACGCTTCTCTGATCACAAGTGAGAGGTGTGACACTTTTGAGAAGCCTGAGTACCAAAAACAAAAAGCCCTATAGATATATACGTCTCTTTAACTGAAGTAGATCAATGCACATGTATCTACGTTTCTTGCTTATCGGGCAACTGTATGCTATACTTGCCACCTAGCGGGAAACTGCTCCCGTAGCACGTGATGTAGGACATTACTCTATACAATTACACACGCTCTCTCATCGGCGCAAGCCCTGAGGTCGGTCGATCATTTGGCACTCTTTATAAGTAAGAAGGATGCCTGTCGCTGGTTGAAAGGAGAGCGGAGGATTCAAGGGAGGACTCGTTTTTGGCAAATATTATCTCAATGAAGCAACTCTTGGAAGCTGGTGTTCACTTTGGACACCAGACGCGACGTTGGAATCCGAAGATGAAGCCTTTCATCTTCATGGACCGCAATGGTATTCATATTATCGATCTGCAGCAGACGGTGACACGGCTGAATGAAGCGTATAAGTTTGTGGAGCAGACCGTGGCAAGTGGTGGTACCATTCTCTTCGTTGGTACCAAAAAACAGGCACAGGAGGCTATCGCTGAAGAGGCTGTGCGTTGTGGCATGTATTATGTAAATCAGCGCTGGCTTGGCGGGATGCTTACCAATTTCCAGACCATTCAGTTGCGTATCCGCTATCTACGTAGCCTGGAGGAACGGCGCGACCGTGGTGACTTTGAGCGCTTGCCCAAAAAAGAAGTACAGAGCTTGCAAGATGATATGACCAGACTTGAGCGCACTTTGGGTGGCATCAAAGACATGCGCCGTTTGCCAAACGCTATCTTCATTGTTGACACGCGTAAAGAGCGCACTGCGGTGCTAGAGGCACGGCGTCTGGAAATTCCTATTATTGCTCTTGCCGACACGAACTGCGATCCTGACGAGATGGACTATCCTATTCCCGCCAACGATGATGCTATTCGTGCAGTTCGTCTTCTTTGTGCTAAGATTGCCGATGCTGTTATCGAGGGGCGCAGAGAGCTAGAGGCTCAGCAAAAAGATGTTGAGCCGCAGCATGCCGACGAGCCTATTGCTACAGAGCTTGTAACGGCGTTCGCTGAGCCTGAGAGAGAAAGTGTTGTGCCCCCTGCTATTCCTCACGAGGCTGTAGCTACCGCTTCTGAGCCAGAGCTGGTTGCAAAAGAGACCCTTTAAAATAGAGTAGAGATCGACATGCCTAGTGGGAGGCAAGGGGACAGGGTGGCCTTTGCGGTCGCCCTACAGCCACATGATGTATTAGGAGGGGCGACTCTTGCGGTCGCCCTGTTTGTTTGGTCACGACCTGTTTGCTTCCTGCCAGAACGGATCTGTAGGGATCGAGCATACGTGTCAAGTACTCAGAACCAAAAAAGATGGACAGGGGTCATTGTACCGTTGACATCAACTGAGTATGATACAACAATAGATTGAGGAGAAACATAATCATGGAGTACGCTGCTACGGATGTGAAGAGGTTGCGTGAGGAGACCGGTGCAACATTTGCCGATTGTAAGAATGCGTTGACGGAATCCAAAACGTGGGAAGAAGCCGTTAAACATCTTGAGGCAAGAAGTGGTAAGAAGGCAGAGAAGATGATGGCGTCAGGGCGCGAGACCAAAGAGGGTGGCATCTTCACCTATGTTCACCATAATCATAGGGTAGGTGTGTTGCTCGATCTGAATTGTAGTACCGACTTTGTGGCCCGTAGCGAAACTTTCCGGCATCTTGCCAGTGAATTAGCCTTACAGATCGCCGGTGTTGCACCTAAGTATGTCGACTACGAGGATATCCCTGCCAGTGTAGTAGAAGAGACTCGCAACAAGGAGTTAGAAGATGCTTCGATGGCTCGTGTGCCAGCCGAGAAGCGTGAAGAGATATTGAGCAACAAACTCAAGAAAAAGCTGGGTGGGCAAGTGCTGATGATGCAACCCTGGGTGAAAGATGAGTCAGTAATAGTAGGCGATCTGGTGCGCAAGGCCATCGCTGAGACGGGTGAAAATATCGTCGTACGTCGTTTCTGCCGCTTTGAGTTGGGTGAGTAGCGCAAGGTGAACGGTGTTGTATGAGGGTTGCATTGCAGTATCAGCGTATCTTGCTCAAGTTGAGTGGAGAAGCACTTGGTCCTCAAGGGTATGGTATTGATGCTCAAACCGTACAGCGTATAGCGAGAGAGGTCAAGCGGGTGTACGATCTCGGTGTGCAGATTGCTATGGTCATTGGCGGCGGAAATATGTGGCGTGGAGCCGACGCCGCCACTACTGGCATAGACCGTGCCACTGCTGACTACGTAGGTATGCTGGCGACCGTGATGAATTCATTGGTCATGCAGGACGCGATGGAAAAGCTTGGCATAGTTACGCGAGTACAGACTGCCATCGAGATGCGTCCTGTTGCTGAACCATTCATTCGTCGCCGTGCTGTGCGTCACTTAGAGAAGGGGCGCGTTGTCATCCTAGCAGCAGGTACTGGTAATCCCTTTTTTACCACCGACACGGCTGCAGCTCTCAGGGCCATAGAACTCAATGTCCAAGTACTACTCAAGGCGACCAAAGTAGACGGCATCTACGATGATGACCCTATGTGCAATCCGTATGCTCAAAGGTTTGAGCAATTGAGTTATATGCAGGCTCTGAACATGGAGTTACGCGTTATGGATAGTACTGCCCTTTCACTGTGTAAGGATAACCGTTTGCCGATAATTGTGTTCAATCTGCATCAGCAAGGAGCGTTAGAGGCCATCTTGTATGGTGAAAAGTGTGGTACACTCGTTGCAGACGTGAAAGCATCCTAAGTATTGTGTACGGGTTATTGTCACGTCCCAGTTTTGAGGCACTCTGCCGCGTCTAGAGAAAAAAGGGGATACTAGCATGGTTGCAGATTTAGCAGATTTATTTGAAGATGCCCAACGACGTATGCAAAAAGCTGTTGAGGCGCTGAAACAAGATTTGGCCGCAATTCGCACTGGGCGTGCGAGCGCGGCTCTCGTTGAGCGTATCACTGTCGATTACTACGGAGCGCCGACTCCTCTCAATCAGGTCGCCTCTATCAGTGTTCCAGAGCCGCGTCTTCTTGTAATACAGCCTTGGGATAAGAAGATGTTGACCGGTATTGAGAAGGCGATTCAGAAGTCTGACTTGGGTATCAATCCTAGTAATGATGGAACTGTTATTCGCCTGAGCATCCCTCCGATGACTCAGGAACGTCGTCGTGATCTTGTGAAGGCTCTGCATAAGAAGTTGGATGAGCACAAAGTTGCTCTCCGTAACATCCGTCGTGACGTTCAAGATAAGCTACGCGACCGTGAGAAGAAAAAAGAAGTTTCCGAAGACGAGCTGAAACGCAGTACTGAGCGGTTACAGAAGCTCACCGATCGCTACGTTGATGAGATGGATAAAATCGGTAAAACAAAGGAAACGGAGATTTTGGAGGTCTAACGTTGGCCAAGCCACAAGATCTCTTCTCTCTATCTCGGGAGAAAGAGAACGATTCGTCGCAGTTACAGTCTGTTGCGACTGAGCAATCTGTACGTCCTGTGCGCCATATTGCCATCATTATGGATGGCAATGGGCGCTGGGCAACTCAGCGTCGTCTTCCCCGGCTGGCGGGACACAAGGCTGGTGTGACTGCGTTACGCCGCGTCGTCGAGTGTGCCACCGACTTGGATATTGAGATGCTCAGTGTGTACGCGTTTTCAACCGAGAATTGGGGGCGACCACGTGCGGAAGTAGATGGCCTCATGCGTCTCTTCTGGGAAACGATCCGCTCGGACTTGGAGAAGTTACATCGCGATGGAGTGCGCCTGCGCCATCTTGGTCGTCTCAATGACCTCTCTGCTGATATTCAACAGGCTGTACGAGACTCAATGGAACTGACCCGTAACAACTCGCGCATTGCCCTCAATATATGCTTTAATTATGGTGGACGTGCCGAACTGGTCGATGCCGTTCGACAGATTATTGCTGATGGGCGTCATTCCGAGGCTATCACTGAAGAATTGATTGCCTCCTATCTCTACACGCGTGATTTACCTGATCCTGATTTAGTAATCCGTACGGCTGGGGAGATGCGCGTCAGCAACTTTCTGTTATGGCAGTCGGCCTATAGCGAATACTATGCGACGCTTACGCTGTGGCCTGACTTTGGACGAGAAGATTTGCTTGCTGCTCTACATAGTTACTATCAACGGCAGCGCCGCTTCGGTCGCCTCAGCGCCTCCTCAACAAGCACCAATGGGTGTTGAAACTGTGGGGAGGCCCATCTCGTTTTATAGGTGGGTAGAGTGGGTGTCGACATTGTCCGCATAGGGGGAGTAATTTGCATGTGGCACACAAGTCAACGAGAGGCCCCCCTGGGTGTTCCTGAGTCTCGAGAGACAACTAAAGCAAAGCTATCCATTGGTCCACGAGTGCTCACTGCTCTGATTGGTGGACCTATCACCCTTGCCTGCTGTGTGTGGTTCGGCGGCTGGTGGGCTTTTGCTGTTGTAGCGTTTTTTGTCGTATCGGGGGTTCTTGAACTGCACAATATGTTGCTTCATGCAGGATATCGTCCACTGATAGTCATCAGTTATGGATTAAGTATACTATTTCTTATAGCTGCGATGTTTCCCGTGCAGCGGCTGTTGCTCCTCGAAGTTGGTTTGGGAACTGCATTGCTTGTTTCGTTCTCCTGGCTCTTCTTGCGCAAAAAGCTTGATGGTGCTATGACTGACTGGGCGCTTACGCTGGCAAGTTCTATTTACGTGGGCTGGCCAATGAGCTTTTTTTTGCTCTTGCGCGGCTACGATTCGGGAATGGTGCATATAACCAACACAGCCTGGTTCGTTTTGCCACGCGGCGCATGGTGGCTTCTCATAGTGCTGCTAGGCGTTTGGGGCTTTGACAGTGCTGCATTTTTTAGTGGTCGTTACTTTGGTCGGCACAAGCTCGCGCCAGCCATTAGCCCGGGGAAAACGTGGGAAGGTGTGGCGGGGGGTCTTGTGCTTTCTCTAGCTATCACTCTGATCCTCGCTGTTGTACCGCTGGGGCTGCCCTGGTATCTTGCTATTGTGCTCGCTTTATTGCTTGCTGTCGCTGCTGTCTTAGGTGATCTGGCTGAGTCGCTCCTCAAGCGTCAGACCCATGTCAAAGATAGTGGGCAGATCTTGCCCGGTCATGGTGGCATGCTTGATCGTATAGATAGTCTCCTCTTTGCGGTGATTGTCGTCTTTGTGTTTGCGCAACTTGTTGGGAGCTAATGGCATTTGCACTGTTTATACTGGATAACTGCTAGGTGTATGCGTTCTGATGATGCCCGATGCTCTCTGCAATTGCTCCTTGTCCCAACTTACGAGAGGAATATTCAACTGGTGCGCCACCGCTACATATATTGCATCACCGGCTCGCAGCCGCAAGGATGTGGTTACATCCACCGCAGCTTGTATCAGGTGTGCATTATTTGAACAAGGCGTAAGAGACCACTAACCCAACGAAGGACATACCTAACGTAACCAATGTTATCCACCAATTCTCATAGAAATAGCGTAACCAGGAGATACGAATGCCATTGCGGCGCAGAATATCCAGCCAGAGCAGTGTTGCCAGTGAACCAAACGGAGTGAATTTGGGACCGACGTCTACCCCGAGAATCATTGCGTAGATGGCAAGTAAATTGGGATGAGGTACCATATGTAATACAAGCACCCCTATCAGTGTCGCTGGTAGGTTATTGGCGGCCGCCGAAAGAAGAGCCAGTATACTGCCGGATAGGATAGCACCCGCTACATCTGCCGAGGGCGCAACAAATGCACGCAGCGGAACTGTCAAAAACGACAGCACGTGCGCATAATAGGCGGCAGTAATAACGACAAACATAGCTAGTGCATAAAAGAGGATGCTCCAGGGGGCAGCTAGCAAGAGTGATCGTACTGAACGTATCTGTCGCACTTGTACCAACAGCACCATGCTCAGCGCTATGGGACCAGCGATATAGGAGATAGGTAAGTGAAATTGACTGCCAATGATATAGCCGATTACCAGTAGCAGTAATGCTCCCCAACTGACCCAGAAAAGCAGGCGGTCCTGCAGGGCCGCATGGGGTTGCTCTAAAACTTGCGTGTCATACTTCTTTCCAAGCAGCCTATGAAAGCGCACACCGAAACAGCAACTAGCAGTTGCCGCAGCAAAGAGCGTGGGCAGAGCCATCCATTGGGCAAAGGCCGTAAAGTTTAGTCGGTTGGCATCAGCAATAATAATGTTGGTTAGATTGCTGGGGACAAACAGAGTGCTGGCGGCATCAGCCAGAAAGCCAGCGGCAAAGAGAAAGGGAAGTCTGAAAGCCTCAGCTTTATAGATTTTCACCAACAGCGTGGCAAAGATTGGTATAAGGATCAAGACTGCCCCATCATTGGCTAGCAGTCCTGTTGTAGCTAGAGTAAGCACGAGAATGAGGATATAGAGCAGCCAGCCAGAGCCACGAGCACTACGCGCCAGATAAAGCGCGGCCCAAGTAAAGAAGCCATGAGCATCTAGCGCCTCGGAGAGGAGAAAGAGAGCAATCAAGGTCGCGGATGCATCCCAGGTATCGTTGAGGATTGTGCGCAATGTCGTGAGTGGCAACAGCCCCAACGCAATAGCAATGAGTGCAGCAACACTTGCAGGCCACGCGACGTTCAAGCCACGTGGGCGCAGCACAATACAGGCCAGTACTGCTACCAGCAAACTACTGGCAATTCCCATATGCACTGTTTGTAATCCCACAAAAATGTTCCTCCTATCGTGTCGACTCAAAGTAGCGGTATAGAACGTGTTATAATGTGTCATGGCAAGGGACCGCAACAGGGAGCCGAGCCAAACAGCACAGATTTTTAGTCAACATCTATTTATTATCTTGAGGGAGCAGCATATGAGTACTATGACAGCAAGCCAGCGTGTTCATGCAGCACTGAAGAGTGAGCCAGTAGATCGCGTCCCGTTCTGCTTTTGGCATCATTTTAAGCCAGAAGGTTCAGGTATACGCATGGCTGAATTGACATATGAGTTCTTTATTGAAAAGTTTCACTTAGATATTGTGAAGATAATGCCTGATTTGCCCTATCCACCACCAGAAGATGCCCTTGTGGAGGCGGTGCAGTTGCGTTTTCTGCCACGCCTCGACCTGGATACGCCTATGTTTCAGGAGCAGATCAGATGTATTCGCACATTGCGTGGACGCTTAGGCAATGACTATCCTCTCATCCTTACCCTCTTTAGCCCATTGACATATGCACTGCGCTTCATGGGGAAGAAAAAAGCTATTGAAGAAGCCCGCAAACACCCCGACCCGTTTGAAGAAGGATTGGGTACTATCGCAGCCAATCTGCGTAAGCTGATGGAGGCGGCAATTGAGGCGGGAGCAAGTGGCGTCTTTTTCTCTTGTATGGGTGCAACCAATGCCGATTTTACTCCTGAGGAATATCTACGCTTCGGTCATATCTACGACATGGATGCACTAAGAGGGGCAGAGGAAGGATGGCTCAACATTGTGCATATCCACGCCGACCCCAGCCAATCGGGAGATCAAATCTACTTTGACTTCTTCACCACCTATCCCGTTTCAGTCATCAGTTGGAGTGATCGACTGACAGGGCCAAGCCTGAGTGAAGCTATGACCATGACCGACAAGTGCCTCATGGCGGGCCTGTGGGAGCGTGGCCCGCTTACCCACGGGGGCGAGACAGAGCTGGAGAATGAGATTCTCTCGGCTGTCAGTCAGACCAAGGGACGACGGCTCATTCTGGCAAATGGCTGTTCCGTTCCTGATGATACTGCTGAAGAGTGGCTGCACACTGCTCGTCGCTTGGTGGAGAATCTGCCTTAGACGCGGCAGGCACACTTCTTGTGGTACCTCTAGTGTTGTGGTCCTGCTGCTGTATGTGGCTATCGCTCAAGAGGGGCAAGTCCCTGGGCATAGCGCGTTTTATCGTCAGCGAATCGTTGTACCGTGCGTGCTGTCAGGCGTTCGTCCAACCAGCGGGTGAGCAAAGCGCCCACCAAGGCACCGCCTGCCAGCGCAGCAACCTTTGCCACTACTGTTGCCAAGTTACGCATGTTCCTGCTCTCTTTCCTAGTAGCTAAACAGGGATATTGCACATCTGCATAAGACCATTATACGCTATAGTCAAAGCGCCCGCTACAGTGAAGTCGTGAGAGGCAATTGGTCCCTACCCATAATGGTTACCCGGTCCAGCAAATTGCAGTCTTCTCATCCTCATGTGTTAGAATCTGTTACAAGTTGGAGAAATTGTTGCTACGCAACGGTGGATACTAACGGCGCTACCACTACGACGAAGGTAAAAAACGCATGTTACTGAACCTTGCTGAATACCATTGGGTAGAGCACATCGATGATGCACTGCTTCTCTTAGCGCGTCACGATACAAAGACTGTACCCTTAGCTGGTGGAACGTATCTGCTTGGTCTAGAGGATGACAGTATTCAGGCTGTCGTTGATCTACGTGAGCTTGGACTCGCCTACATTACCGAAAATGTACAAGGCATTCATATCGGCGCAATGACGACGCTGCAAAGTATGGCTGAGCATCCTCTGTTGAGAGAACTAGCGATGGGGCTGCTTGCACGAGCCGCACTGGCCTCTTCGCCCTCACGACTGATTCGCGCTAGTGCTACTATCGGTGGAACGTTAGGGGCTGGTGTCGCTTCGCAGGCAGATGTGTTTATGGCACTGGTGGCGATGGATGCGTATGCAGTAGTGCGTTCTGGCTCGAAAACACAGGTGAACCTGAGTGGAGGCACGGCTGAACGGCCCGGGCTTGCGTTAGCGGGAGTAACTTATACAGGCAAGCAAGAACGCTATGTCTCCTGCAGCTCATTGACGCAGGACAGACGATCAAACGAGCTGATCGTAGAGGTAATTGTGCCACGTCCCGCCGCTGGCTGTGGTGCCTCTTTCATACGCATTGGGCGCACTACTACGGATGTAGCATTGCTCAATGCAGCAGCGCTTGTGGAGGTCGAGGAGGGTGTGTACCAGCGTGTGCGTGTGGCGCTGGGTGGTGTCAATATGCAGCCTGTACGCCTGCGTGTGGTTGAGAAGCATCTTGCAGGCCAACCAGTGCTGTATCTTGCGGAGAGCCAGCGTGTCCAGGCGCTACTACAAGCAGCAATGACAGAGTTTCGTCCACCTACGGATCGTCTGGTGAGCAGTGGCTATCGGCGTGCTAGCGGTGTAAACCTGATTTACCGAGTGCTTGAGGAAGCGACGAACACGGCATACTGGCGCAATACAGACTCCGGGGAGCCAACAACTGAGCATTCCTCTGTTGAGGTAGAGATAAGTAGCCAGAATGAGGGTAGGAGATAGCGATGGAGTTGGAACTATGCATCAACGGTACTATTGAGAGTGTGCAGGTACCGGTGAACGAGTCGTTGCTAACGATGCTACGTCGTCAGGGTTACTACAGCGTGAAACAGGGCTGTGAGACAGGCGAATGCGGCGCTTGTACAGTGCTAGTGGATGGTGTGCCACGCCCAAGCTGCGTTATGCTGGCTGGGCAGGCAGCGGGATGTACGCTCACCACCGCAGAGGGGTTGGGGTCGTCACAAACATTGCATCCCTTACAGGAGGCGTTTATAGAGGTCGGGGCGGTTCAGTGCGGCTTCTGTACTCCTGGCATGCTGCTCTCTGCTTATGCACTGCTTCTACGCAATGCTCACCCCACAGAGAACGAGGTGCGTGATGTTCTCTCCGGCCATCTCTGTTGCTGTACTGGCTATGCCAAACCGGTACAGGCTATCATGCGCGCTGCTGCAAGAATGCGTGGAGTGCATCTGCCTACTCTAGAATATCATGGTAACGCGAGAAAAACTGCTAAGGCCACTGAAAAACTGCGTGCGGTGTTGCCTAACGCTGTATCGAAGGAGACAATTAGACTGCGTGCTATGGCTGCAAGTGCTGCCACGGCGATTTTGACAGAGCCGGAGATACCCTATCGGGTCATAGGCAAGGCGGTACAAGCAAGAGATGCGTTGAAATTTGTTACTGGTAGACCCGCTTTCGCTGGGGATGTTACGCCTCAAGGCATGTTGTACGGTTGCGTTCTCACCAGCCCGCACGCTCACGCAGTCATTCGCGCTATTGATGTCTCACAAGCAAAAGCGCTGCCCGGTGTGCATGCTGTATTGACGTATAAGGACGTGCCGCATGTTGCCTATTGCCCTGTAGAGCGCTTTCCACCTGATAGTGGTCCTGCTGATTACTATTGCCTGGATTCTATTATGCGCTACGTCGGTGACCGTGTTGCCGCTGTAGCCGCCGAGACACCAGAAGTTGCAGAGCAAGCGCTCCGTCTCATCCAGGTGGAGTATGACGTGCTTCCTGCCATTCTTGATCCACGCCGAGCCTTGGAGCCTGGTAGACCTCCGTTGCATCCTGAACGTGAGTCGCGTGGTATTGTTGATGCTGCCCATAACGTTGCTGCTCGTGTGCGCATAGAGATCGGTGATGTAGAACGTAGCTTTGCGCGGGCTGATCTCGTGATCGATGGCCAATACATCGTGCCACAAGTGCAACAGACAGCACTTGAAAAGCATACGGTCATCACCTATTTCGATGAGGATGACTACCTTGTCGTGCGCACTGCTGCCCAGTCCCTCCAGCATATCCGTCGTACCGTCAGTTCAATACTAGCTCTACCCGCACGCCGCATTCGTGTAGTCAGAGCCGATGGTAGTGCCAATGCCAACAGCAAACAGCAGATTATGTTGGAGGATCTCTGTGCTCTACTCACACAAGCCACACATAGACCTGTAAAGTTGACCTACTCTCACGCCGATGACTTTGGCAACGGTCGTCTCCGTCATACACATATTTTGCACCTAAAAACAGGCGTCAGACGGGACGGAACGATTATTGCCAATCAAATGGCGTTGATTGCCAGCACAGGTGCGTATGCTACTCATCCCTTGACCTCTCCGTGTAGTAGCTATTTCCCTGCGCTCTCGCTCTACCCTTGCCCAAACATGCGCTATATTGCTGAAGTCCTCTATACAAATCTCCCACCTTCAGGAGCTACTCATAGTTATAGTATGCCGCAAGAGTTTTTTGCACTTGAATGTCATATGGACGAGATCGCCAAACAACTAGGCATGGATGCACTGGAAATACGACGTAGGAATTGGTTTCAAGCAGGTGGCACGCACCTACTAGTGCGTGAGCCTCGTGGTGAGCAACTCGCTGTCGAGAGCTGCGGACTGGCAGAGTGTTTGCGAGCTGTAGCAGAGAAGCTAAACTGGAGAGAGAAGCGCAGGAGCACTCAACGCTCTATGAGCGGAGGCTATGAACGCTTCCGCCGTGGTGTAGGTATGGCTCTTGCTCTAGAGAGCAGTATGGCGACAAGTACGAGTGGGGCTGGCATCAAGCTCAATGACGACGGCTCTTTTGATCTTTTCACAGCGGCCTGTGATAGCGGCTTCACTACTATTCTGGCTCAGGTGGCCTCAGAGGCATTAGGCGTCCCTCTAGAGGATATCTTGCTCCATCCGGTGGATACGAGCAACACGCTCTGTGATACAAATACCTACGTCGCCCTTTATAGTGCAATAGGCGCTGTGAAGAGGGCAGCAGAGCAGATGCGTCTTCAGGTACTCACTGTAGCCGCACGCATGCTCGACACACTTCCCGACACATTAAGACTTGCCGCTGGTGTCATCACGTCATTTAGTGGGCAAACAACAACAGTCGCGCAGGTGTCGGCGCACGCTCTCTATATTGAGGGACAACATTTGGTCGTAACGGCCTCCTGGAAAGCGCAACATATCCCCACCTCCTTTGCTGCGCAAGGAGCCGAAGTCGAGGTAGACACCGAAACTGGGAGTGTACGCGTCCTCAAAGTGGTCGCAGCAGTTGATGGAGGTCGCTTTATCAATCCATTACTAGCAGAGGGGCAGATACAGGGTTGCACGACCCAGGCGCTTAGCTCGAGTATATGTGAAGAACTGATCTACGACCAAAACGGGGTATTGCTCACAGCAGGGCTGGACGACTATCATATATATAACGCGCAGGATATGCCAGAGATGCAGACCTCTCTGATAGAGACCGAGGATGCTTCCGTTCCTTTCGGTGCGAAAGTCTTCGCTACGGTGTCACAGAGTGCGTTAGCGCCAGCGGTGGCCAATGCCGTGGCCGACGCCCTAGGGATACGCATACGCCAGCTTCCGTTGACGCCAGAGCGCGTGCTGCACGCGCTACATGCACAGAAGAAATGAGACACTGCTAGGCTGTATAAATTCTTTAAATTAGCATCTTTGACAGAAACGTGAGCTTGTGTTATTTTAGAGACACTATATGGCGTTGCAATTTTCTGAGTCTAGACACTGGACATTCGCCTCGTTTCTATAGGGAATAGAGGGAGGGGGGAAAATGCCAGAAGAATCTGTAAAAGTCTTTTATGGTTACTCTCATGAAGATAAAGAGATAAAACGGCAATTAGATAGGCACCTCCGACCTCTAAGTGAACTAAATACTGTGCATTGGGCTGACTGTGAAATCTTGCCAGGGCAAGAATGGGCTAGCGAAATCAAGAAAAACTTGAACACCGCTGATATTATTCTTTTATTGATTAGCTCCGATTTTATGAACTCTGCATACTGTTGCGAGGAGATGGATGCTGCATTAGCTAGGCACGATAGAGGAGAAGCTCTTGTAGTTCCGATCATTCTTCGTCCCGTGGATTGGCAGGAGGCCCCATTCAGCAAACTGCAGGTCCTGCCTACAGATGGTGTGCCCATTACTAGATGGCCTAACACAGATGAGGCGTATGTAGATGTTAGGAGGGGAATCCGCAAGGCAATTGATGGAGTGCAAGGAATGCACGAAGCAAAAAAATATAGAGATAAAGCTAATGAGCAATTTTTACAGCACCACTATGAAAACGCTATTGAATATTATAGTGAGGCTCTTCGTGTTTTGCCACAGAACCCTTCTTTTAACCAGAACAGAGCTGGCATACAGCAGGATATAGCTGAGGCACTGCTCAAGCTCAATAAAGCTCGAGAAGCGCTTGAGGCTTATGAGGTTGCTATTCGTTTAAATCCAGATAATATTCAACTCTATAGTAGAAAAGGCGATATCCTCTTCGAGCAAAAACGCTTTTCAGACGCGCTTGTTGCTTACGAAATTGCTCTGCACAAATCTCTCAACCTCAACGACTCTGCCCTTTATCGGAAGAAAGGCGACACTCTGCTTAATCTCGCACGTTGGCTGGAGGCTATTGATTCATATAAAAACGTGACTAACAGAATGCCTGCTATCGAAGAAACAACTACCATTGTTCAAGTTTATGCCAATATGAGTGAAGCGCTTTTCAGAATTGGTAAGCTTGAAGAGGCTCTTGGCGCTCTGGCTGTCGCGCTTGGAAAAGATGCTGATCATGCTGAATTGTGGCGGCGCAAAGGAGAGATCTATTGTGAACTGAAACATATTGACGAAGCACAACGCTCGTACGAGCGAGCGATTACTCTGAAACCCGATAATCCTTACTTTCATAAGGAGTATGGGGATATCCTTCTCCAACTCAAGCGTTTCTCAGAGGCACGAGAGCAGTATAATGAGGCTATCCGTCTTAAGCCTGACTTTGGCTATGCATACAACGGTCGGAGTCAGGCTCTCAATGCTATGGCCAAAGAGGCATATGAAGAAAGCAAACGGCTAATCCAACTCGCGCAGAAAGATGAAGAGCAATTCAGACGACTTAAAACCAGACAGGACCAGCAGCGCTATGGGAAAGTCGAGAGAATAAGCAGCGTATTGCAGCGTGTCACTAGGAAACTTGACTCCAGTTGATTCGGCCTTTAAACAGCTCTACTGGACTGGTGAAACATTACTAGAGAGTCATAACTCGTTTTAAAAGACATTATTTCAAGTTCTTTCCCAAGAGAAGGAAAACATTATGATTTATTAATTCTTTGTTGGCAGGAGTATTTTATGCCGGAGCAAAAACGATGTAACTCTTGTGGCGAGATCAATAATGCTGATGCGCTCCGTTGTAGCGAATGTGGGCACATGCTGTCTAGCTCAACAGTATTGCTACCGAACAACTCAAAAGTCATTACAGATTCTTCGCAAAAGGTAAATATTGTTCCTCCTCCTGCTCCTGTGAATCCACCAAGTCGCTTTACAGTTGTTAATAAAAAAACAACCTGGTGGATTGTTGGAGGGTGTGTCATCCTCATTGTACTCGTGTTTACACTACTCATTCTACCCCGTCTTGCAAATCCAGGGCCACAGCCAATCACAACCCTACCTCCGTTGCCGAATGGATTAGGTGTGGTCATAGCGCCTAATGGCGAAAATGTCGGTGTGAACGATGGGGCTTTTCCTCCTTTTGATATTGGTCGTGCTGACAGCGACTTGAAGCGACAGGCAGTGCAAGCACTTAGAGATGGCAATGCGCAAGAGGCGATAGCACTATGGAGTCAAGGTTTAGAAAAGGATACTAATGATGCCGAGGCACTGATCTACATAGAGAATCAAAAAGCCGTTGCCTTTAACCATGTTACCCTGATAGTTGGTTTAGACTTTCAGCAGCCTTTTCCCGATACTGCGGCACAGAGTACTCTACAAGGGGCGTATATTGCACAGAAAGAGTTCAACGATAGCCACAATATAAAGCTACGTCTGCTTATCGCCAACACCGGAGGTGAACTAGACTATATTCGTCCTGTTGCCCAGCAAATAGGGCACATAGCTAGCCAGGATCCGAGCGTTGTTGGTATTCTTGGTTGGCAAACCTCAGCACGCACAGAAAATGTTCTCGATTCCTTGCGCAAGACCGGAACTCATATTCCGATAGTATCTCAGAAAGCTACAGCTAGTAAATTGACGGGCGTCTCTCCTTACTTCTTCCGCATTGTGCCTTCAAACGAAGTGCAAGCTCCAGTGGCAGCAAAGATGGCAAATATGCTCCAAGCTACGCAGGTAGTAGTCTTTGTAGATCCTAATAACCTTTACAGTCAAGATCTTGCGCAGGATTTTAAGCAACAATTTACTGCGACTAATCACCGAATTCTTCCAGATGAGAACTTCACATCAGGGAAGACGACAGCAGCTTCTTTTTCAAAGTCCCTTCGCACGGCATTAAAAAATACCCCTGATCCTAGCCATGTGGTGATCTTGTTTGCGGGCATCACTACATATGATGCAGAGCAGTTCCAGGATGCACTTGGAGCATTTCCCAAATTGTTGGTGATTTCAGGAGACGGTGGGTACGCTGCACGTCCAAATAGTTATGGTCGTTGGTATTTTGTCTCCGTCGCGTACCATGATGAATGGTCAGCATTAACGGGAAATAGACCACCCCCATTTTTTCAGGAATATGATGACGCGTTTGATCCGACCCATCAGTCCCCAGGTGACTATGGTCGTGGGCTTCCCAATGATACTGCCATAGTTTCATACGACGCAGCTAAGGTGCTATCGCGAGGCATTGAGGATGCCCTGAAAGGTACCACTAAGCTTACGCCGCAGGCTCTTACTGATGCTCTTACGCAAATTACAGTAGATCATCCATTTCAGGGAATCAGTGGACAAATTGCGTTTGATGCTAATCACGATCCAATCGATAAGGCTTTTGTCATTCTCAGGGTTGATGATAAGGGTTATATTAAAATGTTCTGTGTAGGAGGTCATTTTTCTAACAGCTCAGACGGTTCGCTACCCAAATGTTGAGTCTCCGAGAAGCCACTCGTGCAATCTCCCCTTTTTTCTAAGACAAGGAGACGTCGCACGAGGAGATCATCACATCATCGAACGAAACAACCCAAAAAAGGGAGATAATGAAAAATTTCTGGAACGAGTTAAACAAACCTATATTTATTCTGGCACCAATGGAAGATGTAACCGATACTGTATTGAGACAAGTGATAGCCCGATACGGGAAACCTACGGTGTTTTTTACTGAGTTTACCAATGTGGAAGGGATGTTTTCAAAGGGAGAAACACATGTTGTCCATAGACTGCAATATACCGAAATAGAGCGGCCACTTGTCGCACAAATTTGGGGGTCTCAGCCGGAGAACTTCTGTAAAGCGGCAAGAAAATTAGTGGATATGGGATTCAGTGGGGTAGACCTTAACATGGGCTGTCCTGCCCAGGGTCCAGTCAGTAGAGGGGTCTGTTCAGGTTTAATTAATAACCGACCACTGGCAAAAGAAATCATTGACGCGACAAAAGAAGGAGCAGCAGGCCTCATACCAGTCAGCGTCAAAACACGCTTAGGTTATCGGGCAATTGACTTCGGGTGGATACAATTCGTTCTTGAACAGAAACCGGCAGTCTTAACTGTTCACTTACGTACTGTCTCAGAGAAGTCTAAAGTTCCAGCCCATTGGGATACACTGAAAACGGTTGTCGAGATGAGAGACACTTTGAGTAGTGAGACGTTGATTATTGGGAATGGGGATATAAAGTCACTTGATGAGGCGAGACAAAAAGTGGCAGAAGCAGGTGCAGATGGAGCAATGGTAGGCCGAGGTATCTTTGAAAATCCTTTCCTCTTTTCAGATACTCAGATAAATGATAAAACGCCGGAAGAGAAAATGCATCTGTTGCTTGACCATATGCATCTTTGGCAGGAGACCTGGGGGACGAGCAAGCACTTTCCTACCTTGCGTAAGTTTTTTAAAGTCTACGCAAATGGCTTCCCAGGAGCGCAGGAGCTACGTATGCAACTGATGGAGACGCAAACGCCCGAAGAAACAGAACAGATAGTTACCTCATTTTTACGTGCGTTCTCTTCTTGATCCTCTATCTGTCATAGTATAAGCCATTTTAACCGCAAGCAGACAAACGATCTATCTCCGAGCCAGAAGAACTATCCCCTTGACCTGCTAGGAAGCAATCGGTAAAATCCTGCTGTACGCGCTTTTTAGCAGAATGGTCGGAGATGCAGATTATTAAAGGCGAATGCGGAGGGTTGATCTCCCGAGCTGATACTACGAATGGTGATACTCCAAGCTTCTACTACTTTGAAGTTTGTCAGGATGGGTCTTACGACGTTACAGCCTTCTTGAAAGGTAATCATATATACTTGATAGGTCGAACGAAAAGTTCAGCGATTTATCAGGGATTTCAGCAACGCAACTGGGTTAAAGTTGTCGCAAACGCAAATACCCTATATTTCTACGTGAATGAGCACATGATCGATCACATAAGTGATACTAACCTTAGTAGCGGCCAAATCGGCATTATGGCCCGCTCCTACAATAACCCTCCGACTGAAGTAGCATTTAGCAACGCAAAGGTATGGTTACTCAGGGCCTCTTGAACACGTACATGCCCAACTCAAAGGTGAAGATCACTTCGTTGCACTGCGCAAGCACATGGGCTGATGCTTAAGGAGATAGAAGAAATTACACAAAAACTCCGTCGATATCGCCAACGAGCTTCTGAATTTCTCGTAGGCGGCGCTCTGCCAACTCAACATTCTCTAATGCCTGGGCCAAAATACGAGCCTCAATTGAAGGGTAGGTCTCGGCAATTTCCGGGTCAATCACGCCACCAACGAGTTCTAGAGCGCGATTCAGGTTGTTGTCTAAGGTTGCAGTTGACATAGCTTGTCCCCTCATCCTCTGTGAGAAATATTACAATAACTCCTACAAGGCTATCTCTGTATACAATATGTGGCCAAGAACTGACACCCTCTCTTCGTAACTTCTTCATACTGCTCATTACGTAGATCAAGGGTAAATGGTTACATTGAAGGACGCATCCTTTCTCATGCCTCAATGTCTGTACGCATATTACACGAGGCGCGAAAAAAAACCAAGACAAGAACCAACATTCTCACTTGTATAACGCCTGAAGTACTATCTATACCTTGTGCAATAGCAACCATGTTGACTCTTCAACAAAGTCAATGGCGATATCACCATAATAGACCGGTCCATCGCTGCGCTTGGTAGCTTTGGTACCAAAGTAGTTATTGGCCTGACTGAGGTGGGACTCCTCTCTCTATCCAACTAGATAAACGTGGGGGAAGAGTATTTTTGGCGATAGCTAAGTTTTCTTAGCAAGGGAGCAAGCTTACATGTTCTCAAATCTATAAATGTAATAAGTATATTCTAATATAGATAAAAAGTTTCTTAAAATGTTGATAGTGGTGCTTTTATTTCTTGAAATTCTGGCAAGAGCGTGGTATGCTTTTGAAGGGAGATGTTATAGAGATGAGAAGTGAAACATATAGGTTACGCGCAAACGTTGTACAATTGACAGCGTAGATTTTGTAAAGGAGAAACATCATATGACCGACTATACACAGCATCACGCATCAGTGCTTGTAAATGCACCTGTCCATCAGGTGTATGCATTGTTTTCACACTTCAATGACTTTCCAAAGTTCATGAGCTTTGTTAAAGAAGTCACCTACTACGACGACCAGCGGAGCCACTGGGTGGCAGATATTCTAGGTCGCCATGAGTGGGATGCCATTAATGAAAATTGGGTTGAGGATCGGCAAATTGGTTGGCGTTCAACTAGTGGGTTTGAGAACTTTGGCAAGGTAACATTCTCTCCGAGTGGTTCTAACCAGACGCAGGTGGATGTTTTCATCAGTTACAGTCCACCGGCCGGTGTGCTTGGTAAGGTTGGAGAGAACCTGGGTGCTGGTAGCCACTTTGAGCGTGCGCTCCAGGAAGATTTGAGTCACTTTGCACGTATGGTTGACCAGGCTCCTGCAGGTGCGCTCGATCCTACTTCATCCAACTACCTCTTCCATGCCGGAAGTGCAGCAGCGAAGGGCCAGACAACGAGCCGTCAGGACGAGACGATGTACGACGACGCGGGTGTAAGAAGCGCGAGGACAAGTCGGCCCATGAGTGATAGTGACATCACTGGCATGACAAATGAAGAGCTGACAGCCCGCGATAACCTATAAGGGTAAGTGTCTTTGTAGGTGTTCGGTGTGGTTTGCTTGAAAAATTAGGTGCGATTACCATGAGGTACGGATTACAGCCTGATGCCCCCTCATGAAATGGGCGCAGGCATGTCTCCCCAACTCAAATTGCCTCATACTTTGTCTCTTCGGAGGCAAGGTATGAGGCAAATGAGTTCAGTGTGCGTAGCACGTGTAGTAGTGGTGGTCCCTCGCGGGTCACGCTGGGCGTATCCTGAGTTCACAGCCTCTTGACAGAAGCTTACGTTTAGGGTATATTAGTGTAAAAGATACACTAATACAAGAAAGTTTATGTACGTCGTATGGAAGAGCAAAGTCCAGGAATGAACACCACCCAGGATGGAGTAGGTGGAGGAGAGCAGAGCGAACAGAAAGTTCATCATTATGATGTGAGCAAGTATGAGCGCCCATCGGTCAGTGTGGACGTAGTGATGATGAGCCTGCGTCAGCGTGATCTGCAGGTCTTACTGATCAATCGCCGCTCATGGCCTTTTGAGAAGAAGTGGGCCATTCCTGGCGGTTTTGTCAATATTGATGAATCATTGGAAGCTGCAGCCAAGCGAGAATTGCAGGAGGAGACCGGAGTACAAGATGTCTATCTAGAGCAGTTGTATACCTTTGGCGATCCCGGACGTGATCCGCGCACACGCGTGATTACAGTCGTGTATTTTGCACTGCTTGACTCTGAGCGCTTGCAGGTCAGGGCGGCCAGTGATGCTAGCGATGTTGGCTGGTTCTCTGTCTACAAGCTACCATCGCTTGCCTTCGACCATGAGAAAATTCTCCAGTATGCGCTCAGCCGCTTGCGTGGTAAGCTCGACTATACGACGATTGCTTTTAACCTGCTACCAGAACAGTTCACCTTACGTGAACTGCAGCAGGTGTACGAAATCATTCTCCATCGCAAGCTTGACAAGCGCAACTTCCGTAAGAAAGTTCTTGCTACGGGTATTCTGGAAGATACAGAAATAAAGAAAATGGAAGGTACCCACCGCCCCGCCCGTTTGTATCGCTTCAATCCGGCGGCAGAAAGAAAACTGTAAAGCAACTATTGTGACAGCTCCAGCAGATCAAGCAGTTCGTATAGAGAATGCACGAGGTGGCAGTCAACATTCCTCTGCTCTAACAGTCCCAGGCGATCAAGCAGCACGGGTGTTATCCCGACAGTGCGCGCTCCCAACACATCAAGAATGTACGAATCTCCTATGTGCAGCGTATAATCAGCGATAGAATTAGTACGCTCTAGTGCCAGTTCGTAGAGTGCCGACGCTGGTTTGGCTTGACGTGCGGTTGCCGAGACGAGGAGCGTAGTAAAATATTTGACGAGGCCAAGATTGCGCAAGATGGAGCCGAGCGTGATACCCCAATCAGAAATTGCGCCTAGTGTATATCCGTACTCATGGAGCAATTCGAGTGTAGATACGACATCGGGGTACACCTCCCAGCTTGTGTGTTGCTCGAACTCCTCAATGATGGCGTGAGAGAGCTGATAGAGACGGCGTTGCTCATGTTCTTCCACAAACGGGCGTAGCAGATCCATATAGTAGGTCAGCCAGAATGCATATATAGACTCTGCGCTCGCCCAAGTAGGTTTATTGCTGTGTGCCTGACGCAAAAAGTAGTCCTCCGCTTCATACATGCGCTGCCTTAACGCATCAAGATGGATGTGTAAATCGAGTTGTTGGCATACGCGCTGGCAAATTTCGGCAGACGAGGGTGATGGACGTAACAACGTGAACCCTACGTCGAAGAAAATGGTACGAATGGCTTGCGCTTGTTCGAGTGGCATGAGTCTCCTGGATAAAACGACACAACAAGAGGTGATTCTTTGGCCGTGCTCTCGCTACAGATTTTGCAATTTGTCGATCTGGTCAACTGTAGTCAGGTTGTCGATGAATTCGTCAATTTCACCGTTCATGATGTCAGGGAGGTTGTGCCTTGTCAAACCGATGCGATGATCGGTAACGCGATCCTGGGGGAAATTATATGTACGAATTTTCTCGCTACGGTCGCCGGTCTGCACCTGTGAGTGCCGTGTCTTACGCAGTTCTTCTTGTCGGCGCTCTTCCTCCAAATCCCAGAGGCGAGATTTGAGCACGGTCATGGCCTTGAGCTTATTCTTGAGTTGTGATTTCTCATCTTGACAAGTAACGACGAGGCCGCTAGGCAGGTGCGTAATACGTACTGCCGAGTCGGTGGTGTTCACGCTCTGGCCACCGTGACCAGTGGAGCGGTAGACATCGACCCGAATATCGCTATCTTTGATGTCGATGTTAATGTCATCGTCAACCTCTGGCAGGACAATTACTTTTGCTGTAGAGGTGTGTATGCGCCCGTTGGCTTCAGTGACGGGAACACGCTGCACACGGTGTGTGCCCCCCTCGTACTTCATCCGGCTATAGGCACCTTTGCCCTTGACTACAAAGGTGATATCCCTGATCCCCCCCTGACCCATTTCGTTGCTATCCAGCACCTCAGTCTTCCAGCGGTGTATATCAGCATAGCGGCTGTACATGCGGAAAAGCTCACCTGCGAAGAGGGCCGCCTCGTCGCCGCCGGTGCCAGCCTGAATGGTGGCAATGGCGTTTTTGTCGTCCATGCTATCTTTGGGTAGCAAGGAGATTTTTATCTGCTCTAGAAGCTGTTCTCTACTTCTCTTGAGATGCTCGACTTCCTCGTGGGCGAGATCTTGCAATTCCGCATCGTCGCTGCTCTCCTGCATCTCCTGTGCTTCAGTGATCTGCTTATCTATCTTGAGCAGATCATAATACTGCTGGACGACTTTTTCAAGCTCTGCATGTTCGCGCCCATAGCGTTGCAGCAGAGCGAGGTCGTCAAGTACCTCTGGCCCGGCCATTAGTGTATTCAGTTCCTCGTACCGTTGTGCCAGACTAGCAAGTTTCTCTATCAAATCCATAATAAGTGACTTCCTTCTGATCTCTTACCATCCACCCCAAACACACACACGGGGTCTCTCGGCTCGTATATTATAACACATTCGGCCAGCGTATATCTGAACTAGAGGGTGAGACTCGCTTTATCTTTCCAACTAGGTTTGGCAATAGTCCACAAGTAAACCCCCTTTTAATAATTTGGAAATGAGGGTATGTTCTGGTTATTGATGGTCGCAACCATGAATATATCTATTGGCTCTCACTTGTGAAGCCCTTCTTGGTAAAAAGTTCGGGATGCTGAGCCTTCATCAGTTCGACTCCTAACTCCGCCACCGCCGTGGCGTTCTTGTAACTGCTCGTCTTCAGGGCTTTGTAGAGCAGCACGATATCGAAAAGATAGGACATGGAGTGAATTTCTTCCACTATAACAAGCGCATCAAGAGCAAGTTGGGTAGCAAACTCGAACTGACCTTTGTCGATGTAGGCTCTAGCTTGAATGATGTTACAGAAGCTTTGACGATAGGCTGACCGTCGCGTTTCTTGCGGGAGAGAGAGTCCCGCTTCCAGTTCCTGGATGGCCTTGTTTGGAGTATGCAGCTTTTTCACTGGTGCGGCCACGCGTACCAGGGCTTTGTCGAGTATGTGTCGTTCTCGGTCAAATTGCGTCTGATAGGCATTGAGTTGCATCCCTGGTCCTATAGCGCGCTCTGCCTCATCCATCATCTTTAATGCAGTGGAAAGGTCTTGGCTGTCTTGTGCGGCACGAACAATCATCTCAGCCATCAACGAGCTCACGTAGCCATTCAATTGTGCAGGCAGGCGGCTGCCAAGCTTTTTGGCTTGTGTCAGCTCTGCAAGAGCAGCCTCATACTCTCCTTGATCTACCATGTCAACCGCTCGTCGCCAGCGCGCAAAACCTTGCAGGTCATCTAGGTTGTTCTCCGTGGCCAGGAAAATGGCTTTTTCGTGATACCTGTCGGCTGTCTGGTGAAAACCGATCTCGTGGGCAATCTTTCCTGCTGCCGTATTGAAGCCGCACAGCAGGCGCGTCATCTCGTGCTGGTCTGCTCGCTTGACGTAGGGCAGGGTATCGTGCAGCAGGCTGATGCGGCCCACCAGGTCCCCAAAGATATCCCCTGCTGCACTGGCTCCTTGCCGAAAGTAGTAGCCAAGCTTGGCGTGGTACTCTGCGAGGTCAAGGGGTTCATGCACTCTTCTCAGGATACCCATCCCCTCGATAGGGTCTGTTGGCTGCCTGAGCGCAGGCAGCCCAAGCAACAAGGGGGGAATGCCAAGCAGCGCAGCCAGGATATAACGCCGTTGTCTGTTTTTCGGAACCTGATTATACTCTTCCATCATGCGGATTGCATCTGCTCCTATGTCCTGTTCTAAGGCACGTCCGTACTGCTGTGCAAGCTGCTCGCGGCTCCAGGTGAGCTCTTCTCGTCTCTTCTTGAGCAGTTTGCCATAATTAGGCTGGCCCTGCTTGTCGAGTTCCAACAACAAGTAACATTGCTCGTTCCAACACACGCTGACATCGATCATACTGCTCTCCTTCTCACTCCGATGCTCATCTACACATCTCGTGTTCAGTATAGAAGAAATGACCGATGTTGTCCAGACCCACTGAAGAGAGTGAAACCATCCTTGTTTGGCGTCACAACCGTTTCATCTGCGTCTGCTATACCTTGTGGTGGGATAACGCAAGACAAGCGTTTCCCTGCTAGTAACTATCTCATTACCCAACAAATAAGTCAATCAGACAAGCGTCAAAATGTCAAAAGGAGACGAGTCTCTTGAGTAAGAGAAAAAAACGCACCAGCCAACAACCGCATCCGCCCTCACACACTTTTTTTTCGCTGCCAGCGGTACGCCTGTTACAAGAGGCGCTGCGCACCTTTGAAAGAACCCTGCTGCAACAACCTGCTGCTCTGTCCAACGTTACTCTTGCCAAACAGGTCGTCGGGGGCTTAAAACCCAAGCTAGAGGAGCTGCTGCAACGAGAAGACTGGGAGCTAGAAATCCCCTTGGACGGAATTGAAATCCAGTTCCTCTGGACGGGCATGCAGATGTATCTGCTAGAGCTGATGGGTTCGGGTCAACAGGAGAGGCTTCTGCCCTGCTTTGCCCTGTGTCAACAATTCCGCCAGCTTGTTGAACATATAGACCAAGCACAAGGGAGGGGCTTCTAGCCTCTCCCGTTGGATGGTACTGTGCCGGTAGCTCTCAACGAAAGTCCAGGTGCCATTGGCGTTCCAGCATATCGCCAAGTTCGTCGTAGATGGTAGCACACCGTCACGAGGTAGAGAGAAAGAGGAAAATGAGAAGCACCATCGGCAAGCGCATTCTGGTCATTGAGCCCTCACGCACCATCCGAGCCATCTTCGCGCTGCACGTGCGACAGATGGGGCATCAAGTGGTGATCTTCCAGGACTATGAAGCCGCCTTAGCTGCATTGCCGCGTTTTGGCCAGCAGCCGCCTGACATCGCCTTTGTGGCTCTGCATACTGAGCGGCCCGCCAGTGGGCAGGCGCTCATGCAACTGAGAGTCCTGTGCCCCCGGACCAGGCTGGTCATGATGGTGACCCAGCAGGAGAGCACGAAGTTTGCGGTAGAGCGTCTGGCCAATGCGGTGCTGGCAGTGCCGCTGGTCAAGCCGTTTCGTATCCGCGACGTGCTGGCTCTGCTTGCAGATGTCTCGCCAGGAGGTCGCTGAGACTGGTGGACTTCATGCATCATGGTGTTGCTGGACCTTACATTTACCTTATCCAGTCTGAAGCGTTCTCTAGATGTGTTCAACAGGGCCATGTAATACTTCACGCAAAGAAGCAGTTACTTGTCCTACCTCGTGGACCAACTGTTCCAGGTAGTTTTGTACGAGATAGATGCGCTCTAACATGCGGTAATTTCTTATTTGATGGCAAAGCATAGCCGCTTCAATGGCAAGGTTTGCGCCTTCCGAGATCTCACCCCCACGTACTAACGTCATGGCCCGTGCAGTTTTTAGGACAAGCTCCCATCTTTGCGTTGCAGGAAGATGTTGCTCAGCGCGCTTGAGATACTCCATTCCTTTGTGCATATCTCCCAGAGAGCCGTACCCCTTCCCGTACTCCTCATAGACGGTTCCCAGATTGTATTGTCCGCGTGTACTTCCATTGAGATCAACGGTGCCTGCTATCTCTTCTGCCTCTGCGAGAGCACGCTCAAATCCATAAGTATCTTTATTTGATAAGTAAGCCCGTCCCAGCAGTTGTATTCCGTTGCCACGTGCGAGCATGTCTGCCTGGGGTGTTGTCGTACGTGCAGCCTCAAGATACTGAATAGCTGCTTGGATGTCTCCACGCCGCCGCAACATATCCCCTTCATAAGTAAGCGCAATATTGAGCAAGGTGTCGTCTTTCACCAGATGCGCAAGACGCTCCATTTCCTGATAGTGCTGCAAAGGGATATGCACGTGGCTGGTTCTCAAAACGATAGAGGTCACATATCCAGCCGCATGATACGCACGAGCTAACCCGTGCAAGAAGAGAGAATCTTCGGTGGTAATTTGCAGGGTCAAGTCGCGTATGAGGTTTTCAACAAGTGTACGCGCCTCCATATAGCAAGCTTGTTTGATAGAGGCCCACACCTGCTCAATGTCTTCATCAATCTGTGCGAGAGTACGGGGAAGAGAGAGAGAAGATGATACGCCGAGCTGTTCATAGTCAAGGCCAAGAACGTCAGCAATCCGCATGAGATCATCAACACGCTGTGAAATCTCCCCACTCTCCCATCGCCGTAAGGTCCGTTCATCTATACAGAGCAATTCTGCCATCTCTTTCTGCTTGAGAGCATGGCTCGTTCGGTAATTTCGAAGTGCTTGACCCAGAGCAAGACGGAGTTGCTGGCTCATTTCTTTACGGGACATGATATTCCTCTTTACATGCTGCTTGCCTCTATGAGTAGAGCTCGGAGCGGCAAAACGCACCCTGTACTTCTCAGGGAACCTTCACAATAATAGAAATGTATCAGTTTGGGTTATTATAGCAAGCTATAGCAAGTCTGGCAATCGAGAAAGAAAGAGGTGTATTCTTGACAGAACGAGAACATAAAAGTGAAGTAGCGCAGCTCATGGAGCAAATCACTCTTGAGTATGAAGCAGCCCACCTGGGGCTACATGGCCTAGCCTGTGGCAACATGCACCACGATTGCATCATCGCAGGCATGGAGCAAAGTGTGCCGAGCATGCTCCAACTTTTTGAAAAAGGCAAACACCAAGCCGCACACACATATGGCTCCTGATGCATGGGGCGTAGCTGTGAAAGAGGTGCCTCATGAGTAAGCGTCTTCTGCTCATTGAGCCTTCCCCCACGCGACGAGCTATCCTGCTGATGTATTTTGAGCGGGAGGGCCATCAGACCATGCTCTTGGAGGACGAGGAGATAGCCGTTGAGGCGTTGCCACGTTACTTTAGTACAAGTATGTGTACTCTCTCATGAGATCAAGTATGATCTACAAGATAATCAGGTATAGGAAATCGGCAGCAGAGTTCTCGTACGTCTTTCAAGACCACTTCCTTTATGTCTGGCTCAAGCTTATATCTGGTATCATCGTAGATCGTAATGGAAGAAAGAATCCGGTGAATTAGATCGGCGCACTGGACCATTTCGTAGTCCCCCATATTCCTGAGTGCAAGGCTATTCGTGCCTAGACGCATACCACTGGTGACCTGCGCTGGTTTCGTATCTCCTAAGATGCGATTCTTATTCACAATGATATTGCACTCTTCAAGCGCACGTTCTGCGATGACGCCTGTGATTCCACTGGCAAGCGTATCCACAAGCATAAGATGATTGTCGGTTCCACCTGTCAGAACAGAATAACCTTTCCTGACCAAGCTCTCCGCTAGACACCTTGCATTCGTCACTATACGGTGAGCAAGTAGCTTGAACTCGGGGCTAACCACTCTTGCTAGCGCTCTTGCCTTTGCTGCTATGCTACCTAGATCCGGTGTCCCCTGGAAATAAGGAAAGACTGCCCGCTGAATCATTTCACCCAAGGTTTTTTTTCCACTTAGAGCTTCACTGTCTCTTCCCATCAGAATCAAGCCACCACGCGGACCATACAACTGTTTATATGTACTAGTAGTGGTGAAGTGAGCGTAATCAATGGGGGAGGGGTGCTCCCCTGCAACAACAAGCCCGGCAATATGTGAGATGTCAGCTAGCACAAAGGCTCCTACCTCATCGGCAATCTCACGGAAACGCTTGAAATCAATGATCCTTGGGTAAGCACTAGCTCCACAAATGATGAGCTTTGGGTGAAATTTATGAGCCATTCTCCGGACCTGATCGTAATCAATGAGACCATGTCCTGTCAGACTATAGCCTATCGCTTTGAAATACCGCCCTGAGATTGAGGCAGTAGAGCCATGTGTGAGGTGGCCTCCTGCAGCGAGTTCCAGCCCCAGTAATGTATCTCCAGGCCTGAGCAAACTAAAAAGTACGATTTCATTTGCGCTTGTACCGGAATGAGGTTGAACATTGGCATATTGTGCTCGAAAAGCTAATTTAGCACGTTCAATAGCCAATTGCTCAATTTCATCGATCACTTTACAACCTGCATGAAACCTCGCTCCCGGATACCCCTCGGTAGTAACATTACTTATGACCATACTGCGGCAGGCCA
>JAFAXQ010000097.1 GCA_019240835.1 Ktedonobacteraceae bacterium
ATAGTTCCAAAAAACAGAGCGTTTCATAGCGTTTTGTAGCGTTCTATTGATCGCTTGCTTCCGCCATTGCTAGCCTTCTGGGTTCGTGCGGGGACAACGACGAACCGCACTGGATGGACTACCAGCGATGCAAGCACCACCTTACCATCCTCTACCCCCTCCACTTCCGAAAAAGCATCAGGGGCTACTTTTCTGATGATGTTGCCTGACCCGTTGATGTCAGCGTTGATCTTCCGCCCATCTTTAGCGCGATAGAGTCCACGTTTCACGCGCTTGCCGCTAAACGTGTGCTTCTCATTGCCGCTCTTCCAAGCTGGCAACGGGTCCAGCGAAGCCTTTGACGTGTAAGACTCTTCTGTGATCTCTACACGAATGCCGACCAGTTCAGCCTTGTAGGTTAACATGGCAATAAAACGCGCATGAGGGATTTGGACAAAGTTTTGATTGTTCCTTTTGCCCATATTCGCCTCTTGCTTCCAGGCATCATTTTTGCCTATGCACAATGTCCCAATTCCCTCTTTCTCCAATAGATCAATAATTCGCTTGCTGACAGTGTGCATATAATGATCGATACGCCTGTTACGCCTGTTCGCCATGCGTTCCATACGCTTCGTTGTGCCTTCACTAGTTGCAAATACTCACTTTCTTTCTTGGCCGAAACATGGTTTCAGAGGAAGGGCAGCCAGGCATTAGAGCGAGTTATGCTTGATCAGGTAATGAGCCATGGTTGACCCCACGAGATACGCGTTAGCCAGAGCAATGTCTCCCCCAGGGTAGTGAGAGAGCAAGTCCTGTAACGATTGACCCTTGTAGGGCTGATCGAAATCGCTAGCAGTGCGCACGTTCAAATAGTGATCCAGGTAGCCCATGCGCTGGAGAACGGTAGCTGTCGCCGTATCCTCCTCCTCGGTCGTACAATAGTTAGCTTGACCTTTCGTGAGCAAGCTGGTAATGTAGTGAGCCTCGTCAGAGAGCTGCTTGCCAGCCCAAAAGTCATCGCCCGCAATGGTGTCGCACATCGTCACATAGGGATGCTGCTTCTGCTGACCTGGATACTTCTGGCGGTTCGCAATGGCTTGGGCACTGTCTTGCAGCTTCACATGAACGGTGACATCATAGGCTAGGCGTGCGAGCTTCTCATTGAGGTGAAAGACGGCTGTGCCAGCAGATGTATCCGGCAGGTAGCCGTAGGGAACTCCAGGAACTGTCTCGGGAACAAGATGGTGTCCCTGATCCCAATCAACCACCCAACGCGCCCAGGCAGCGAAGCCGAGTGTCCCGGCGGAAGGCGACGTACCGGCAATTCCAGCGGTCAGGAAATAGCTGTGAGCGAATGAGAACTGTGGGTCGCGCACAACTGCCATGAGGCTAGCAGCCGCGTTGGCCTTCGCCATGCCAGTCGTCATCACACAAAGGCCATCATCGTTGCAATGGACATCACTAAAGCCACCTGGAACCTTGAAGTCAAGCGGCAACTTCTCGTGCTCCAACCAGGGTTGCGTTTCCAGTGCAAACATCGTGATAACGAGCACTCTGACCGTAAAAATGCTCTTAGCAGTGGCTTTTGTCTGGCCGATCATAGGCGTAGTAGCCAGTGCAGCAGTCAGAGACAGACCAAGACAAACAGCTATAACCGTGAGACGAATGCGAGAAAGATGGAAGAGCATGTAACACCTCTTGAATAAAATGGAGAGAAATAAGGTCCATTATGCGAGAACCTATACTTATAACGTTTAGTATGCAGATATGTCACATTCACGGGTGTATACGGTGATTTCGACTAGTTCATACATGAAAGGCTCATATTGCGTACGGTGAAGGGTGTGCGTGCGGAGGATGAGTTGTAATGAAGAGACAGCGGCAATTGCTCCCTGGGCTGAATCCACAGGGCATCCTTGCCGCTCTCTGTGAGTTTAGAAGTGGCTGCCCTTCTTACGTTATGCAGGAATAAAGGCTAGCCCGGTCGGGCTTTTGAGGCCAATAATCACTGGAGTAATGGTGCCTGTTTTCACATCGAGTGTCCCAACGAAGCTCGCAACCCCAGAGTCGCTAGGTGCCTCGGTGTAGACGGTACCACGCGTAAAGCCCTTGTCAAGAGTAACTGCGTAGATGGTGTTACCACTGCTATCGGCGACAAGTAGACGGCCTTTTGACGACGGAATCCAGAGTGAATCATCGACCTGCGTCCCCACAGACAGACGCGTCACCGTCTGTGTGGCTGTTCCCGGATTGTGTAAGAAGATTAACTCGGCGTCAGCCTGACTGTCTTGTACGAGGTTTCCTTGTGAGTCAATTGACAGAGAGTCCGGGTCGGTGAGGTTCAGTGTTATTTTCTTCCCAGTAACGAGGTCTGTGGCTGTATCGTTACCTTTCAGAACGGGTGTCAGAATTGCCTTGCCATTGCTCAGCGTGATCTGATCCACAGCAGGAAAGACATTCACGCCAGCGCTGTTGAGAGTCGGGTTAGAGGCGGCAATAAAGGCAGCGTTATTGAGAAAGGCCACATCATCATAGCCACCACCATGAGGAGTGGGCGAAAATTGGTAGGGTGTGATCACTGCGGTTACGGGATCAATGGTGACCAGCCCTGGATTGCCATCTTCATTAGAGGTTGCCCACAACACATGGGTGTAAGGATCGTAGCGCAGTCCGTCGCAATGGCCAGGGACATTGAAGGTGTGTACTACCTTGCCTTGCAGCGTGTACTGCACAATAGTACTTGACTTCTTATCGCTACCATCTTTAGCGGTGCTATTCTGGTAACCGACGTAGGCATATTTCCCGACGACTTCAGCCGAGTCGGGGTTGTAATAGGACTTCGTGCCCTTGGCAAAAACTGAAATGGTATAGCCAGGCAGACCAAGAACGCTTGTGCCGGACGGGACGGCGCTTCCACTCGCGTATCCCATACCCATCAAAACGAGAGCCGATACACAGAAGGCAATCATAAGGGCAATAGGCCCTCTTCGTACAAAGGCAAACATTGTTTCTTTTCCTCTTACTTAAACTATTTTCTGAGGGATCATCTTCCCCTCTATGGAAGAGTATTCCTTGCAGATTAAGAAGAGGTTATTTATATGTTAAAGATGAGAGCAACTAAACCGCATAATGGCATCAGCGGCACGGAGACATCCACCAGGATTGCGCACCTCCTGCTGCATCGCTTGTGTACGCTCGCGGAAGGTGGGATCGCTACTGACACGTGTGACCGCCTCTTGTAGGGTCTGCGCGGTCACTGTGTCCCTATCCAAGGTGATGCCTAGCCCAAGTTCCTCCACGCGCCGTGCAGTCAGTGCCTGCTCCATCATCTGTGGAATCACGATCATAGGCACCCCATAATACAGGCTCTCCATCGTACTGTTCATTCCGCCATGTGTCACAAAGATGTCAGTGTGAGAAAGCACTTCGAGTTGTGGCACATAGGCGGATAGCAGAAAATTCTGCGGCACGGCATGTAATGTAAGTGGGTCAATACGTTTGCCATATGAGAGGACGACCTGCCAGGGCTGGTCTCCGAAGGCGGAGAAGCACAGGTTAAAGAAGTCAGCTTGATTGTTGAAGACAGTTCCTAACGAAATGTAGAGTGTCGGTTGCTTCTCCAGCTTTTCAAGCGGAAAATCGCTGGCCTGATGACGTGGCTGGAGAGATGGTCCAACAAACATAAAGCGCTCATCAAATGTGTCGCCTGCTGGCTGGAAGGCGCGAGGCAGGAACACAATAGTGAGTGGCTCACTGTGTGAAAAGATTTCGCGCATATCGAGCGGCGGCACATTGTAGGTGGCACACAGATCAGCGATAGCGGGGTTCATAGTGGCAAAGAACTCAGACGGCATAGTCCACCTTTGCTCTGCCATCTGGGCAGCGAACAGGTTGGTATGTTCGTTCGCTGCGTAACTTGGGCGCAGCATGATAGCAGGAACGTTGAGCACCTGAATCACGATGCGTGCCCATAGAGCCATTCCATCATAGATGATGTAGTCTGGCCGTTCAGCTCGCACACGCTCCAACGCTTGCGGGATGACCTTGCGACTTTCTTCGATCATGAAATTTGGCAAAACTCCGCCTACAGGAGGGTTATTAGCACGTCCCCAGAATGGCGGTGGAGTGAGTTGTCCCATGCTCGACTGATAGCCTCGGAATGTCGCTCCGGTAGCCTCAATAGCCTCTTTAAATTCTTCAGTATTGAAGTATACAACTTCCTCACCTCGTGCAACCAATTCTTGTACGACCGCAAGGGTGGGATTGACGTGTCCATATGCTGGGGCATTCAAAACAACATATTTTGTCATAGTCTCTCTCTTCGTTTCTACGACCTAGAGATGATCTTTCTCTCTATCGGTTAATCTCTTTGCTGCTCACAACAGGGCTGGGAGGCGTGAGAGACGCGAGCTAGCCCCTGCAAACCACGATGCAAAGCAGTCAATTCTTCTTGGTTGAGAAGCAGAAGCCAACCTCGCAACTGGTCTAGATGTGTCTGGTGCAGACGTTCCATAAGCTCCTCTCCCCAAGAGGTCAGACGGGCCAGGGTGTAGCGGCGATCCTTCGGGTTTTCCGTACGCGCAACCAGCCCTACACGTACAAGCCGCTCAACGAGATGACTAGCAGTTGGCAGACCAATGCGAAGTGCCTCAGCAAGAGTGCCGATGCTACTCGGTCCTTTATGCATGAGCACAAAAAGCACACGCATTTGTGCCATCGTCAGATCGAGTTGCAACCATTGTGGTGCCACCGACCGTAGCAACCCCCGTGTAACAGCCATATACGTTTCTAGGACTGTATTCACAAGCTCGTCATCTGTCTCTTCCATATTCCGCTCCTCCTTCCCTTCTATGATACCCTATTAATTCGATAATGTCAATGTATTTGATGGTATCGAATAAAATGTTGCAGATTCACTTACAAACTATGCTGCCATTTCCTCGACAGGCAGATGGGGTAAAGCTTTGATGTATCGAAGGGAAGGAAAACAAATGAGATACACGGGTGAGATGGAATTATCTAAACAGAAGTATAACTTGAAAAGTACAGCAAATCAAGGACTAGCAGTGCTAATTACACGTGTTTAAATGCTAGCTGTCCTGGTAACTTACGGACACGTTTGAAGAGATGCCGTACCGAGATGCGCCATCGAGAAAAAGTCCATGTTTTGAGCACTTTGCTCGAAGCAAAAGAGGTCAAGCATGATATGATAGAGTATCAGGGAGCACCAGCAAACTTGACCGAGGGTCTTGATTTCTCTGTAATCTCCTCCTCCAAACGTCTGGGAAGGGGGTTGTTGAGTCGTCATGTGCTATACTCCTTTCTTCGATATATGAGATTCATCTATCTTGAGGAGAGATACGTGTACAAGATGTATCCTTGCCCTCTATGACCCACAAGAAATCTCGGCTCTTGAGGATTGACTTCGAGCTTTCGCCGCAATCCTTCAATCAGATGCCGAAGGCTATCTTTTGGCTGAGCGAGACGTTCTTTGATTTTCTCGAGAGGCTCTCCATATACAGTTACAAGTAGCTCCTCATCGGTGCAGAGTACTGGAGCATTACGGGCACAACGGTTGCGCTCAAATATATAATCGATGAGTTTCCATTCATGGGTAGTCAACTGAATTTCCTCTGTCTGTTTGCCTCGGAGACGCCATAATGCTGCTCGAGCTCGATCCCATTTCAGAGAAAGGGGAGCCGATCGTGGGAATGGATCAGATTGGGTTTGTCCAGGGTCGTGCAGGGTGAGAGACCAATAGAGACGCGTCCCGTTCTCATCCACGAGGCCGAGAAGACAGAAGGTGCTCCCATCCGAGAGCAAAACTTGTCCCCGAATTTCTTGTAACTCCTCGTTTTGGCGGAGCAGAGTGGCATTCTTTCCATTCTCAGTGAGCCACCACCCTGAATGCTTTCGCTCCAGGTAGCAGTGAGACCGGAAAATGAAGGAGTTAGGGTCGGGACCCAGAGGAAGATCGCTTTGATACCCCTCGCGTCCGATGCTCATGCGATCCTGAGTGAGAGGGATTTCTCGGCGTTGGCCCTCAGGTGAAAGCACCTCTAACCAGGGCTGCTTGGATTCCATCAAACATCTCCTTGCTAAGGATAGGTAACGCTAGCAGGTAGTTAGAGTGTAGTACAAAAATCGTCGTTTTTCGATGAAAAAACGACGAAATTGGCATGAAATCATGAAATTGGAACGAGAGTCGAACTTCTTTCTGCTTCTCATTTGTCACCTTATCCGCCCGTGGAGATCCTGCCAGCGCTGCTTACGATTCCTCAAGCAATGCTGGCTGAATAGAGGTGGTCTGTCTTCGTCGTTGTTTCCTGGGAGCATAATCCGGGAGGTGTTTGGCGGCGAGGTGCCATATCGTCTCATCCAGTTCCCACAGTCGGCCTTGCAAGGAGCGGTAAGGTGTTTCAAATCGTCTGGGATAGCGAGCAATCGTCGAAATACTCCACCTTGGGTATGTAGTCGCAATCTCGCCAGCGGTAAAATCGGTACGACACCACTGGAGGATGAAGTGGTAATTATCGGTTCGTTCTCTCTGTTCTCTCAGCGCTTTCGGCATCCGTTCACCGCCTTTGTGATGGCGGAGGAGATGGCCTCACCTCCTCTGCCGGATGAATGAATCTAGATGCATTCTAGTGAAAGAAACGATATCTTGCAAGAATCCCCAAAAAGGGCTAATGCCCAAAAGGTGGATCCTCTCTGTTAGCGTCACTGGCGGGATGTGTAAACCATCCCTGGCAGATTTCGAACATTACGTAGTGGCTCGGCGACGATGTTGCTCAGCAAGTTCGTACTTGTTAGCAAACATACGATTGCCACAGTAAATGTTGCGTTTAGTGAATGGCTCTGGTGTCTGCTGAATGAGGCACTTTCGTACCTGTGGCTTGTGAGCCATTGGAGAGTCAAACCAGGGTACAGGTAAATGATAGGTAGGGTTATGCACCCAGGAGGGGCAAGGGACACCGTAGCGCTCGCAGAGGTATTCCACTGAAGCAGCACAGAAGACAGCCCAACGGAACATCTCGTCACTCAATGTCTCAGGCAAAGAGAGAGGGGTGGCAACAAGTTCAGAGCGCTGCTCTTTCTTATAGTCGAACCAATCGTTCATGAAATTGCCCAGAGGCACCCATGGCTGTTCCCCCTGACAGATTTCCTGATAGGTCAAGGCCATCGTTTGTAGATGATCAATCGGTTTCATTGTACCTTTTGATCATCTCTGCACATCTCGCTCATACTTCTGTATTGTATCACAAAGTCTTATGGGAACAAATTGTCCAGCTTTTCATCTAGGGCATTGGTCTGTTGAACTTGCCTGTTCGGAATGTACCGATCAATCAACTGGTGCGCCTGTTGGCGCGTCCGAATGTGTAACAGTTGGCAGAGGGCCTGAATGTCTCTCTGGTCTTTTTGACGACCCGCGAGCAACTTGAGCGCTAGAATATACTCACTGGGTGGGACGTACACTTCGAGCGCAGCATATCTGCGCCACAAGATTCCTTCTGGCACGGCACCGGTATCACGGAGAAAATCCCCGATGACATCGTTGATCCAAGAGTTTGGGAGATGATTTCTGTTAGAAACTACCCTTGCTGCTGCTCTGAAGGTCTGGTAGAGCGACGACGTTGTGGCATGCTCAATGTCCTTGAGCAGCACATCCACATCGTTGGTCGTGGGCCTGTTGTGGATCTGAGTGAGCATGAATGCTCCGCCAATCATGAGGATGCGTACTGGCTGCCGTATACCCTGGTTTCGCAATTCTTGGCCGAGGTCGGCCAAATACATCTCAATGTCTTGTGCATGCATAGTAGCTTCCTTGTTAGCTAACCTTCCACCTCTCGCGCAGCATCCTCCTTGCCGCAACTGCTACGGGATCAACTCCCAACAGTGCGAGGCAATCGCGAGTCGCACACCCCTCCGGCGTACCAAGCTGGTGACCGCGATAGAAACAGGGCATACACGGCAAATCCAAGTGTACGACCGTCGCCAGTTGACCCTCGGCGTCGCCAGTATAAGGCCCCCAGGCTTTGAAGTTTGTTAGACCGAAGATGGCAACCGTTGGCGCACCCACCGCCGCTGCTAGATGCATCAGCGCCGAATCGTTACCCACGAACAGATCAACCAGTTCCAGGACCGCTGCCGCAACCTTGATGCTCCCCTTGCCCGCCAGACTGCGTACAGGCATCGCAGAGTGCATGTCACGTATGACCTGCTGATGGAGCTTCGCCTCTTCGGGTCCACCTAATAAAAGCAACTGGCCACCGACATCGTGAAACAGCGTATCAGCGAGTTGGGCGAAGCGCTCAGGTGCCCAGCGTCGTGCCGTGCTATAGCCTCCACTACCCGGGTGCATAGCGATGATTGGACGCTCAACGCGCCCTGCCTCAGCATCCCCGTAGGTGACCTGGCGTGCTTGGTGACGCTCCTCATCGGTCAAAGGTACCGTCAAGTTTGTATTTCTTATAGTCGAGCCAATGGCCTGAGCTATCGCCATATTATACTCAGTCTCGTGCCGTGCGCCAAAGCCCTCATCCTTGACACGCACATTGAGGAACCAGCCATGCCCATTATCCAGACCAACGCGCCACTTGGCTCCCGTGGCGTAGGCAAGAAGTTGATATTTGAGGCGACCAAAGGGCAGAGTGAGGTGATGCATAAGCAATATAGCATCGTAATGGCCCGCACGTAGTGTACGCCAGATTGGCCACAGGCGCAGCAGATTATGTGGGCGGGTGAGCATCTGTTGAGGGTAATCAAATAGATACTTATCTAGCACAGTGATGTTGTCGAGTGCATCCCAGCCATTGAGCAAGCCTGCTGAGTCGGGCGTAACGAGTAGATCGATTCTGGCCTGTGGATATGTCTCGCGTAGAGCGCGTAGTGCAGGCGTAGCAAGAAGTAGATCGCCGATGCCTGCGAGCTTAACGACGAGTATGTGTGCGTTTGGTGGCAGTGTTATAGCCTGTTTATACATACGTGCTCATCTTCTCTTGTACAACAGCAAAAACCTGTGCAGGCGTAATGTCTTTCATGCACTGTGTCGTATGAAAACGACAATCGGCGGGTCCTTTTGCTTGGTAACATGGGCTGCACCAGATGTCGCTGCGTAGTACCGTGGCTTGCGAACTCACGGGGCCGCTCAGAGCGGGGTCTGTAGGGCCGTGGATGGCGATGAGCGGGGTGCCTACTGCCACTGCAATATGCATAGGTCCACTGTCGCCTGTGATAAGCAGACTGGCTCGCTGCAAAAGGGCGGCAAGTTGCGGCAAGCTTGTTTTGCCCGCTAGGTTGATAGGGCGTTCATGCATACGCTCAGTTATATGCTCGATGAGTGGTACATCGTCGACTGCTCCCGTCAAAACGACCGTAGCATGCTGCTTGCGAATAAGACGGTCCATGAGCGTTGCCCAATAGGGAATGGGCCAGCGTTTGGATTGTCCATTATTAGAACTGACGTGGCAGGCAATCAGTGGCGCATCAGGCTGCATATCCTCCTGGCATAATAACTGCTCAATTTCTTGAAGTGCCTGGGCTGCGACCGTGAGGTGTGGTGTACGATCCTCGGCGCTCACAGTTGCGCCAGCCGCCTGTGCCAATGCCAGACAGTAATCGACCTCGTGTTTGTGGTCGCCAGCAGCCCAGTGCTGTCCGGCCACACTGTCTGTCATAAAGCCTGGATAGCTCTCGCGTCCGAAGCCCAAGCGGCGCGACGCACCACTTAACACAGCCAGTACGCCTGCCCACCCCCCAAAAACGTTGACGGCCAGATCATAGCGGCGTGCATGTAAATGGCGGTACAATGCCACTGCCTCACGCCAACGCTCCGTCTGGATTAATGCGCTAGGACGCCGCCATACATTGGGGTTGTAAGTGATGATATGTGTAAGGTCGGGATCAGCAGCGGCGATAGGAGCACTCGAAGGTAGCGCGAGCAAATCTATTTCAGCGTCTGGATAGGCGCGTTTAAGCAGCCGGACTAGGGTAAGAGACATGACAAGATCGCCAATAAGATCAAGGCGAATGACAAGAATACGCTGTGGGGCAAATGTAGCGGGCGTGAGTGGAGGCTGCTTTTTCCCTTGCTTGCTTAGCCAAAGGAAAAAACCGACGACGCTCATCAAGCAGTAGATTACTGTCAGTAGGATGCGTTTGCTAGCATGCACGCTCAGGTTGCGCAGTTTGTGCTGCGAGCCGGGGCGTACTGGATAACCATGATCATCGAGTCTGTACATTATCTTTTTCTACGAACAAGTTCAATGCTCTCACCGCCTCCAGCACTTGT
>JAFAXQ010000137.1 GCA_019240835.1 Ktedonobacteraceae bacterium
TGAGACGCGCAATGCTGCAACCACGCTGACCTGGATGGCCGTGATCCTCGGCACGCTCTTCATTGGTATCACGCTGCTAGCAACGTCCTATCACATTGAAGCTAATCCCTCGGGTAATCCTACCGTCATTGGTCAGATCGCCCAGCAGGTGTTTACCGGTCCACTGTTCTTCATGTATCCAGTGTTCCAGTTCGCCACGCTGTTGATTCTGGCGCTGGCGGCCAATACCAGCTATTCTGACTTTCCCCGCCTGGCTTCACTGCTGGCGCGTGATCACTTTCTGCCGCACCAGTTCGCCTTCCGAGGAGACCGCCTGGCGTTCTCGATTGGCATCGTGTTCCTGGCAATCTTGGCCAACCTGCTGCTCATTGTCTTCAAAGGCGATACGACTTCGCTCATCAACCTGTACGCTGTCGGCGTCTTCATGTCGTTTACGCTCTCACAGAGTGGGATGGTGCGCCACTGGTGGCGTCTGCGCAGGGAACACAAAGGGTGGCAACACAGTCTTGTGATCAATGGGTTGGGCGCAGTAACCACTCTGCTGGTGGCTCTGGTGATCGCCTCCACAAAATTTCTGGAGGGTGCCTGGATTGTTGTGGTGCTCATCCCGCTCCTGGTCGGGATGTTTCTTGGCACCCATCAGCACTACCAGCACGTGGAGCGTGAGCGTACCACCGAAATTCCTCTCCATCCCAAGGACATCCACCACCGTCTCATTGTGCCGATTGTTGCACTGAACCTCGCTGCCAAACAGGGTGTGGCTTATGCCCGTTCGATCTCACCTCGAGTCACAGGTGTCCATGTGGCTCTCGATAACAAGAAGGCTGCTGCTTTGTCTAGCGCCTGGCAGGAGTGGCAACAGTCGCTTGCTGAAAACGAACGCTCTCAACTTGAGATCGTAGAGCCAGTGCATCGTGTGTTCCTGCGCTGCTTGCTCGACTATATTGACGCTCTGCAGCAACAGTACCCTGACCATACGCTGACGGTCGTCCTGCACGAGTCTGCTGAACGCTCGCTGTGGGGACGCTTGCAGCATGACCCAGAAATTCTGCGCTTGAAGATCGCGCTGTTTTTCCGACCAGACATTGTGGTGACTGACATTGCATCGCCTCAGCAAGCCAGCGATATGCCCATACGTTCAAAAGATATCCGTCACCGCTTCATTGTTCCTATTGCAGAGCTAGACCGCGCTTCGGTTCAGAGTTTAGCCTACGCCCGTTCGATCTCCCCGCACGTCACTGCGGCGCACGTAGCCATTGACGAGCAAGATGTTGAGAAGGTGCGTTCCAAGTGGGAGCGTTTGCAAACGTATCTCAGCAAAGAGGAAGAGACACAGTTGGTCGTGATTGAGTCGCCCTATCGCTCCCTCGCTCGTCCGCTCCTCGCCTACATTGATACGGTGCGCGAACTTCATCCTGAAGATACCCTGACCATGATTCTACCCGAATTTGTGGTGGCCCACTGGTGGGAGTATCTCTTGCATAACCAGACAGCGTTTCAGGTGAAAACTGCGTTGCTTGCTCGACCGGGCATTGTCGTCACGAATATTCCACTACATCTGCGCAGTTGAGCAAAGAAAGAGGAATAACATGACCTATGCTATATTTTGCGAACACAAAATATAGCATAGGTGCTCTGTCAGTTCTTATAACTTTGCCCAATAGTCGGCTGCTTCGTCCGCGTTCTGATCTGCATCAGGAGACGCCGCGATGATTTCGTTAACGACTCTGTAAGCAGGTTGAGCCTCACGTTCTACAGGAAGGCTTTCCCTGAAACTGACCTCGACATCTGCACTACTAGCGGTGGGATGCGGCATCTCCAGGTGGGTCGGCGTAACCCGAGCGAGCAACTCGTAGTATTCCGTGAGGCGCAAGGCAATCAACTTGTCAGGCTGCTCGATCATGTGGTACTTCAGGGCATCAGCCTTGAGCGCCTCTAAAGCAAACGAATTTTTGAGCAACCCAACTGTGAAATACTGGTATTGCTCCATGTCCTCCGACATTATTTCCTCCTTAGACCTTGGAAAGGCCGTTGACGCTAGCATCATCGGCGGCGACGGTAGTGGCCAATTTGCGTTGCAAGAGCCGACTGGCTAGCGTACAATATCCTACTGCATTGGCATGGATCGGATCTTCCGGGCGTGAGAGATGCGGAATGCGTTTTTTCATGGCAGCGTAGAAGTAGTAGACGCCACCACCAATGCAGAGGACGGGTTTAAAGCTGGCAGCAACGGCCCCTCGATCATTCTGTCGCCACGCTGATGACACGAAAGATACAATCTCGGACCCGATCTGCGCAACGGCCTCGGAAGCCAGGCGTGCTAGGTTCTCGCCTGAAATAGGGTGCCCATAGACGCTGATATCTGGAAGGGCACGCTGGCCATTAGAGGCATAGCTATACATGACCTCACGCGCCTCCAGTAGGGAAAGTGTGCGATCATACTTGCGCTCACATAAGTCGATGAGTAACTGTGTTGCTGTTTCAACGCCCAAGGGCTTGCCCTTACAGAAATCGGTCACAGGAACCTGACCTCGCGCCACGTAGAGGTCAGTAGTTCGGCCCCCGAGATCAACAACAGCGCTCTCCATCGTTTTACCGCTTTTTCGCTCACCGTAGGCAATAAGCGCACCTGCACCTTCCATAACCACGACGGCGACTTCGACTGTCACGCAGCGCATCAGACCGTTGAAGGTAAAGAGGTGGGTTCCGTCCAGCGCAGCCTTGATCTCATTGCGCAACGTCACGTTCTTGATATAGGTTTCGGCAGGCAAGCCAGCAACCACGTAGAGACCGAAAACTGCGTCGGGGATGAGTAGCGAGGCAACGGTGAGCAGTCCCCGCAAGCTGAAATGGCTAGCATAACGCTGCATATCGCCACGCCCATTATAGGATTCTATGGCTTGCTGCAGAGCTAGTTCGCCAACAGCATATGCGGTCTCTTCACCATACATGCGGATCACATAGGCATTCTCCATCTCAACGCCAAGACTTTTCATAGCAGAGGTATCTACTTTGGCAAATGCTGTCGGGATACTATGTGAAAGTACCTGATCCTTGTATGCCATCACACCGCCAATCTCTGCATTACCAAAATCATGCCCATAGGCATACCACTTCAGAGGTGTGTTCATTACATGCGTTCCTTCCTTGGGTATATCTCTTCTTGACATCGTAGAAACTGCGATACCACATCTACTAAATGATTAGGAACTTGCTACCCAGTAGCACGGTACAATTATGATAGCATTAACGCGTAGTAGTAAGAGCTAGAGTAGTACTAATAACTAATCTGGTAACCTGTATAAGCATTCTCTATAGACAGGAATAGCTCTCCATGCTACAATCTGAGCGGGGTAGAGACACTTCTAACGTACACGTGCTACAGAACGGCAGGCAATACTATGAAGACCTTACGCTGGACCTCACAAGACATGGAGATACTGCCAGACGACGGTAAGCAGTATGAGATCATTGACGGAGAGCTATATGCGTCAAAGCAACCTCATTTACATCATCAGCTTGTTTGCACGCGAATCTGGGAACTGCTGCAAGTGTGGAGTCGTCAAACAAAATCTGGCATAGCCGTCTCTGAACAGGAGTGATCTTTGACGCTGATGATGATGTGGTACCGGATGTCGTTTGGATCAGCAAAAAACGATATGCTCTAAGATCGCCGCATCTTCCAAGCTTTACTTGCCAAGTCAGTTAGTTCTTTGACGACATCGACGACATTTTCATAGAGGCGAGTAATGAAAAAGCCCGCCATTCGTCATTCCCTACTCGCCTGCTGTGATGCCCTAAACGCTTTGGCAAAGTCGATAAAGTAGTGTATAGCTTGTGGATTAGCCATAGCGTCTACACTCACCGCTTTCTCTACGGGGACGCCTAACAGCAGCTTCTTCACCGGAACTTCAAGCTTTTTGCCGCTTAGTGTGCGCGGAATCGCCGCAACCGCGTGTATCTCATCGGGCACATGATGCGGCGAGACATTCTTGCGCAACGCAGCCTTTATTTGTTCCTTGAGCGCATCATCCAAGACAACGTCTTCTTTGAGCACTACGAATAGCGGCATGAAGTAGTCGCCCCCAGGTTGCTCGACGCCGATAATTAAGCTATCAAGCACTTGTGGGAAGTCCTCGACGACGCGATAGATTTCACTGCTGCCCATGCGTATACCCATACGATTGATAGTGGAGTCAGAACGTCCATAGATAATAGCACTACCACTGCTAGTAATCTTGATCCAGTCACCATGCCGCCAGACGGCCGGATACATGTCGAAATAGCTCTCTTTGTAGCGTTTGCCCTCGGGGTCGTTCCAGAGGTACAAGGGCATGCTAGGCATCGGTTCAGTCAGCACCAGCTCACCCACCTCATTGATGAGTGAGCGACCCTGTTCGTCAAACGCCTCCACTTTAGCGCCAAGACCACAACACTGCAGTTCTCCTGCATAGACTGGCAACAGTATGCAGCCTCCCACAAAGGCGGAGCATACATCAGTGCCGCCGCTTACAGAGCCAAGCCACACATCTTTTTTGACGTGATCGTATACCCAGCGAAAGCCCTCCGGTGGTAGAGGCGAGCCAGTAGAGCCGATGCCCTTTAGGCTGCTCAGGTCATACGTCTTCCCAGGTGCAATGCCCGACTTCATACATGCAGCGATGTAGGCTGCGGCCGTGCCAAAGACCGTCATGCGCGTATCCTGAGCGAATTTCCAGAGCACGCCGATATCAGGATAAGCTGGGCTGCCATCATAGGCCAGCACAGTAGAGCCGACCAGCAGACCGCTGATGAGTAAATTCCACATCATCCAACCCGTCGTAGTGAACCAGAAAAATCTATCTCCCGCTCTCAGGTCCATCTCCAGAGAGAGTGCCTTGAGGTGCTCAAGCAGAATGCCACCCTGTCCCTGTACAATCGCTTTGGGCAGGCCAGTGGTGCCCGAAGAATAGAGCACCCACAGAGGATGATCGAAAGGTACCTGCTCGAAGGTCAGCTCATCCTTGCTGCCTAACAGTTCCTCCCACTGCACCACATTGGTAAGCTGACCCGCTTCGAACGTACTGGAGAGGTAGGGGAGGAGTACAGTTTTGTGCAGCGTAGGCAGTTCCTTCTGGATATCAGCTACCATAGGCATCCTATCGAAGGCTTTTCCATTGTACTGGTAACCGTCTACCGCGAACAGCAGCGACGGTTCAATCTGCTTAAAGCGGTCAATCACACTCTGCGTGCCGAAGTCAGGCGAGCAGCTCGACCATATCGCTCCTATGCTAGCACAGGCCAGAAAGGCAATGAGCGTCTCAGGAATATGCGGCATGTAAGCAACGACTCTATCGCCGCGCTTCACCCCCATGTCACGTAGCGCCTTGGCAACAGAGCTGACCTTTTGAGACAACTCGTCCCATGACACCGCACGCATCTGTTCTCTCTCAGAGCGGAACAGCATAGCAGGCCGATCTGAAGACGCCATGCGAAACACATGCTCTGCGTAGTTGAGCGTAGCCCCCTCAAACCACAATGCCCCAGGCATCTTGCGCTCCGACAACACTCGTGTGTATGGCTGTGCTGCCTTGATGTGGAAGTAGTCCCAGATCGAGGCCCAGAAATCTTCGAGATGAGTCACTGACCACAGCCATAGCGCGTGCCGTGAGTCAAAGCGTAAACCTTTCTCGCGTTCAAGCCACTGCATATAGTGAGTGATATTTGCTTGTTGCTTTGCCTCCTCTGAAGCCTCCCAGAGGGGGACCGGAGCTGTATCTTCAAAGAGTGTGGACATGCTCTCCTCTCCTTGCGCATTGGGCTGTGTTACAATGTCTACAAAGGGCTATGGCACGATGCATAGTCTCTACGTGTGAGTTTTCCCTTCTTTGGAAGTCTATTCCGAAAAGCATGTATGCGTCAACGTAGGCAACAGACTTATGCGTTCTCATTTTGTTTAAGGAAAGAAGCAGCATCGATGAGTGAACGAAAAGACGGCTCTTTTACGAACGAGGATGATCAAGAACGATATAGTGTTAACAGTACGCCAGATACACAGCATGCGCACCGCACGCTCGACGAGGACGATTTCTTAGTACCCGGACGCATCGAAGAGCGTGAGGGCAGCATACCCGGCAACAAACGTATCCGCGTGGTGCGCTCGACTCATCCTCTCTTCCGACGCGTGAATAACGAAGTACTCGAAGCGACAGAGGAAACGTCTATCCCAGAAGGCCGGCTGTCTCGCTTAGCATACTATACCAAACGTTTTCTCACTGGCCCACCTATCGCCACTAGTGCGGCGGGACACGAACGGCTCACAAAATTTAAAGCGCTGGCAGTGCTCTCTTCGGACGCTATCTCTTCAGTGGCATACGCCACAGAGGCCACTCTTATTAACCTCGTCGCTGCCGGATCACTCTACCTGGGCATTACGCTGCCCATCAGTCTTGTAATTATAGCACTGCTCATTATTGTCACCATCTCTTACCGTCAAACCATTCCCGCCTACCCCAATGGGGGAGGGTCATACATCGTAGCGAAAGAGAACCTGGGAACACTTCCCGGTCTGGTGGCGGCGGCAGCTCTCATGATTGACTATGTGCTCAATGTCGCGGTCAGTGTTGCCGCTGGTGTCCTCAATATGGCATCACTTTTTAGAGGACTGCAGCCTTATATTGTACCTATCGACGTTGTGCTCGTCGTCGTGATCACCATCGTCAATCTTCGCGGTGTGCGTGAGTCGGGAACCATCTTTGCCTTCCCTACCTACTTTTTCGTCGTTAGCGCCATGGTATTGATTATTGTTGGTTTGGTCAAAGCTTTCGTATTTCAACATCAGCCACTGATCGGCCAGTTCGCTCCGGTCGCAGCCGTTGAGCCTTTGTCGGCATACTTAATTCTGCGTGCCTTTGCGACTGGCTGTTCGGCCATGACAGGGGTGGAGGCTATTTCAAACGGGGTGCCCGCCTTTAAGCCCCCCGAGGCACGCAATGCAGTAATCACACTAACATGGATGGCAACCATTCTCGGCACGCTCTTCCTTGGCATCACCTTGCTAGCTATGACGTACCACGTCGAAGCCAACGCTGCTGGCAACCCCACGGTCATTGCCCAAATTGCTGCACAGGTGTTTACAGGACCACTCGTCTTCATGTATCCGGTTTTCCAATTTGCCACACTAGGCATTCTGGCACTATCCGCCGAGACGAGCTACTCTGACTTTCCACGTCTGGCATCGCTACTGGCGCGTGATCGTTTCCTACCTAAGCAGTTCTCGTTTCGCGGAGACCGTCTTGCCTTTTCTGTGGGTATCATCTTTCTCGCCGTGCTGGCAGGCTTGCTCCTCATTCTCTTCAATGGCAGTACTGATAAACTCATCAACCTGTTTGCGGTAGGCGTGTTCATCTCGTTCACACTCTCGCAAGGCGGCATGGTGTTCCACTGGTGGCGTTTGCGTAGCACAGATAACGCATGGCGGCACAGCATCATCATTAACGGCATAGGAGCTTTGACCACATTGCTAGTTGCCCTCGTTATCTCGGCCACAAAATTTTTTGAAGGTGCCTGGATTGTGGTCCTGCTTATTCCCCTCTTGGTACTGATGTTCCTGGGGATCCATCGCCATTATGAACACTTTGAGCGTGAATGCATCACCGATGTTCCCTACCGTCCGCAAGATATTCGTCATCGTATCATTGTGCCCATGAATGTATTAGACCGTGCATCAATACAAAGCCTTGCCTATGCGCGCTCCATCTCACCACATGTGACTGCTGTTCATATCGCCATTGATGAGGGTGAAGTGCAGAGAGTACGTACGGCATGGCATGCATGGGAGCATCATCTTAGGCCGGATGAAGAAACGCACCTGCTCATCATCGAGTCACCCTATCGCTCATTGCTCGGTCCCCTGCTGGCCTATATCGACGCCGTTCACGAGCGTCATCCCAAGGACACGCTCACCGTTATCTTGCCGGAATTTGTGGTCGCTCACTGGTGGGAAACCTTCTTGCATAATCAAGTCGCCTTACGGTTGAAGGCGTCTTTTCTGTTACGGCCCGGCATTATCGTTACCAACGTTCCGGTGCATTTACATGATAGAGCGAGGTAAAGAAGTTCTTAGCAAGAAGCTACAAACGCTGCTTGACAGCTTGTACAAACTCGTTGGTGCTCGCCCTCCCTCCCTGGTCGTGGGGCAAAACGACACCTTCTCGATAGACCGCTGCGACTGCTAGTTCCAAGCGTTGCCCTTCTCTTATATAACCAAGATACGTCAGCATCATTGCACCTGTGAGCAGCGTAGCAGTCGGATTGATGATGCCCTTACCTGCGATGTCGGGAGCGGAACCGTGGACAGGCTCGAAGTAGGCGTAGCTTGCGCCATAACACGCGCTGGGCGAGAGCCCGAGGCCACCGATACTGCCGCTGGCAGCGTCGGCGAGGATATCACCGTGTTCGTTGGAGAGCACAACAACATCAAGGGTTTCTGGCAGCGCGATCATGCGCCGTGCCAAGTCGTCGATAAGAAACTCCTGGTAGCTCAACGTCGGGTAGGTGCGCACGGTCTCGGCAACAATGCTACGGAAGCGCCCATCGGTGCGTGGTAGGATTGAGTACTTGGCACCCAGCGTTACGCGACCAAGATAGCCCGCCGACTGACGCTGCAGTGCAAGCTGGCAAGCTGCCACGGCAATACGCTGGAGCTGCTCATCGGTGCTGACACGCACAGCGTAAGCTCCCTGTTTGCCAACGGGTGGCGATTGCCACCACGAGGTGCTACTGGCTAAGCTGCTTAGCTCAGAGATATCACCTTCGCGTGGTGGGTACGTGCCTTCCAAATTGTCGCGCACGATCACATAGTCGATCCGCTCAGGGTGCAGCATGGGGCTGGAATAGCCCGGATACCAGCGTTCAGGTCGAATATTAACGAAGGTCTCTTTGCCCCAGCGCAGGTACCATAGAATGGGCCTACTCGGGCCACCGCTGGCCCCGAAGAGTGTGCAATCGGCCGCGTCAATGGCAGCTTTTGTGACCGCTGGGAACATTTCGCCATAGCGTGCCTGCGCCTCGCGCCCACTCAACGCCTCTGCGAAGTGTATCGCTGGCGCAAGTGAGCGCAATACCTCTACAGTCGGATGTACCACTTCGGGGGCGGCATCGTCACCTGCAATGACACAGACCGTAGGCTGGAACTGCGTGTTCCGCGAAAATATGGAGCTTTCTGTAGGTTTCATTTTCTACCTTAAGGTGCTTCATAAGTTAGCACAAAATATCTAGACATCGCCATATGATTACTATATAGTAACATATATTGTAGTGCCATTAAGAATAGCTTCTGATTGGTACTGCTCAGGTATCAGAGGAAATCCTACTTGTTTTAGATGGAGGACATAAGCGATGGATAAGGTAGAAATTGAGAGTAAGAGGCTCATTTTTAATGATTTTTTCAAGATACAGGAGGTTATTCTCCGCTTTCTGCGGTTTGACGGACAAATGAGCAAGCCCGTTCGCCGACTCGTCTTCGAAAGAGGAGATGCGGTCGCAGCAATCATCTTAAATAGACATACACAAAAGGTCATACTGATTAACCAATTCAGATACCCTACGTATGAGAAAGGACCAGGCTGGATATATGAGGTGGTAGCTGGAATCCTAGAGACGAACGAGAAACCAGAAGAAGCTATGCGCCGAGAAATAACCGAGGAAATTGGCTACAAATGCAGCGACCTGACTCATATTGCAACGTTTTATGTTTCACCTGGTGGTACTTCTGAACGGATTTTTCTCTACTACGCTGAAGTCAGCGATGCTGATAGGGTTTCTGCAGGAGGTGGGCTTGCTTCAGAGAATGAAGATATACAATTGATTGAGCTGTCTTTGCTCGAACTGTGGGAAGCATTGGATACAGCTACAATAGTTGATGCTAAGACTATCATTGCTGCAACGTGGCTTCGCAGAAGAGTGGAAGCAAAAAAATGACTTTTACCTCTTTAACATATTTAACGATCATAGTGGCATCTGTAAATTTGCTGATAGGCTTAGCCCTCTTAGCTTTGACATTCTTCTTTCTTAATTCTCTTGGGCATTACGAGCGATCTCACACGGCAGTTGTGACCAGTTGGCTGTTCATTGCTGCATCCATTGCTATGTTTATGTTTTTGCTCTTTCCAGGAGCTTCTGCCTCGGGTACTTTGCTTGGTATTAAACTTGGGAGCGTTGCAGCATTTTTCATGGTTATCTGGGTATATGGAACAAAGGCTTCTCGTGCAGCCTTTGATAAGGGCAGCTCAATAAAGAAAAGAGAGGAAGAAGTACAAGCATTAAGGGAACAACTACAAAAGTTCCAGAGCCAAGGAACACAAACCTCTCAGCCGGAAGAATTGCTTCATACTATCTCCTGTGTCTATCAACTGAAAAAGAAACGAAGTAAGAAGATTGCCTTGATTACAGGTCGCATTGAAGATGTTAAAATAGCAGACGTTTGGGTCAGTTCTGAAAATACTGATATGCAAATGGCCCGTTTCTATGACCGTTCCATCTCGGGAGTTGTTCGATATTGTGGTGCAAAGAAGGCTCCTTCTGGGCATGTTATCGATGATACTATTGCCAAGGAGTTGAAATCTCTTGTGGGAAGTAATGTGCCCGTCGCTCCAGGGACAGTCTATGTAACCGGCCCTGGAGAACTACAAAATGACAATAAAGTAAAGAAAATATTTCATGTGGCTTCAGTTCATGGTGAGGTAGGAATAGGATATATTCCCGTTGAAAATATACAGTTTTGTGTAACAAAAGCACTTAGAGAGGCGGATTCAGAGAAGTGGAAAAGTGTAGGCCTCAAGACAATTTTATTTCCTCTTTTAGGTACAGGTACTGCACGTGGTAAAGTTGATGATCTGGCGAAGAAGTTGATACAAGCTGCAGCCTCGTACTTCGAGACGACAGAAAATAGTGCTATTGAATACATCTACTTTCTTGCCCGGACGGATGTTGAGCGTGATATTTGCCATACAGTTTTCAAAGAGTTAGAACGATTAGGGAAACTTGTAGAGATTAGCTAATACCAGGCCGACCACTTGAGGATCCAGGACATGCTACAGTGCTTCCTCACAGTGGCATGTCCTGTACCTACAGTGCTTCTTGTTCCCTGTTTATTTCTTCTGAGGAGAAGATTTGCCAATCGCATTACTTTTTACTGGAACATTAGCTACGCTCGGTGCCGTGGGCACGCCCGTTCCTCTTGGGCTGCCCACATACCCCAGCCCTATACGAGATGTGGTAAAGATAGGGTGACCGTTTAGCCAGTCGATTTCCAGGAACTTGCGCGTGTTATTGATGGTCGGGATGGTGTAGGCGACGCTATTGGTTGTGGTATCAATGATATCACCCGAGTCACCGACGACGACATAGCGGCCATTGCCGATAGCGAGCAACCAGCCCTCTTTTGTACAGTCATAGATGCAGGGGGTTTCCAGTCCACCCATAGCTGGTTTCAATTGGATGTTCGCTACCTGTGTCGGGGCAGTTTTGGGCAACCCACTGATGTCGAACACATGCACGTAGCTATTCGGCGTATCGATCAAATAGAGTTTCTTCTCATCAGGTGAGATGCTGATACCATGCGCTGAGGTCGAGCCTGCTGGCGCGCTGAAGCCTTTCACAGGAACAGTATAGAGAATCTTTCCCGTGCTCAGGCTACTGACTTGGAAGCCAAGAAAGCCAGTGTGTGTGCTAAAAAGAAGTGACTCGGAGCCATTGATAGTGAAAGGACGCACTCCACCTGCTAATGGACCGATTGTCTGACTGATCGTGTTTGTGCTGGTATTGGCGACAAAGAAGGTGGGATTATTAAGCCCGCCCAGGTAAACCTTCTTGCCACTGAAGCCCACAATGGTATTGTGAGCAGCATTGCCTGCAGCAGTAACGATTGAGCCACTCACACTACCATCGCTAGTGTTGATAATGTGCCATGTCCCATCGTAAGCTGCTTCACCATCAGGCATATAAATGGTCTTACCATCTGGCGTGATCGCTCCGCTATCAATGCCGAAAGAGTAATCCTGCGTCCATACAATTTGGTTGTTGATCAGATCATATTTGAGGAGCGATCCTAGGCCATGGATACCACCATCGCCGCCATAGCTCAGGTAGAGGTAACCGCCAGCCGGATCAGCAATGATGCCTCGTCCTCCATCCGTTATTGGAAAACTGATTTGTCGCACCAACTGAAAGTTGTTGTCTATATCATAGACATACACGCTCTCATCCGGAAACACGTACAGGTAGTGATGGATTGGGCCATTGGCATGCACTCCTCTGACACCTTGAGCGAAAAAGATGAGTGAAGCCAGCACCATAAGTATAAGCAGTACTAAGAGATACTTATTCTTGAAAATACCCAATTTCATTTTCAACAGTTTTCTTCCTTCAGTTAAATATGAAGTTAACTAACCAATCATCCTAAAGACACCGATATTAGGGCAACCGCACTTAAATTCGAGAAGCCTTTCAGAGGCCGATGTATAGAGGAGTCATGGAGAAGATTACTGGACTAGTATACAAGAGAACACACGATAAGCAGGTTGCGCCCTTGTGTAAATGCGGTGATGATCGGGGGATATCGGTAAAGATTGCTTTACCTTGTTATGCAAAACTCAACCATTTCCCCTATTTGCACTCTGGCATCACGCGCCCAGATTTGTTCCCTGCAGTCCAACCTGCACAGCACAAGATGAAAAGTGAGTTGTAGTGTCCAGCGCGTAGTTCAGCACCACGCCGAAGGTACCTGCTGTCGTCTGTGTACCGTTTTCATCGGTAAACTTGCTTGCAGGGAACACATCTGCTAAGGACGCACTGCCGTACACGCGTTGTATTGCCATCGGTTTTCCTTGGGGACTGTACAAAGTCAGGCTCTGCTTATAGGCTTTATCTGGTGGGGTGAAACTCAGGCAAGCATTGACTGCCTGAGCCTGATCCCAGCTTTGATCAGCCGGTGCGTGGAGAAGAATGGAGAATACCTTGGTCCCTAAGGTAGTCACCAAGAGGTCTTTCATTTGAGGATTGTTATAGAGCGCAAAAATAATGATGCCATGTGCGGGGCGACTATTACTGCTTGGCTGTCCGTATGCAGCAATGAATGCGCTGCTATCGGCTCCCAGAATGGCAGGGCCTGCATTTACTGTTTTTACCCTTACTTCGGTTGCTCGCATTGTAGGCATCGCTGCCGAGCGCGTAGCATTGATAGTCTGGCTCGTACTGGTCGGGGACTGCAATTTCTGCTCCCGCGGACCTTCACAAGCAACCAACGACAGCATGACCACAATCATTATGGCTACAAGGGCAACCCAACTCTTTTTGCTTTTTTGCCTCGGTTGCTGGTATCCGGAAGGCTGCCATTGTGGCTTGGCCTGACTTGGAAGCGATGATTTGAATTGCACTCTGCATACTCCCTTACTACTACTACATAATTTAACGAGGTAGCAGGACAGTATTAACATCAAAAAGATGCAACCTAGGGTGCTCACGATCTTTGCATCTACACAACTTTTCTACCATGCCATTCGTCTATAATGTAATTGATAGCCGTTCTAGAGAAATTACCAGAGAACACATCCTGATACCAACTACACATGAATACTTTTCTTGATTACTACACCATCCTGCGTGTGCCCGAAGATGCAACTCCAAGCGCTATAAAAGCGGCCTTCAAGAAGCTAGCGCTGCAATATCATCCCGACGTCTACAAAGGTGACGATGCTCACGAGCGGATGCGCGATCTACTGGCCGCTTATCAGACGCTGAGCGACCCCGAGGAACGCAGAATCCATGATGCGCGGCGTGCGCAGTACCTACGCAATGAACGCTCTTTCGCTACAACGGGACAACGGGCAAGCCGCAGACCCGTCAAGAGCGCTCAGGTATCACCCTCGGCACGCAGAGACCGCTTGCGCCACTACGACTTTCCTGATCTGGACGACGGTCTGCCCAGCCACGTAGATCTAGTCGATATGACCTATACACTTTCTCCTAAGCAGGTAGGCGCGTTGTGCAGTTTGGGCCTGCTACGCGGTAGGATGCCCGAAACCGAACGGGGTAGTTTCTACTGCCATCGCTGTCACCATCACTGGTCAGCGACCTCTGCACCAAGTAGTGAGCAGAAGGACTTGCCCTTAGCTTGTCCAAAGTGTTATGCGGCAGATTGGAGCGAGTACCTCCTCTTGCGCTGTGTACATTGTCGTGCTGTGTTTGAAAGCGAGCAAATCCGTTACGAAATCGGGACGTATAACTACGGAAAAACCACGCAGTCTCTTTGCCCTCCCTATGAACTCTTTCCCCTTTGTCCCTATTGTGGCACTGCCCATTGGTGCCCGGCAGAGGATGAGCGAGTTAACAACCTACGTGTTCGTGCCAGGCAGCGTGCTGCAGCAATGCGTGCTGCATTCATCGTCTTGGTCACTCTTGTTATAATCATTATGGGAAGTTTGCTGCTAGCAAGTATACGGTAGAGCTATGGGTTTACGGTGAAAGAGACCACTTGCGCCAATATGGGGTCTTTGCAAGCTGAAGTACTAGCCCAGGATACCTCTACAGCCCCGGAACCAGCGATCCCATAGGTGGCATAGGAGTAGGTTATTGAAATGTTAGCTGGCAGCACTATGCCGTAAACTGCGAACATTTCCTTGTCATTCAGCAACCAATGTAGGCACATCGCTCCAGCTTGACCACCGCTATGCACATCCAGGGTAACATAAATACGCTGGTTTCTCCTGAAGCTCGTTGTTAGTTGCGTCGGCTGTGCTGTGGCAAGATTTATGGCGCTGGCCGTCTGGACGTTGTCAATATACTGCTGACCCGGAAATGCCACTGTCGGAGTGGCTGTAGGCAGAGATGCAGCCGACGTAACTTTTTCCTTTAGTCTGGCGCTGGTGCTTGTTAATGAGTCCGTGGAGGTTTGCGAAGAAAGCAGACTAGAAGAAGTTGTCATAAAGGACACAAAGGCCAACAGTAGTCCCGCTATAACTACACACAATCCCGCAATAGCAAAGCCTACCTGTGGGGATGTGATCACTGTATGCAAAGAGGGATTGATTGTATCAGGAGGATTTGTATCAGGAACTGGCGAGGGTGCAGCATTGATCAAAGGCGGCAATTGATATAGTTGTGCTACAGTCTGCGGTGTCGGTGTATCGGCTGTATTACGTTGTGGCACAGAAAGGTACGTTGCTTGTTCTACTTGAGGCTGTTCGCCGTTTTGTCTCCTCTGGAGAGAGCCTAAGAAAGTTCCTGCTGACAGCACCCATGAGCTAACCGCTACCTTTGATTGTTTTCCTGCTCTAGGCGTTCCACAGCGCGGACAAATGGTACGTGTTGGGGAGAGTGGCAGGTCACAAGTTGTACATTTCAACGTTATGTAAGTCCCCTTTGTCAAATGTCTTCATCTGTAACAACGAACCAAGATATAAGAGGTAAGGAAGCTCCGTGAAGTATAGGACATTGGTCACTCATTAGTTACTTTAGAGCTTATTTTCTTGTTTCTTTCGCTTGGCTTTTCTTGACAGGGCATCCATTAGCAGACACGGTGGAGACAGACCACATCATTCCTCTTTTCGCCAAGATTTGCAACGAATGCTTTAGCCTTCGCTTGAGGAGCTCATATACTCAAAGCCCATCCAGCAATGCTGGATGGGCTAGCTTGGATGGGGAGCTACGAAGCGTAGAGCTGATCGGTACGTGCCGCCATTACAAAGTCGTTCTTGTGCAGCCCTTTCATCGCATGGGTCCACCACGTCACGGTCACCTTGCCCCACTCGGTAAGCAGAGCAGGATGATGTCCCTCTTGCTCGGCAAGCTCTCCCACTTTGTTGCTAAAGGCGAGCGCCTCAACGAAGTTTTTGAACGTAAATACACGCTCAAGCCGCTTGATACCATCTCGCTCGACGAGCGTCCACTGCGGTACCTGTTGCTGATAGTGGACCATTTCCTCCTCAGAAACTGGCGGTTCCCCAGAACTACAGGGAACACATTTCATTTGTGCAAGTTGCTCCATACTGTCCTGCCTTTCCAAACGTAGGAACAGGTTGCTGATCCTATTTTGCGCGGTCGCTCTGCCGCTCAGCATTGTTCTTTGAGGAGGCAACCGTTGGCTCTTCTGCTGTCTCTTCCGCCGGCTCCGTCGTGACGAGCATCTGAATAGCCTGCCTTGAATTGAGTGGAACGCGAGGAATGTACTCCGTTATTTTAGTAATATCCTCCATCGGCAACTCAGACATGACCTTATCTTTCATCATCTTTGCCTGCCCAACACCTTTGCCAGCATTGCGCGCCATCGACTGCAGTGCCTTGGGTCCAAACAGAGCGAGGCCGATTCCCGCAATGATAATTAAATCCAGAATGTGCATGCCCACATCTGTCCTCCTTTCAGGAGAGGTGCTATCCACCGTATTTTCTTCATTCTACCATACCAATACGCAGTATAGCAGATAGGAAAACCGTCATAGGTAGTAGCCTTTGTTTTTCGCTTAGGAGCGAACAAGATTACAAAACACAAAGACAAAGGCTTGCAAAATACCGATTCTGGCTACGGCCTACTTATTTTAGCACAAGGAAAGTATAGCTTCTGTTATAATAAGCACAATCGACCTAGACGATGTAGTTAAGAAGAGGACATGAGCAATACATGCAACAAGTGGCTCGTAAGCTAGTACTACCATCATATCCTAACCCAAATGACCATAAACGAGGGCCATCTCCAGTGCTTGCCCTCACAGCCATCTTCATGTTTGCATTCTCAGGGTTGCTCATTGGCTTTGCAGTTGGTGCATTAGCACACCGGCAAGCACCTCCTACTCAGACGGCAGACAGCAAACAAAATACACACCAGCTTATCACTCAGGCACAGCCTCCTACTCAGACGACAACAGTACAGAAGGTAGAGCTAGGCTGTCCCCTCATAGGATCATTCAATGCCTCCGAGATAGCGAATGGCAGCGTTTCTTACAAACTCTCAGTTCAAGTACGCGATAAATCAGGAGGAGCATGCGGTTCTGGTAACCCTGTTCATGCTCCAGGTATCACCTGTAAAGTGTGGTTAACAGCAGATGACCATATCAATCAGACCCTCAAAAGCATTACTCCTAGTCGTCTTGCAAAGACAGACACTCTGGCTCAACCCATGCCAAACGAAGTAGAGAATGGACTCATATTTGATCCTGCTACACCACAAACACAGCTCTGTGATGAGCAAGGCCACATTACATGGAAGTATAGTATTAACCCATCTGTTCAGGCTGGTCCGTACTCCCTGCTGGTGCTCACTGACTGGAAAGGCGTCTCTTCTAATTGGAGTTGGGTCTATATCACGGTTCAGAAGAACGGTTAGCTATCTCGCGCACAATTCCACGTATCAGTGCAGAGAAAGCCGTGCGGACAGCCTTGGCTGCTTCCACCACACTGGTATGGCTAACTTCTCCCGTTTCGCTGCCAGTTGCAGAGTTGGTAATCAAGCTTATGCCTAGCACGCGCATGCCGACTTGGCGTGCAACTATGACCTCCAGCGCAGTTGACATACCTACGGCATCGGTTCCTATGACACGTAGATACTTGAGTTCGGCACTTGTTTCGAAGTTAGACCCTCCCACCATCGTGTACACTCCCTCGTGTAATGTCACATTTTGACCAGCCGCAACCACACGAGCCGCAGCACGCAGTTGCGGTTCGTATGCCAGGGTAAGTGAAGGAAAGCGTTCACCGAGGCGGACATCATCTTGCCCCACAAGCGGACTCAGTCCCGCTAAGCCAGGCATGTAGATATGGTCACGGATCAGCATAAAGTCTCCTGGACAATACGCAGGATTGACACCACCTGCAGCATTAGTTACGAGCAATACCTCGGCTCCTAACATGCGCATGACCCGCACGGGAAGTGTCACCACGTGAGGCGCGTACCCTTCATACAGGTGAAAACGTCCTTGCATTACCACGACGGGCATATTCTCAAGCCAACCAAGCAGGAGACGACCTGCATGACTTGCGACAGTTGAATGCACAAAATGAGGAATATCCGCGTACGCAATAGCCACAGCTTGCTCCAGTTCATTCGCCAGGTCACCTAGCCCTGAACCGAGAATGAGCGCAAGAGTGGGCCGTAGATTACTACTAGCCCGAATAGCAGCAGCAGCTTCAATAACTTGATCGTAGAGCATAGTACAGGTGCCTTTCAAAACGTAGTGAAACGTTTGCAACATTTCGCATCGCTCCATTCAGTTGCCCTGCGCATCCGCCCCACAGCGATTCGAGGGCATTGAATAGTTACCAGATGATGCCACCTCGGTGTGCATGAATTGACTATACACCTGAGTAGAGGAAATGTGAGCATGCCCCAACAACTCTTGTACAGAACGCAACTCCATGCCGTCTTTGAGCATGAGCACAGCACATGCATGGCGCAACATATGAGGAGTAATACTCACAATCCCCGTTTGCCGTGCGTACCCTTTTATAATGAGCCAGAAACCCTGCCGCGTCAAGCGATCTCCACGATGGTTGAGGAAAAGCGCCCGCTCCTCAGAATGTCGAATCAAGTGTGGACGTACATTCTCCAGGTAGCTTTGTGTCACTGCCACTGCTAGCGAGTGCAACGGCAAGAGACGTTTACGCCTACTGCGCCCGTTGTGCCCCAGGCAGAATACCGTCGCGTGCTCTGCATCAAAATCTTCGAGGTCCAAAGAGACAAGTTCAGAGGCTCGCATTCCAGTAGCCAACAGCATATGAAGCATAGCAAGGTCACGCTGTCCAACTACAGTTTCTGTCTCCACTTGCAGAAAGAGACGAGCAATCTGCTCTGCAGTCAGCACCCGCGGCGGATACCTTTGGATACGAGGAGCCTCTAGTCTGTCTAGTGGATTGATAGCGATACCGACAGTATCATGCAGATAACGAAAAAAGGACTTACACGCGGCGAATTTGCGAGCGATTGTTGTTGGTCGGTAGGCTTGCTCTTCGCGCATTTCGAGCAGATACCCTGCGAGATGCTCCTGTGTTACCAGAGACCAATTATCTATCTCTTGCTGTTTCAGATACACACAAAGTTGATTGAGATCATTGCGATAGGCTACAATAGTGTTCTGATTGCTGCCGTACTCTTTGGCAGCAAGCGAGGTTATATACTCATTTACAACATCTTGCAACATTCTACACTTCCAACAGCTTGTTGATTTTGTTGAGGACTCTCACATTGTCCTAGACTCTGCTCATTATAATAGACACATCTATATGTAGCAAGTGCTATAGGAGAGATAGGGCAACTTGAGACTCTTCAAAGTAGGGATCGCGAGGCCTACGGGGATGCGAGGAAGTGCTATAATATATTGGTATCATTGCTAATCCAAAGAAAAACTACGTGGCGTGAACTCATGAAAGGTTCATACCCTCATAAGGAGCATAGAGCGCATGGCGAAATTGCAGGATATGTTTACGCAGGCACGTCGGGCACAGGGTGGTGGCAGTATAGGCTTTCTCGGCAAGAGCAAAGCTGAGGCCAAGCCGTCCGCTGCCGCACTCACTGTCAGGTTTACTCAGGTTATCCCAGGAGCTTCCGAGGCTGCCTTAAAGGCGGGAGCACACGGTTTGCTTTTCACTTGGAACGGCTGGAATTCTACCCTGCTTGAAACCATAAAGAAAGAGATTGACTCGGCCAAGACCTTCAACGAAGCTCTGGTCTCAGGACTCAGTATTACCAATGGCTGGGACAATGTGGACCGTGAGGGTCTTATACAGCTTAAAGAACAGGGCCTACAGTATGTTGTGCTGCCACTTGACGCACCTGCTCGTCTTATTGCCCTTGAAAGCAAGGACATAGAGTTAGTAGTCACTGTGCCAATGCGACCGGGGGATATGTACCCCCTCGTCATTCGCAACCTCACTGCTTTTGATGCCATCTCGGGGGTGATATTGGATTTCGGATTGACACACGACACAGGTTCGATGACTATCGAAGACATTTTACAGTATCGCGCTGTACGCGAGGCTGTACGCTTCCCTGCTCTGCTCAATGTACAGGCTGATCTCACTGAGGCTGACGCCTATGCTCTGCTAGCACTTGGCGTTCAAGCCTTTGTGCTCACAGTAAGCGACATGGACTATGCTACACGCCAGCAGATCAAAGCATTGCGTGAACTCTTGGAGAAGGTACACCAGGAAGAAAAAGAGGTTTCAGTTCGCAAATAGAGAGGCAGCGCCAGCTCCGCTGGCACCGCTTCCGATGACTATTGAAGAGTTTTCTGGCTCTCACGAGCGGGAAACTGATAGAGCAGAGGGACACGCGCAAGTGTGGTCTGCCAATGGAGCTGGCGACGTGGAGTACGACGTAACAGACCGCGTGTTGTCTGCCAGACACGCTCTGGATCAACATTGTTACGCCAGTAGTAATAGCAAGCCACCTCGTCGGGTTCGGCGCTGAGTATATGGCTAAAGGATAGTTCCAACTCTCGCTCTCCCTGTTCGTCAAGGCTAAAGTTTTGCAACCAGAGCTGGCTATGCTTATTGTAGCGCCGGGCCACTTCTACTACTTCGTGCCCCCATTGCTGCACCATTGTTACGTCTTCGCCTACAAACTGCCACGAGAGATGGCATCCAACAGTGTCAAGAAGAGGTAGAGTTGCCAGTTCATCTACTTGCTCCAAATCCTGCGGCAACAAGACGACAGTAGTTTTGGCATTGGCAACGACGCGTTTCACATGCGCACAGAGATCTCCAAGGAAATTGATCATTGAGCAACGACGGAAGCGCTGCAGATCGGTAACATCTGGACAGAGTGCGCGACACACAGAGCAGAAACAGGTGATGTCCGGCCCACGTGGCTCATCTATCAATATACCGTCAACAGGGTACGTAGACAGGTAATACCCGACCTCTTTAAAAAGCCAAGAACGAAACGATTCATGATTGAAGCACGAGATGTTA
>JAFAXQ010000285.1 GCA_019240835.1 Ktedonobacteraceae bacterium
ATTGAGGAGGGGGCGCTCAAGCCGGAGCAAGAGGAATACTCGCTTGTCTCGCTCATCTCCGATGTGCTTGACCGCCTTGCTCCCCTGCTCGAGGGGCGAGAGGTACAGACGAATCTACCCGATGACTTGCTCCTGGTCGACGTGGACTACCTGCAAATTGACCAAGTCCTGACCAATTTGATCGAGAATGCGGTGCGCTACACGCCTAAAACCTCACCAATCGAGGTGGGTGCAAGCATTGAGGGAGACGAGGTGATCTTCTTCATCGCCGACCGCGGTCCCGGTGTTCCTCCTGACGACCTGGAGCGTATCTTCGATAAATTCTATCGTGTCATGCATGGACAACACCCATCTGGCTACCCAGTGGGATCGGGGTTGGGGTTAGCGGTCTGTAAGGGGCTGGTCGAGGCACATGGCGGACGCATTTGGGCACAATTGCGTGAGGGCGGGGGACTAATTGTCAGTGTGGCACTTCCACGCAGCGAGAAAGCAAGGGAGCAGAGATGAACAAACATGGTGCAACCATCCTAGTGGTAGATGACGAGCAAGAAATTGTGCGCGCTCTGAAGCGTGGTCTGGCAGCACATGGCTATTCTGTACTCGCCGCCGACAGCGGCGAGAAGGCGCTAGAGGTCATGTCGCAACAGCGCCCTGATCTGCTGTTGCTCGATCTCCTGCTCCCTGATATGAGCGGTCTAGAAGTATGCCGACGGATACGTGCGGCCTCCAATATCCCCATTATTGTCCTTTCCGTCAAAGATGCTGAACGCGATAAGGTCGAAGCGCTTGATCTGGGGGCCGATGACTACGTCGCCAAACCATTTGGTCTGAACGAAGTGCTCGCTCGTGTGCGAGTCGCCCTGCGCCGGATTGCCCAGCCATCCAGCGGTACTGCGCCTCGCTTTCAAGCTGGTCCGCTCGCTGTTGATTTTGCCCAAAGACGCGTTCTGCTCGACAGGAAAGAGGTTGCCCTCACCCCGACGGAGTATGATCTGCTCAAAGTCTTCATCATGCACAGAGGCAAAATTCTGACGCGCCAGCAGTTGCTCAAGGAGGTCTGGGGGACTCACGCACATGCTAGAACGCATAGCCTACATGTCTATGTGGCACAGTTACGCCAAAAGATAGAGCCGAATCCACAGCACCCGCGTTTCATCCTTACCATTCCGGGTGTTGGCTACCGCTTCAATGACGAAGTTGACTGCTAGGACCCGAGTCACGGAAGCAGTCAAGTAGGAAGCGCACATCATTGGGGTGTGGAGAACAAGAAGAGAGAAAGAAGCACACATCGTTGGCGTGTAGGAGAACAAGAAGAGAGAAAAAGGGATCGGCTACCTAGCACGGGCAGCAAAGATGTGCTATACTGCACGTCAGCAAGAGTCAGTGACATTGCTTGCTCGGAAGGAAACCGCTATGCCGCCAGACCATACACCAACGCCACACCCCTCAGCTCCCCATACCCAGCCTGACCGTGCCAGCCCCACGCACATCCGCATCTACACCTTTGGGCCACTGCACATCGAGTGGGTCGACCAGCGGCGTGGCTATGCTCATGCTATCCCAGAGCAGAACCTGTGCATCAAGGATGCCACCACCGCCCTGTGGCTACTCAAGCTGCTGCTGAGCCAACCTCATCGCTTCGCTCTGCGCGATGAGATCATGGAGCACTTCTGGCCTGAAGTCAGTAGCACAGCGGCTGCCAAACGCCTAGATAATGTGGTCTACGCCCTACGCAAACTGTTGCGCCCTCCCGGCAGCACACACGTCCTGCTGCTCAGGCAAGGCACCCCCGCCAATGGTAATGGCTACCAGTTGGCTGCTTATCCGCACATCTGGGTGGATGCCGATGCCTTTAGCTGGTCTGTCGAGCAGGCCGCACGCCTGGAGCGCTTTGGTGAAGAGGCGCTCTCGCTGTGGGAATCCGCCTCTCAGCTGGCGGCACGTGGCACGTATCTGGCCGAGGAACGTTATAGCGAGTGGGCTATGCAGCGGCGTGCGCGTCTAGAGGGGCAGCATCGGCAGTGTATCCATCGCCTGGCTGCTCTTTACCGCCAGCACGGGCATCATGCACTAGCAGAACTGCGATTGCACACCTACTGGCAGACTCATCCCACTGATGAGGATGTGCTGCGCCCCCTGCTGGAACTGCTGGGAGAGCAGGAGCGCTACCAGGAGGCGGAAGCGTGCTATCAACAGGCCCTTGAAGCATTGCAAGAAGAGGGGCGCGATCCTGATGCACGCACGCAGGAGATCGCGGAGTATTTGCGCGCCAAACAGATCATGCGGCAACGAGCTCGGGGAGAGCATAGTGCGCTTGAGCATGCTGCTATAATAGGACAAGAACCGTCGTTGCCAGCAGCATCCTTTGTGCCGGCAGAAAGCGGAGTGCTGGTGCCTGCCCATCTGGTGCTCGACCCCTCGCCACGACGCGTGGAGGTGTGTGATTGGCCAAGCTGGTTCAGTGAGCAGGTCGATGAGCTGAAGAGAATGCTGTCTGGCTGGCAAGAACAGCAGCTCGCTTGTTCCCACGTGCAAGCCCTGCTGCACGAGCAGATAGAGAGATGGAACACGATGAGCGATCAGGCTGGCAAGACGAGCAGTGACGTACTACTAGGGCGACGCCTGGCTCTTACGACGCTGGCGACGGTCTCTGCTGCCCTGCTGACCAAAGTGCAAGCGGGACCTCTCACCGCCCTGCTCCTGGAAGAGTTTCTGGCCCAATGTAGCGCCAGCATCACGGCGTGCTGGCACCTGCTCAACGGGGATGGCTTGGGAACGGTTGAGCACGCCCTTGCCAAGTATCTGCCGCTACTCGTGGCTCTGGCACGGCAATCTTCTCCCTACCAGCAGAAAGCAGCGTATCTAGCTGCCCAAGGTAGTCTACTGATGTCGCTGGTGTCCTACCATCGGCTTCGCTTTCGCGATGAGCAAGCCTACGCTGACCAGGCTGTTACACTGGCGAAGGTATCAGAGGATTGCAATCTGCATGTCTCTGGGTTGCTCCACTTAGGGGGTGCATGCGAGTTCAACGGACAACTCAAAGCCATGTTACAAGCGTGTCAAGAGGCTGCACGGTATCTGGACAAGGTGGTGCTCCCTTTGCGAAGCAATGTGCTTGCGGATTTGGCCTATGCCTATGCGTGCAATGGGCAGGTGCAAGAGGCACTGGCCAGTATTGGCGAAGCTCGTAACCTCTTCCCTAGTGAGTTTGCAGAGGTGCCCTGCTTCCTCTCTTCAGACCATGGCCTCTTCCAGCTCATCTTGCTTGAAGGGCTGATCTATCTCTCTCTTGGGGAAAGCGATGCTGAGCATGTTCGGGAGCACAGTGAGCGCGCCATAAGCGCTCTTGCACAGTTCGGACAACTTCCCTCAACCATCATGGTCCCTGAGCGCTACAAGATACAGATCATCAACCACCAGGCGGCAGCAGCGGTTGGAGCAGGCAATATGGAGGAATTTGAACACTATCTGCTAGCAGGAGTCGCAGGGGCTAAGGCGTTGAGCAGTGAGAAGCGGTGGCAGGAAGCGGTCACTGTCTGGAGAAAAGCTCGTGAAACTTGGCCTGACGAGCAGCGGGTCATGAAGCTGGCAGATGTGTTTGTCGAAGGGTGAGCGCTTCCTCCGTGGAGCTAACATGCGCGCAAGCGAGCATGGAGAGCGCTGCCCCTAGCTGTTTCAGCCCTCTTAGCGAGGTTTGCCTGAAGTCAAGGTAGCATCTGCAACTTGATACGAGCCACCTTGAGGCGCAACCCAAACTGCGAGACCTCTCTCTGCCCACCATACTTGGGGTACTCACGCAGCAGCTTGTAGACGCGCCCCAACCGAATAAGATTGACCACCGACTTCATCTCCTCTGCTGCCTCTAGCGTATCTTCTGCCAGCTTCAAGGCCCACTCCGGTTGTCCTCGCTCAAGGTAGGCTCTCGCTTCAAGGTAGTTGGTGTAGATCAGCACGCGCTTTTCGTTGGGAGCACGCAGTTTCTTGGCATAGGCAGTCTCTATGAGCGCTTTCTCTGCCGAGCGCAATGCTGGCAGTGGCGACCCCAGATACACAAAAGCTCGCCTCTGATGAATCCACCCTGCGCTTGCAGCCGCGTCATACACATTCGGCTGGTCACCCTGCGCTTCAAACAGCATGCGCCCAGCATCAATCTGCTTGAGAGCAGTGGTCAGATCATCGTCACTTTGGGCATCATGAGCTAGACACACACCGTGGATCAGGTGAATCGCCCCATCCAGGAGAGGATTGATGCGTCGCAGGATGCTCCCATCGCGCTGTGGGTTGAGCTGGTGAGCGATAGCTGCCGCCTCTGTGGAGGCTGCTATCGCTCGCATGCTATCTCCCATATCAAAATAGGTTCCTGCTCGCCGCCAAAGAATAGAGGCACGTAATTCTTCGTTGTTGAGTCGCTTGGCCAGGATGAGGGCATCCCATTTATACTCCAGGCTCGTCTTATAGTCCCCTTGATCAGAAGCGATGGTCGAGATCAGGAGGTCGTAGCGACACAGCAAGTCCATGAGTACATTGGGTTCCTTCACATAGAGGACGTTGTCATGCAGGTTATAGAGCCGCTCCATGATCTGCTCCGCGTAGAGTAGCACCGTACCCGCATAGAACGCTTGCCAATAGGAATCTAAAGCAGCACGGTACTCAGCAGGATCAAGGCGCTGCCTGCGTGGAATGAGCAGTGCTCGTGAGCTCTGTTTGAAAACGTCCTGCAGCCCTACAGCCGCAGGGGGAATGCCCAGAATGGCTGCTAGGGTTGCCCGTCGAAGGGGGTCCTGGGGAAGCGCGTTGTTATGTTCCATTTTTTGTATCCATCTAGCCGTGATGACGACATCTTCGATACCGAAGAGCAGCCACAAAGCCGTACTATATTGTTCGGCCACATCGTCGGCGCTCCATCCTCTGATGTGTTTGCGTACATAGCGCAGCAGTGCGCCGTAGTCGGGCTGTCCGTGTGCATCCAGCGTGAGCGGAGGCAGTTGCACCCACTCCGCTTCGGGCCAAGCTAGGTCGTTCTCCATCAGCACTTCTCCTTTTGCTATCGAGACAAGATAGGCTCTAGTATAGAGCAGAGGGGTGCTGCTGTCTAGTGGGCAATTCTGCAACCGAAGTGCCGTGCTAGCATAGGTTCGTTTTCGCTTGCAAAGAGAACATCTAGAAGCGGGTGTGTTCGTGCTTTCGGTCAAAGCAGCTTGCTATGCTACTTAGTGTGAAGTGTTCTAGCACTTGCCTCACAGGTGGAAGGACGAAGGCTCTGTATTCAAGTATGGCATGACAACAACGCTCTTGTCAACCAAGCAGAGAAACGGAGAAAGGCTCTTTCTTTTTGCTATTCCCAAAAAGCCAGAAGTACAGTACAATTCAGCACGAACATAAATAATGGCAATAATCCTAGAAAAGCTGATGGCAGTCTGACACCTACAAGTGATCTCACCACCTTGCTTACGCTGCCCGACAACAAGTGGAGAATGCAACAATGCTGAAAAGCTGGTTACTACAAAACTTCAAGCCCATCCTCGATTCGGGTGAATTAAAACTAGCCCCTGTCACAGTGCTTGCTGGCCGCAATAGTTCCGGCAAAAGCAGCCTCATCCAGTCCATTTTGATGATCGCCCAAACGCTGAGCAGCCGCATAGTAGACCGCGCTCTACTCCCGAATGGCCCTGTGGGAAGCGTCTCGTTGGAAGTAATTGCTTCCCTCGGAGATTGGTTCTTAGTAAGTAAAACAGAACAGTTGCTTGAAGAAAGTAAAACAGAACAGTTATCAAATCTAGCATAGATATCAAGTCGCTGACACCCATAGAACTTGAAGAATTTCTCAAGGGTGTTGCGTCCGAATACTTAAGGCTTGTGCCTTACACTGACAAACAGTCAAATTATCTAGGTACATTTAAATTAGAAAGTAAATCAGTTGATATTCGCACACCCGATTCATCTCTGAGATCCTTTTCTCATTTTCTTCCTACTCGTCTCATTGAAAAATATGTTATTGAAGAGCGTAACCGCGCTTTACGCGCAGGGCACATTGTACACTTAATACGAGTAATAGATCAAGCTCTTGAGCAACCTGACGATGCTCACCTCAACTACAGATTAGAACTTCTTGGCTTGAAAGGAAGCATGACCATCGAATTTGCTAATGTCTGTAAAGAGTCTGAACGAGAAATATAGTAATCTACATTCCCCTACACGATAAAAGCTGGGTGGCCATCGTTTATCTAGTGGAGCGCTCCTCTAGAGGAGGGCAGTTAGATGCTCCAAGTTTGCTGAAGCAGAGGACTCTGCTCAGAATTTGTTTTCTTCAAGGAGAAACTACATGTCCGTCTCGGTTAATCGCAAGAGCGTCGCCGCTCATAGTGTGAAGTCTTTGTCTCTTGGTCAGAAAGCAACCCAGGCTGGCCCGTTAGCAGCAGTGCCAGGTCTAGGGAATGTTACTGCAACCTTTGTAGATGTAGGTGCCAGTAGTACTAACGAACTTATATTGACCATCACTGGTCTTAGTTTCGCTACTGATTCACCAACAGTGATTCTGCTTCAACCTCGACAGAATGTCAATGAGGATTTTGGCTTCTCTGATGAATTTGCTGTCATGGTCAATACGACCAGTTTCGACACTATTGAGTGTACAATCAAACGGCTCGATAGTAATCAGGGGTGGGGACAGGATCTACGACTCGACATTTTTGTTGTTGAATAAGCTATAGCTTGATAAGCTGTGGTGAGTCTCGTTGAGCACACCTACCAACTATGTCATCGGCGTAGACATGGGCACGCAAGGAGTACGTGGCATCGCAGTAACCAGCGACGGCACAGTGCTTGCGCGTGCCTCTGTACCACTACCACCACATACGCTGGCCCCCGCTGCAGAGGGCATATTTGAGCAGGACGCGCAGGATTGGTGGCGCGTTACCTATGTCGTGCTTGGACAACTCGGAGAGCAACTGGCAGCGGCGAATATTCCTGTAGAGGCGGGGATAGCGCTGTGCATTTCCGGTACCTCTGGCACTTTTGTACCTCTTGATGCCGCCCACCATCCGCTCAGGCCAGCGCTGATGTATAGCGATAGCCGCGCTGTCGACGAAGCCGCTCGTTGTAATGAGGCCCTCGCTGCACTAACGCAGCGTATGGGCTATCGTTTCAATGCTTCATTTGCTCTGCCCAAACTTCTCTGGTTGGCCACACACGAGCCGCACACCTGGGCGCGTACAGCTCTGGTAGCCCACCAGGCCGACTATCTTGTAGGGCAACTTACAGATGTATGGGGGATAAGCGACTACGCGAACGTGCTCAAGACGGGTTATGATCTACTTGATGAGCGCTACCCAGACGCCATCGCGCAAGTTCTCAATCTTTCGCTAGAGTGCTTTCCACGTGCAGTAACCTCTGCTACACCTCTTGGTTGTCTGCTACCCTCTCTCGCTTCGGCGCTACGCCTGCGCCCGCAATTGCTCGTTGTCGCGGGTACGACAGATGGTTGTGCTTCCCAATTCGCTGCTGGTGCTATAGAACCGGGTGAATGGGTCTCTTCCCTGGGAACGACGTTGACCATTAAGGGCGTGAGCACACAACTGATTACCGATGTTCAGGGACGTGTCTATTGCCATCGCCACCCTGGGCAGGGATGGCTGCCTGGTGGTGCGAGCAATACTGGCGGCGAGGTGCTGGCGCGTCGCTTCCCCGCTGCCGACCTCACGGCCTACGATAAGCGTGCGGCTCAACTCGTACCTACAGCGCTACTCAGCTATCCGCTGGTGCGACGCGGCGAACGCTTTCCCTTTGTAGCTCCCCAAGCGGAGGGATTTGTCATCGGCCTGGGGTCTGAAGCAGAGGCAGCGGTACAAGCAGATATGTCTTATGCCGCTGCTCTAGAAGGGGTTGCCTTGCTTGAGCGACTCGCCTACGATGTTCTCACCGACCTGGGAGCCACGGTCAGTGGTCCTATCCGTACGGTCGGTGGAGCGACTCGTAGTTCGCTCTGGCTCAGCATCCGCGCTTCTGTCTGTAACAGGCCCTTCACTGTACCACTTGTGTCTGAGCCGGCCATGGGTGCGGCTGTGCTGGCTGCTTCTGCACGCCTGCATCCAGATGTATACCATGCGACACGGGCTATGATTCGTAGCTCGCTTGAAGTTCTACCAGAACCTAGCTGGGTTCAAGTGTACCAAGAGCGCTATGCCAGCTTCAAGGAAGAACTACACAAGCGAGGGTACATTTAGCCTTAGACTTCTTCTTCGATACTCGGACGTCCTGCTTGGGAGCGCTCAATCCGCTCTATCATCTCCGTCAGGATGCTCAGGCGCTGCTCTATGTCCTGTGCCTGTTGATGCAGATCATGCAGTTCAGCAGACAATTCACGCAACTGTCCGTTCATGATAGGCCGTGCGTGTGCCTCTCGGGGCAGTCTCTGTTCTTCCCTGTGAACGGATATAGGTATGTGTTGTGTCACTGGCTGTGTCGGCTCGGCTCTATGAGTAGATATTTCGTTTTTTTCACCATCTGAGGCAGACGCTGCGGCAGTGCCGTTCCTGTGTGGCTCGGACCGCACTACAAAGAACAGAGCAATGAGCGCAATGAGCGCAATAACGAATAGTCCTCCAACAACGAGCAGTTGCACGATTGACTCCTTCTATTGGAGAGGAGAAGTTCCTTGCTCCTCTCGCCTGCTTGACTAGTGGATGTGAATAGTGACCTCAGCGCTTAGGCCAGGAATGATGGTCTTGCCCCCGTTGCCATCCAAGCTGATGATGACGGGAACACGCTGACCTACTTTCGTAAAGTTGCCGCTAGCTGGATCCTGAGTCGGCAGAAGTGAGAAGGTGCCAGCAGTAGCCTTGACAATCTGTTGGATCTTGCCAGTGTAAGAAGTGTCGCTGAAGGCATCAATATGGATATCTACATCTTGACCGACCTTCACTTTGTCGACCTGACTCTCATCAATGTAGGCTGTGACGTTGAGATTGTTCAGGTTCGTGACTTGGACGAGGGCAAGGCCGGGTGCCACACCCTGACCCTGCACGGCTGCTTCCTGCACGATGGTGCCGCTGATAGGGCTAGTAATAGGGACTGCGGTACCCGCAACGCCTGGGCTAACGGGAAGTGTCGTGATCGTGCCCAGGGTTTGTCCAACTGTCACGTTATCTCCCTGTTTCACACTCAGCGTAGTAAGTTGACCAGCAGCGGGTGCGCTGACAGAAACGATGGCTCCAGTTACCTGTGCATCATCAGTGCTGTAGTAGAGATAGTTGTTGTAGAGATAGTAGGCGATGCCGCCTGCGATGGCCAGAACGGCAAGCACAATCAACAATGGAGCTAAGATCATGCGACGCATATGTTGTTCTCCCTTTCGCTCAGTGAGAATATCTTAGTGTAGTACTATTCAGCAAGAACCAATACATGCTGAGGTTCTTCTTCCTCTGGCGCAGTTTGGCTATCATGACTGATCTGAGGAGCACGTGTTGGCTGGCGCGACTTACGTACGAACAGCACGGCAATGATAGCAAACACGGTGACGGCAAGGCTAAAGTTGAAGGCGTCCTGTAAGGAGAGGACAAATGCCTGCCGTTGCACTAGACCAGCAATCACTTGCAAGGCCGCTCCCTTGGCTGCATTGATGTCGGCTCCACGTGAGACGAACGCTGCTTGCAGACGTAGTAACATCTGTCCGAGAGGCGAAGTCATAGTCACCTGTTCAGCTAGATGCGTGAAATGCACTTTTGCTTGTGACTGTACCAGTGTAGCTAAGACAGCGATGCTCAGTGAACCGCCCACCGAGCGGATAACAGTATTGATTGACGAGCCTTGCGCTAACTGCCTGGGTGATACCTCCGACAAAGCCGTTATCGTGAGAGGCATAATACCCAGACCCAGACCCAGACCTCGTACGATAAAGATGATCTGCAGCCACCAGAAAGGAGAATTGACAGTGATAAATGACAGTTGCCAGGTGCCGATACTCAGGATGAGCAGCCCGGGAATAATAACAGCGTGTACTCCTATGCGGTCTACTAAGCGTCCACCGACAACGACGCCTACCATAGACGCCAATGCTTGTGGTAAGAGTGTGACTCCTGCCTGGAAAGCGCTCTGCCCACGCACGCTTTGCAGGTAGATTGGCAAGAGAAAGATGCCTCCATACAGGCTGACAAAGACAAAGATACTGGCGATAGAGCTAGTGAGGAATGGGCGGTTGCCAAAGAGTCGCAGATCCAGCAGTGGTTGACCTCCTCTATTGGCAAGTAGCAGTTCCACCACAGTGAAGATGATCAGTACCACCACTCCAGCACTTATTGAGCCGGTCACAGTTATGGAGCCCCAGCCGTCAGTGCTCGCGCTAGACAGTCCGTACAGCAGCATACCAAGACCCACTGCCACAAGCAAGAAGCCGAGCAAGTCAAATTGCAAATTGCTCTGGGTCGGGTACTCTCTGATGAGTAGGCTCACCAGAATAACCGCCATGATGCCAATAGGAACATTAACATAAAAGATGGCCTGCCAGCCCACATATGTCACGAGATAGCCGCCCAGAGTCGGGCCAATCGCAGGGGCCAGCAAGGCCGGAATGCCGAAGACACCCACAGCCATGCCACGCTCTTGTGGTGGAAACTCACGGAAGAGCATGGTGATGGAGAGTGGGAAGAGCGCGGCCCCCCCTGCGGCTTGTAGGATGCGAAAGAAAATGAGCACTGGCAGATTCCAAGCCAATCCACACAAGGCCGAGCCGAGGGTAAAGGCAGACAGAGAGATGATATAAAACCGCTTGGTGCCTAGCTTGTCAGCGAAAAAGCCCGAGCTAGGTGTGATGATACCTAGAGTAAGGATGTAAGCGGTGAGCACCCACTGCACGCTGTGGATATCCGCTCCAAAGGCGGTTTGTAAGCGTGGAATAGCAATGTTGACAATGGTTTGATCTAGGATGCTCATGAACACTCCAAGAACCACCACAAATGTTACCACCCATTTGTATTCCAACCCCGTACCTCGCCTGATAGCCTGTTCATTGACCATGAAGAGTAACTCCTGACTTACTAGTGCATACTTACACAACCTTGTCGGAAAAGAGTTCTGGATTGCGTAACAATATCATCTGCTGTATCCTGACACAGCCTGTTCGTTTTCAGACAGGCTTTGCAGCAGTTCCCTAGGAGCTGCAGAGGGTTGAAACACGCCGCAGCATGCCGTGGAGCAGTAACTCGACCAACTGCTCTATGGCTTGCTCACGCGAGAATTGGGCAAACGGTAAAAAGTTATACAGTTCGTGACAAAAAGCGCGCATAGCGAACGGGGTCACTATTATCTGTACAAAGAAAGACGCATCAATATCTGCACGGAAGCTGCCCTCCTCCTGGCGTTTTCTCACATACTCAGTGATCTTCCTGCGCCCTTTTACAATCCTATTTGCAAGAAGGTGGGCGACTTCGGGATGGGTATGCAGTAACAGGACGGGCAACCGTGCAAGATCACTGTCTGAGGTGAACACATCGTAGAAGGCACCTACCAGGCGGCGCAGAATGGTCTTATCGTCGAGTGAGATCCCGTTCAGTAATTCTTGCTCAATCTGATCGATTTCCTCTCGTACCGGAGTATAAGAGGGACTAGTGTGCTCAACAAGAGCTTTCAGCAGATCATCTTTACAATGAAAATGCCAACAGAGCGCTCCTCGTGAGACGCCTGCCTCCGCTGCGATATCCTCCATAGTAGCAGCAGAAACTCCTGAGCGCGCAAAGACGCGTAATGTAGCCTCTAGTATGCTCTCCCGTGTATCAGGTGTCGGTGTATCATGAAGGCAACCGCAGCGTGTCAGTTCAGTGCGCAACTCTTCCTTGCCACCCGGAAAGTGATAATAAAAAGTTGGCTTTGAGAGCCTTGCTGCTTTCACTATCTCATCAATAGTGATCTCGTCAAAAGAACTGTGCTGTGCCAAGGTGCATGCAGCCTCCAGCAGGCGGGCCTTACCGTTAGTCTTTCCTTTGTCGGGCCGTGCCTCTGTCATCTGTACTGTCCTTATGTACTAATTTGTACTATACAATCATTAACATCTGTACCTTACAATACACAACATAAGTATAGTAGAGACTTGTACAAATGTCAAGTGGATGAGACTGAGATGCACTCATAAATCGAACGAACCTTTTTCTCTTAAAATTGCTTCTTTCTCTTGTAATGGACAGCTTGCCAAGGGGGAAAAGAGGCAAACTCGCTCTTGGATGAGGTCAGTTCGTGTCTTATAAAGGATAGTAATTATGGTTTGCGTGCTCACTCAACACAATGATACTAGTCGTACTGGGGCAAATCTCCAGGAAGTAGTGCTTACAACCTCCAATGTGAGAGTACTACGACGTTACTACTTCGTCTGTGTCGGCTGCTTTCTGCGTCGAATGTAGTAAATGCTAACAAGAATTGCCACTACTAGCGCAGTGGCTCCCCCCAGCCCCCAGCTTACACTCCTAGCTATGTGCTCGACTTGCTGGAAGTTGTCGTGAAAAACGTGACCTGCTAGGTAACCCAGTATACCAAAGATGGTTGCCCAGAGAATGCCTCCGGTAGCATTAAAAAAGAAGAAGGTGCGCCAGTGCATGCAATTCACGCCCGCTAAAAACGCTGCCCACGCCCGTAGAACAGCCACGAAGCGGCCAAAGAAAACCGTCTTATCACCGTGTTTAGCAAAAAACTTCTCAGCCCGTTCCAGATGCTGTGGCTTCAAAAACACGTACTTTCCATAGCGCTCAACAAACGCCCTGCCTCCCCTACGTCCAACGTAAAAGCCAATATTGTCGCCGGCGATAGCTCCTAGGGCTGCACATGCAATGATAATCGGTTCCTGCAGATGATGATCAATAGCAGCATAAAACGATGCCAGTAGCAGCATCGTTTCACCGGGAAAAGGAATACCTGCGCTTTCAATCATGATGAAAAGCGTCACTGCTGGATAGCCCAGTGTATTCAACGCATTCTGCAAGAGCTGTAATGAGATGAGAGCCGCCAGCGGTACGCTATGTAAGCGAAGCATATGAGCACGCACCAAAAACAACCAGTGCATAGATCCTGCTTTTCAACCAAAATCTGCAAGTTGGACCTGTGTTAGAGGACGAGAGAGACTGAGCCTTGCACGCCGTAAAGGATGCAGTAGCACCTCTCTCATATGTTTTCTTCGTGGGGTCCATTGTAGCATAATCTGCTTTCCTTAACAAATGAGGCTTTCTGTGAAGCTGCGTCTTGAGAGTATAACGCGCATGCGACTTTCCGATCTGATTCCTAATCAATGTGAACGGCGGAAAAGATCGGGAGCACTTTAACTGTTTTCAAAAATATATGCAAACATATTCATTTTGAACGTAGGTTCAAAATTAGAGCGGTGAGAACGGCCATTCTCGTTACTTCTATTGCTGCTTTGGGGGTTCCACTTCTTCCTGTTTCTTCTGCTTTTCAGTGTCATAGCTTAATTGGAAGTACGCCGCTATAAGTAGCGTGATATTGAAGAGCAGGACTCTGTCTTCTTGAGTAAGCCATTGTTGTCTTACCTCAATGATCGGTGTGGTTCGTACAATGCTGAGTAGCTCTGTTTCCTTGTCCGTGGGAAGTCGAGCTATGATATCATCATGCCTCTTTGCCCATGCTAAGCCGTGTGCTTTTCTTATTTCTCCAAGTATGTTCAGGGTGGGGTCTTGCTTCATAGCATCTAGAAATTGTGCAGCAAGATCGGCGGGGTACCAGTTCTCAGCTAAACGATACGGGATTTCTATGATGCCGTGTCTTCGCATTCGGTGGACGACGTGTAACCCTTCTTGTTGCCCAAACGCTTTTGCTACTTCCGCAGACATTCGAATAACTTCCGGTTCGGCAATATTTTCTACTATTGGCGTTAATCCTTGCTCCTCCATATACTTGTCGAACAGTGGAGCATCGGGGATCCGCATGATTGGGTAGTTCACAAAGTAGGAATTGCCTCTTGCTAGAAGTAGGCTTTCGGATTGCAGGAAGAGTAGAGCTTGGTAGACCGTCGTGCGTGACATTTGATAGTCTTTGGCTAACTGGGTTACTGGCGGTAAGCGCCCATCTGTGCCGAAATCTCCTCTTTTGATACGCTCTCGTAGGGTGTTGGCAAGGGTTTCAATTTTTCCGTCTTCCGTCATGTCTTCTTTCTCCGAAAAACTGTGTTCAGGCGCTCTTGACTAAACACATTATATGTCTTATAATAACAAATAGCAAGTGTTTGGTCATTAGTGACCAAACACATTTTGAAAGCGACAGTCAAGGAAGGGGCTTATCGAGTAGCGCGATCTGGCGACCAAGCGGGCGGATGCCAGTAGCGGAGGCTAGCTGGTCGGAGCAATCCGAACGTGACAGTGTTTGGCAGACACAACAGGCGTGGGTGCAAGGCCCTCAAGGCGGTTCAAGTCCGTCCTCGCTGCACTTTTTTATTTTTGAGTGCGTCTCCCCACACGTTGGAGAACGCCTAACCATGAAGACGACCTATTCCCCGAAAGAATTCGGGGCACTTATCGGGCGGTCAACGATCACGCTGCAGCGGTGGGACCGAGGGGGACGGTTACGTGCTCACCGATCACCCGTCAGCAATCGACGGTTCTACACACACGACCAGTACCTAGAGTACATGGGGCTGCAAACGGAGTCTCAACAGGTAGTGATTGTCTACACGAGAGTGTCAGGCAAAGCTCACAAGCCCGATCTGGTGAACCAAGTCAAGGCGTTAGAACAGTTCTGCACGGAGCAGGCGCTAGGGGTTGATGAGTGGATGCAGGATCTCGGCAGTGGACTCAACTACAAGCGGAAACAGTTCCTTCGCCTGTTTGAATTGATTGAGCAAGGCCGAGTGAAAACCTTGGTTATTGCCCATCGTGATCGACTGGTCCGCTTTGGATATGAGTGGTTTGAAGCCTTCTGTGAGCGGCATGGCACAACCATTGTCGTGATGAACAATGAGAAACTTTCCCCGGAGAGAGAAATGGTTGAAGATTTATTAGCGATAGTGACGGTATTTAGTGCGCGCTTCCACGGGCTGCGCTCGTACAAGCGAACACTGGAAAAGGCGGTTGAGCATGCTGATAAGTAAGAAGATCAGGCTTGAAGTCAGCGACCAGGACGCTGCAACCCTGGAATTTATGCAAGGAAAGTGCAGAGGCTTGTACAACTGGTGGGTCATGCGCCTACGCGACGGTGAGCGGTGGCCTGGATGGGAAGAGGCAAAGAAGACACTCCAACAGAGCAAGCAGCACGATCCAGAGCTATGTTTTGTCTACGGCAAGCTTTTACAAGAGGTCTATTTCCGCTTAGATGGCGCGATGAAAGCCTTCTTTCGGCGGGTCAAGAATGGTGAGAAGCCCGGTTTCCCGAGGGTACGCCCACGTCACAACTTTTTCACCTTGATATACCCTGCCATGTACATCCAGGTCGAAGGCTTGTCGATCAGGCTTCCAACCGGAGGGAAGGGCAAAAACAAACGCTTTCCCGATGTGGTTGCCAAGCTGACGGAAGAAGCACCAACAGGTTACAGAGACGTAGCTATCTCCAGAGACGGACAGGGACATTACTATGCATCATTTGTCCACGACGAGGAAGAGGAAACGCATGAGCACGACGGGGTGCTAGCCATTGACTTAGGCGTGAAGACGCTTGCAACGGGTGTCAATGAGCAAGGCCGCTTCTATCACATTGGCGGGTTCAAGGGCAGTCGTTGGTACAATCGCCAACTGGACAAGATACGCTCCAAGCGCGACAAGTGCAAGAAGAAGTCACGTCGATACAAGCACTTGAGCCAGGTCTACAAGCGCGTTTCACAGCAGAAGCGCAACAAGCAACATGACTCTCTGCACAAGGCTAGCCATCTCATCGCACACAAAACGGTTGAGAGAACCATTGTGATCGGTGATCTTTCCCAAAGGCAGATGGTCATGAAAGACCATCGAGAGCGTAACAAGTACTTGAATAGGGCAGTCTTCAACGATTGGGGACTCTATACCTTCATTCAGATGTTGGCGTACAAATGCGTGCTCTATGGGAAAGAATTAGTGATCTTAGATGAAAGGGATACTTCAAAAACCTGTAGTGGATGTGGACATAAGCAAAACATGCCACTCTGGAAACGAACGTATCGCTGTCCTAATATTGAATGTCGCTTAGTGATAGATCGTGATGAGAATAGCGCGATCAATATCCTCAAGCGGTATCTTGCCCGGCTAGGGCCACACACGGGCGATCCCGTGCGGTGTGCGGACGTTTTCACCGCAACTGAAATGTGTTGAATACGTTTGAATACATTTCAGATAGCAGAAAAGTCTGCATGTGGTGGCAAGATCAGGAAAAGATACGTTAGTAGAGTGTAGGGAAATGTATATGAAACGGTATAGGATAGATTGATGCGAGCTAACATAGAACCGCCACATCTCAAAAAGGCACCTCGTCTGGTGGCAAGATCAGGAAAAGATACGTTAGTAGAGTGTAGGGAAATGTATATGAAACGGTATAGGATAGATTGATGCGAGCTAACATAGAACCGCCACATCTCAAAAAGGCACCTCGTCTGACTGTAGCAGTAGGGCGAAGTTTTACGTGGAAGTCGGGCTTACTTGATATTCTCGTGATAGCAGTAATGTGTTTTCTTTTGTACTACGGGGCATCATGGCAGATCTTTAGAGTACATACAGATGCAGCAAAATATCAGTGTTATGCAGTCGCTTTCTGGCAGGGCTTACCTGCGCTCAAGCACCTTTCGGTTCAGCAGTGTGGCTTTATTACTGATCCTAGTACAGCTTTTGTAAGGGGTATGCGCCAGTTAGGCTTTTCCGCAGGGCTGGTCCACTTCGTCGTGGCGCAAAATGTTATAGAACCCTTTCATGTGCTGCCATATGAGTATCCATTGCTGGCGCTCGCTCCGTTCTCCCTTGGACTCATTGCCAGTTCTCAGTCCTGGTACCAAGTTGCCTTTGCGCTCTGCATGACCCTGATAGCAGCGCTGATATACCTGCTGCTTGTGCGCTATAGGTCGAGGCGTGCCGCCATAGTATGTGCTATCTATCTGGTGGCTGGTGGCTGGGGCACTGCTGCGGGGCGCTTCGATCTTGTGCCATCCGCTTTTACGCTGCTAGCCGTGATCTGTGCTACTACAAAGAGGTGGAACTGGGCGTTTGCCGCCCTTGCCCTAGGCGTGCTGCTCAAACTTTATCCCGTTGTGTTGCTCCCGCCGTTCTTGATTGCTCAACAAATGGAGTCGCGGGAGCGCTGGTATTGCTGGCGGAGACTCGTTCCGCTAGGCGTATTTGTTGCTATATGTGCAGTAGTGACGACTTTCTCACTGCTCTTGAGTGTTCAGGGGACGCTTGCACCGTTGGGCTACTTTAAGAATCGACCTTTCCAGATCGAGTCATCGTGGGCCTCTCTTTTTTGGCTGCTGCAAGCACCGAATCATCCTTTACACGTCGAACATACCTATGGCTCTTTGAACGTTCTAAGCCCGCTGTCTGCCCACGTTGCCCTTTGGAGTAAGCTACTGCCCGTAGGAACACTTCTTTACGTGTACTGGCTGCAATGGCGTCGCAAAATCGATCTTGCTGCTAGCAGTCTGCTCACACTGCTAGTCGTGATCTTGACTGGCAAGGTGTTTAGTCCGCAGTATCTCCTCTGGGTAGCGCCGTTGGTCGCCTATGTGGGTGAAGATACTGCATGGTGGCTTCTTCCCTGGACTGCCATGAGCCTTTTGACAACCTGGATTTATCCCTACATCTATAGTATGGTGTATAGCCCGATGGGTGTGCCTGGCGGTGGGGTGTTCTATCTCGTTGTCGCTGTACGCAACGCATTGATGTTAGGATTTATCATCGCTTTGCTCTTCTATTACTGGCTCGCTCTCCCTCGGCGTCAAGTTAAGGGGGAAGCAGCATGATTGGTAGAATAGTAGTAGATCAAATTTCACAGGGGTGACTTCATGTCAGATTATTTGTATCTTTATGACTATCGCTGCCGTGTCGCTGCTATGTACCAGGAACGTAACCAGGCGATGCTGGCAGGCGAGGATGCAGAAGCGGTACTACAACGTTTTCGTGCGGTACGCGACGAATTATTTGCCACTCATCCGCAATCGGCACTAGACGAAGAGCAGCGGAGCACCTTTACAGGCTTACGCTATTTCCCATACAACTCCAGTTTGCGTTTCATTGTTGATGTTGAGACCACTGTAGAGCCGATACGCCAGACAATCATGATGAATGCCAACGACCTTATGAGCATGACGACGGTTGGGCATCTGCGTTTTACTGTGGAGCGAGAAGCCGTAGTGCTCTCGCTTTATTGGCTTGACATATATGGTGGTGGATTGTTTCTCCCCTTCCGTGACGCGACCTGCCCAGATGAGAGCTACGGTGGTGGGCGCTACCTCTTTGACACCATCAAAGGGAGCAATTTTGTGCCGATTGCCGGGGTCAGTGGCTACAAGCGCGTCATGCTTGATTTTAACTATGCGTACAATCCTTCGTGTGCGTACAACCACGCTTGGACTTGTCCACTTGCTCCCAGCGAGAATAGGTTGCATGTGCCAATTCGCGCTGGAGAACGGAAATATAGAGATTAGCAACGCCAGGGAACATTCACAGCGTTGGACGGACCTGTAAAAGTGAACGTTATGGGTGGAGGCGAAGGTACCTGGCAGACGGCGAACGGAACCGCTATCAAGACGACCTCTGTTTGTCCTGGGCTAATTGTTCCGCTAACAGGCTGTATATCAATAGGTGATGGCCCGCTACTAGTTGCCGTCCAATCAAGGTCAGCCTGTGTGTTCTTGCTGCTCAACGTCTCACTACAAAAGTAGTAGATTTGTAGTATATCAGCTCGGCAGTTGCGGTTGGCAGAGATGGAAGCCAAGCTCACGACAAGCGTAGGTGTTTGTACGATGAACGTGACTGCAACTGTGACTTGGCCTAGCCCATTTGTAAAGACGATCTGTCCCGTATATGTGCCAGGTGATGACGCCAACTGCTGACTAGAGACCGAGACGACAGCTTGTTGCGTCGCTCCTTCAGCAAGTGTGCCGCTGACGGGACTGACGCTTAGCCAGTTTCCTCCGCTGGATGTGCTTACTGACCCCGACCAATCAGCACTGTTGTCGCAATTTGTTAAGAGGATTCTCTGCGCTGGTGGACCGTTTCCTGCCGAGGCCATTGTAAAGGTGAGAGAGGTTGGCGTGGCACTGATGCATCCTCCCACGGTAAGAGCAACAGGGAGCGTAGTACGGCTACTTCCACTAGTAAAGGTGACGGCTTGTGTATAGTTTCCCGCGACGAGTCCGTTATTCTGGACTGTGATGGTAATTACCTGTGGATGCAGGGCTTGGATCTCGCCTGATGGCGGGTCGACCTGTAGCCAAGAGCTTTGGTTCCATGTCGCCTGCCAGGTAAGCGGCGTCAATTCTGTTGTGCTGAGACTCACCTGTGTTGAAGCGCTCTGGCTGCTGCTATCACTTAAAGGACCCAGGGTAAGGCTGGGTGGATTAACACTGATGGCACTTTTAGATGGTGTCGTCTTCTCCCTAGTTGCCCCCAGTTGGAAAGGAGCTTGACCGGGTTGATAGGTAGTAAATGTCACTGCTGCGCTGCGTGAGCTGAATCGTTCGCTAGCACGAATGCTGTGTTTGCCAACACCCCAGTTTGGACTGACGGCTATAGTGACCTGGAAAGCGCCTTTCGCGTCAGTAGTAATAACCCTTTGCTCCGCGCTCGCCTGCTGAGTGTATTGCATGTTGAGCCAAAGACTTGCTTGTGTAATTGACATGGGTGTTTGTACCAACGCGTGCTCATTGCTATAGTAAAGTGGGGTCACATCATCGAGCGAAAGGCTAACCACGACCCCTGGAATAAAACTGCTGCCATGCACATGGATTGATTGGCCAAGAACGACATCTGTACCGTCGAGCAAGGAAAGATGGGGAGCCAGTAGAGTAACGCCTATAGCATAAACGCTACCAATGAAGAGTAGAGAGATGAGCACAAATGCAAGACTAATGCGCCAGATACGATGAGACAAGAGCAACTCTTGTACAGCGGACTTTGCCGGTTGCGATACCTGGGGCGGAAGGGCTGGAGAAGCCCACGAGCCACTAGAAGAAGCTGCAAGTATCCGTCCACAAAATATGCAACGGGTCTGTGATGGCACCACTGCACCACAAAATTCGCATATACGCATATCAGCCTGCTCCTCAAGACTGAAAATTTTCTTGCTCATGATACATGTAAACGAACAGAGGACGAAAGCTTCACACCGACCCCCCCTATTTTCCTACTGCATCCTCGCGCAACCTTCTGGGAGAAGAGAAGTCCTGAACTGCGTAACAACCCATCTGTTGCATCTTGGTGCCAGCCTGTTCGTTTTCACGCGTTGCTCTGCGACAGTTCTGGATGAACTACCGAGGATTGAGACTCAGGTAAGAGCGAGGACAAGGCCCCAGACGGAGAGCGCCCCTGCTGCGAAAAGCGGAGCGGCACAAGCTTCTAGTGTGGCCCCTGTAGTGCAGACATCGTCGATGACAAGAATGCAACGAGCGGTAAGGATGTTAGTTGCAGCGGCGTGCGAGCAGTCGAAGGCCGTTGCGACATTTTGATAGCGCTCATCAACTTTGAGTCCTACCTGCGCCGATGTTGCGCGGCGGCGCAGTAGTACATCCTCTCGCACTGTTATGCCGAGCAGACTGGCACAGACCCTGGCCAATAGCGCTGCGTGGTTATATCCGCGCTCACGTTGGCGCTGCTCATGCAGCGGCACGGGCAAAATGATATCAGCGTGCATGCCGTACGTTCTGTAGGCCAGAGCAAGCAACTGCCCCAGAGGCTGCGCAAGATGCGTGTTGCCGTCATACTTGAGTTGATGAATGTAGCTGCGTAAGGGTTCTTGATAAGGCCCTAGCGCTCGCAGTCCACTGAGCTGCAAGAAATGCTGGTGACAGCTTTGGCAGCTTCCATTTACTGAGAGCGTATGGCTACAGTGCCAACAGAGTGGTGGTGTAAGAGGACGAATAGTCGTTTTGCACACTGGACAGAGAATATATCCGTTTGCCTGGCAACCCGCACAACGCAGTGGAAAAACGATGTCGAGTGCATGCTGAGCGTACTTCTGTAGATAATGCATAAAAGAAAGCCCCTTCCATCAACGCCGAAGTAAGAGAAGTGGTGCCAAGTGGACTTTGCAGGCTCTTGGCACCACTTCTCTTACTGTTCCTCTGCCGTCTTACGTAGTGTGGGAAACAGAATGACATCGCGAATAGACTCTTGATCTGCCATGAGCATTACCAGGCGATCAACACCAATACCTAGTCCCCCTGTTGGAGGCATACCTATCTCCATTGCCTCCAAGAAATCCTCGTCGAGGACCTGAGCCTCGTCATCTCCCTGAGCGCGTTGACGCATCTGGTCCTCAAAACGAGCACGCTGGTCGAGAGGATCATTTAGTTCAGTAAAGGCATTGCCACATTCCAAGCCGCCAATGAAGGGTTGGAAGCGTTCAACAAGCCCGGGCATTTCGCGGTGCTGTTTGGCCAATGGCGACACATCGAGTGGATAATCTATCAGGAACAAAGCTTGGCGCAAGGCTGGAGTACCGTTGCGGAATATTTCTCCTTTTAGATCATCAATCAAGCGGCCTCTGCCGAACTTGGGATCAGCCTCGTAGCCATTTGCACGCATCACTGCCGCTAAGCTCTCTTTAGTCGGGTAGTTATTTACCTCAATGCCCGTAAACTCGGCAATGGCGTCTAGTAACGGCATGCGAGGCCAGGGTGGAGCAAGGTCTATCTCCGTACCTTGATACGTAATGCACGTTGAACCTTTTACCTCCTGAGCGACGAAGGCAATCATCTCTTCAGTCAGGTGCATGGTCTCGTTGTAGTCGGCATAAGCTTGATAGCATTCCATCATAGTGAATTCAGGATTATGGCTGCGATCAATGCCTTCATTGCGGAAGTTACGCCCAATTTCATAGACGCGTTCAAATCCGCCAACGATAAGGCGTTTGAGGTACAGCTCAACAGCAATGCGTAAGTAGAGATCACGATCAAGTGCATTGTGATGCGCGATAAAAGGACGTGCCGTGGCTCCGCCGTAAAGTGGCTGTAGGATAGGCGTCTCGACCTCGATAAAACCCTGTGCATCTAGGTAGCGACGCATGGCCGTAATGATGCGACTGCGCGTGATAAACACTTGTTTGGCCTCATCGCCATTAGCAATGAGGTCTAAGTAGCGCTTGCGTTGGCGCAGTTCTTTGTCTTCTAGCCCGTGATACTTCTCTGGCAGAGGACGCAGCCCCTTGGCAAGAATGCGGTAATGTGTTACGTGTAGTGTACGCTCACCTGTACGCGTCACAAACAAGAAACCGCTCACCTGTATGAAGTCGCCCAGGTTCAGCAGCTTGATATTGCGGTAGGCCTGTTCTCCCAAATCGTTGATACGAAAGTAAATCTGGATACTTGCTGTGCCATCCTCGACCTTAGCAAATGTTGACTTGCCCTGTTCACGCAGTAGGCGTACACGCCCTACCAGCGTAAAAGAACCTTCTGGTCCTACCAATTCGTCGAAGTGCTGCACTATTTCCGCAATCGTGTGTGTGCGCTCTACAGCGTTGGGATAGGGATTGACACCCTGGTCACGCAGTTCGTGCAAACGCTGTATTCGGATCTCCCGTTCATCGGCCATATGCTTTTCCTTCAAAAAAGTAGTGAGGAGGGATAGCTCGTAGCCCTGACTGCACTGTGTATACCAGCACTTATTCTAACATAGTTTTTGCAAAGTGGGTACTACCTCATTGGTAAAGTCGTCCTGAATTGTGCCAAAAGACAATAAAGAACAGCTATTGCCAGTTTTGCTAACAATAGCTGTTTCTGTCTATTATTTTTCATAGGGCCGACATTGCCGACATGAAAGAAATGTGATGGGGAAGTTAGTCAACGGCGAGTATCGTATATCCCTTCACCCCACCGGGCGTAGAGACAATTACTTGGTCGCCTGCCCTATGGCCAAGCAGCGCTTTGCCGACGGGCGACTCATTAGAAATACGCCCAGCACTAGGAGACGCCTCAAATGCGCCGACAATCGTATACTGACACTCGCGGTCGTCACCGATGCGAACACGAACATTAGAGCCGAGCGAGACAAGATGTGTTGGCACATGCTTAATGACTTTTGCCCTTGCCAGAAGCTGTTCCAATTCGTAGATACGCCCTTCGAGGCGTGCCTGCTCATTCTTGGCATCCTCATATGCTGCGTTGTCGATCACGTCACCGGCATCCATTGCCTCATGAAGGTTTTGAGCGACCTTCGCACGCCCGACGGTACGCAGTGACTCTAGTTGGCTCAATGCAAGTCGTCGTCCGTCGTTAGTTAGGAATACTTCCTGTGTTTCCATGCTCTATTTCCCCTTATTCATGTGGCGGGGAACTTCCCCGGCCAAATTTTCATCTAGCATTACTCTGCAGGATATCCTACATCCCCCCAGGTAATACTGACACGCTTACCGCAATGATCACGGAGTAATAGCACCCCGTTTTCATCTACGTCTTCAGCAACGCCGCTGAGAATTGTGCCTCCTTGTCGCACTTGAATAGAGCGGCCAAGGGTAGAAAGTTGACTACGCCACCTCACTCGTATCCATTGAGAGAGGGATGGTCCCTCGTTGGGAAGGGGGTCTTGCGCGCTTTGCGCTTCTTGTTGCAGCGTCTGATACATGAACTCAATGTGTCGTAAGAGGTGAGCTATCAATTGTTCGCGACTCACTTCGTGTCCACATTCTGTTGCAAGCGTCGTCGCCTGCAATGAAGGCGTTGCCGTCTGCGCTGCTACTTTGATAGAGCCATTGACATTCACGCCAATGCCCATAATTGCGATCAACTGGCCTGAGCGGTCACGGCTTGTTTCTATGAGAATACCGGCTACTTTACGGTCTTGAATCAGCACGTCGTTCGGCCATTTAATTATCGCTTGAACAGCACTGGTTTCGGCAATTGCGTCAACGACAGCAACAGATGCAATCATGACTAACAAATAGGCCGAAAAGTGGGGTCGCAGTACAGTAGACAAGAGCACGCTACAGCCTGCAATGTCCTGCCAGCGTCTTCCTTGCCTGCCTTTGCCTGCTGTCTGGGTATCGGTAAGTACGACCGCTCCTTCCTGTGTTCCTTGTTGGGCTAAATGCATCGCAAACGTATTTGTTGAGTCTAAGGTTGGTACGTAGATCAAATTGTCTGCGATGCCAAACGTCCTTGTCTGTAGTTTCTGCCTGAGTATTTCGATGTTGAGCTGTCTGCTCGTAGTTTCGATCTCCGTTTACGCGCTACCAATTCTATGCTACTGTGAGCTGCATGAGGTGTGTTCATCAAACATAAAGTGTACAAGTGTACAAAAAAACCCAGAGTAAGAGCGGAGTTTTTACGCCTTTACTCTGGGGGTGCTGCACAAGCAGGATGTGATCTACATCCTACCAGTATGTTCGTTCCGATCTTCATCAAGTACAATTACTTGGTGCTGTGAGACGGTTGGCTAGCGCCGAGTCCCTCTTTGCTGGAAGATGTGGGAATCTACACCGCTGCTTGTGCAGCGAATACGTTGATTCATTACACATCACCTCCTTTCAATATGTATATTATACCATTACACACCTCTTCTTGTCAAGCTTTACTATTGGGAGGACGGGTGCAACTTTTTGACAAAACTGAAAGAATAGGGTAAAGTACGGATGTTCAATCTGAAATATACAACGTGCGCTAGGCAAAAGGAAAGCCGCCCATGTCAACCCCAGCTCGTAGACAATATTTACAAATTAAGAGCCAATATCCCGACGCTGTACTCCTGTATCAAATAGGGGATTTCTATGAAACCTTTGATGAGGACGCCGAGATTGCCTCACGCGAGCTGCAGATCGTGCTGACGAATCGCAATTATGGATCGGAGAGAGTGCCGCTAGCAGGTATACCATTACATGCGCTGGAGAACTATGTCGGTAAGCTGGTCAACCGTGGCTACAAAGTAGCAATCTGTGAACAGGTGGGCATTGTTGCTAAAGGCAAGGATCCGGTGGAGCGCGCAGTAACGCGTATTTTGACGGCTGGTACCCTCTCCGAGCCAAATCTACTGCCCATCAAGCAGAACAATTATCTGGTTGCCATTGCTACTGGACGTGCCCATACTGGACTGGCTGCAGTTGACGTGAGCACTGGCGAGTTTGTGGTCACGTGGTTTACGCCCGATGAACTTCCTGACGCCTTGGAGGCTGAGTTACAGCGTCTTGGCCCCGTTGAATGTTTGCTTGTCGAGGGGACGCGTCAGGATGCTTATCAGTTGCCCTCAAAGACGATCACGCTGACATACTGCCCCGCTCATTTCTTTCAGTACGAGGCTGCACAGGCACGTTTATGCAGACACTTCGGGGTACAAGCCCTCGATGCATACGGTTGCTCGCACATCGCACAAGCGGTCTCGGCAGCAGGAGCCATTGTCGCCTATCTCGAAAAGATGAACGGTGCGCTGCTCTCACTACTGACCCGCTTGCGTTCCTATCGTACAACGAGCTATATGGTGCTGGACGCACATACCCAGCGCAATCTTGATCTGTTGCAGGGATCGCGCAATGGTTCCATACAGGGAAGCTTGCTCAATGTGCTTGACAGAACCATTACGCCAATGGGAGCGCGACACCTGCGCAAAACTCTTACCCAGCCTTTACTCGATCTGAGCCTGCTCGAAGCGCGCTTAGCTAGTGTAGAGGAGCTGTACGAAAGTCCGGCCCTGCGTAGTCGTTTTACCATGTGCTTGCAGGGATTGGGCGACCTGGAACGGATCGCGGGCCGTGTGCGCCAGGGGACGGCGGTACGCAATGAAGTGCTGGGGCTGTGCCAGTATCTAAAACTCATTCCACACCTGCGTGAGGTAGTGCTGGGCTGCGATGCTCACCTGCTGCGACGCATTGCTGACGAACTCGACACGTGCCCCAGCGTGATCGACTTGATTGAGCGTGCCCTCGTGCGCCCAGACGACGAGGATGAGGGCGGCGACAAACGCCTGATCCGCCCCGGCTTTCATGCAGAACTGGACGAACTATTCACCTCAATTCGTGACTCACGGCGTTGGATGGTAACCTTAGAGGCACGCGAACGTGAGCGAACAGGTATTAAGTCGCTCAGGGTCAGTTTCAACAAAGTCTTTGGCTACTATATCGAAGTGAGCCATGCCAATCTTGAGCGCGTTCCCTCCGACTACATGCGTAAGCAAACGCTGGTGAATGCTGAGCGCTTTATCACACCAGAACTCAAAGAGCACGAGGCGCGCATTCTCAGCGCTGAAGAGCGCATTGAAGAGATGGAGCGCAGCATCTACGCTGACCTGTTGCGCCAACTAGCCGTCTTCTATAACGAATTGATGGCTAGTGCTAGCGCTGTTGCTAAAGTGGACGTGCTGTTGAGTCTGGCTGAGGTAGCGGCGCATCAAGGCTACGTGCGACCTGTACTGGAGCATGGCTATGGCCTGGAGATTGTAGCAGGGCGACATCCCGTAGTCGAGCACGCCCTTGACGGCGATATGTTCATTCCCAACGATACGCAGCTTGAGGCGGACGAAGGAGCGCGTATCCTGTTGCTCACGGGTCCAAACATGGCGGGCAAGTCAACCTACTTGCGTCAAGTAGCGCTGATCACGCTGATGGCACAGATTGGCAGCTTCGTGCCCGCACGGCACGCCCGTATTGGGCTGGTCGACCGCATCTTCACCCGCGTAGGTGCCGAAGACGACATTGCCTCGGGCAAGAGCACCTTTATGTTAGAGATGGAAGAGACAGCGATCATCCTGCATCACGCCACTAAGCACAGCCTCATCATCTTGGACGAAATTGGACGGGGCACCAGCACCTATGATGGTTTAGCGATTGCCAGGGCCGTCGTCGAGTACTTGCACAATGAGACGCAGGCACGCACACTGTTCGCAACGCACTATCACGAGTTGGCCTCTATGGCCAATGAGCTACCGCACATGGCCATCTATACTATGGCTATTAATGACGATGAGCCAGAAAACATTGTCTTCCTGCACCGCGTCTTCCCTGGCTGCACCGGACGTAGTTACGGCGTGCATGTGGCGAAATTGGCAGGGATGCCTATCAGTATCGTCAAACGTGCTCAAACGGTATTGAAACAACTAGAAGCAGCCAAAGAGCATCCTTTACCGCTTGTGGCAGAGGCACATGGAATATATAATGGAACGCAACTGCTTGAGCCTGTGTCCCTGAGAAGCTATGAGTGGCAGAGCGAGGAAGCGCGCATCGCCGCGTCCGTGTTGGCGCACTCCAACGGGACTATACCCGATGTGGATGCTATTGATGTGTGTGCTATCACGCCATTGGATGCGTTGAACCTGCTGTTTTTGCTGCAAAAGAAGAAACGTGGTGTAGGAGTACCCCCGTAGGGGGTGGGCAGCATGGCGACCACAAGGGATCGCCACTACTATACACATTGCGACGTTCCTGCGTGTATGGTAGTGGTGGCCCTCGCGGCCACCATGTCCCCTGCGATCGCACTCCCTCCACGCGAGTCAACGTGGTTGCCACATGACTGAAGGCTACCCTATGGTTCGCATATCTTATACGATTGACATGACACAACGAACGCCGCTTATTACATTACCGCCAGAGGTAGCGGAGCGCATCGCTGCAGGCGAGGTCGTAGAGCGACCCATCTCCGTGGTCAAAGAACTGGTCGAAAATGCGCTCGATGCTCAGGCCCACGAGCTACGTGTCGAGGTGCGTAGCGGTGGGTTACACCTGGTGCGTGTGACCGACGACGGCTATGGCATTCCCGACGACGAACTAGAGCGTGTCTACCTGCGTCATACTACCAGCAAGATTCGCACTGTCGAAGACCTGAGCCACCTGCACACACTAGGTTTTCGTGGTGAAGCGCTGGCAAGTATTGCCGCCGTATCCGAGCTTACCCTGCTCAGCCGCCCTATCGAGACTGAGGGTGTGAGTGAAGAGCAAGCTGCCCTGTTTCTCACGCTACGTGGCGGAGAAGTGACGCAGAGAGGGCGGCGCGCACGTCTACATGGCACTACGGCTACAGTACGAGATTTGTTCTACAATGTGCCAGCGCGCCTCAAGTTTACCAGCCGCGCACGTACAGAGAATAAGCACATCGAGCATCTGCTCGAATGCTATGCCGTCGCATACCCTGCTGTGCGTTTCAACTTAACTATAGATGAACGTGTTGCCTTGCAGACAAGTGGGACGGGTGACCTGGTGACTACGCTAGCTGAACTGTATCATCTACCCCTGAGCGAGCTGCTGTATCCCATCAACGTAAGTGCGCATGAGTACTACAAGCTGCACGGATATGTGGGCAACCGTGTACTTGCACAGCCGAGTCGGCGCTACGCCATGCTCTTTGTCAATGGGCGCTGGGTGCAAGCGAGAGCACTGCAGGAGGCGCTCGAAGAGGGCTATCGTGGTCTCTTGCCCAAGGGCATGCATCCGCTGCTAGTGCTACATGTTGATCTACCGCCTGACCAAGTGGATGTCAATGTTCATCCTGCTAAGACTGAGGTGCGGCTGGCGCGAGAAGAGGAAGTCGCCGACGCCTTGAAACAGGCCGTGCGCTCAATGTTAGAGTGTAGCCCAGCATTGCCAGACACAGTACAATTCCCTGGTCCCGTGCTTGCCAATCAACGCCGTCTGCCAGGTCCACGGCGTAGAGGTCTGCACGTGGCAGAGTCGGCAGAGGGCTACAAAGCAGAGATAGCTCCTCCTGCAACGGCAGAGGTGATTGCTAGCCTACGTCCACTGGCACAGTTGCAACAGGCTGTGATTCTCGCCGAAGCCCCCGATGGAAGCCTGTACCTCGTCGATCAACACCGCGCACACGAGCGCATCATCTACGAGTATTTCCGTCGCATCTACGCTGGCTCACAGTGTAATGAGCAGGCGGCGCTTGACTCACACCTGCTGCTGGAGCCAGTCATAGTAGAGATGAAACGCTACCAAGCTGATCTACTTGAGCAGCGTCTGCCCATGCTGCGTGGACTGGGATTAGAGTGTGAACGCTTCGGGGGGCATAGCTTCCTGATCCGCTCCGTCCCCAACAGCGAGGGCAGCGAACAGCTCGCCGCCCACCTGCAAGAAATCGCCCAAGTCGCAGCGCAGGATAGCACAGATTGGCAGGACTCGCTACTGATTAGCCTATCTTGTCGTTCAGCCATGCGCCGGGGGCGGCCACTGAGCGCAGGGGAGCAAGCGGCTCTGCTCAAGACGCTTGCCGAGGTGAGCGCTCCGGCCGTCTGTCCTCACGGCAGCCCAATTCTGCTGCACTATAGTCGCACGTTTTTGATTGATAAGTTCGAGTGGTGATACTAACAGATAATACAGAGCTTTTCGTCTTCTCACTCCTTGGTTGACAGATGCATGTGTGTAATGACACACTCAGACCAAGGGATGCCCTCATCCCCTTTTTGTCCTATGGAGCCGTCTCTCCTTCACAAGGAGCACATATGTAAGTCTCACACGTTCTCTCTTCACTCGCTACTTACCTAAGCTGGATGAGACCATAGTATAGTTTCCTCTACAGTATCACGTCGCAGACGTAGGCAGGAGGAAAGGCACGATGCCCTCTAAGAGGCACTCTGGCAGCAAAGAGCCGCCCTGGTTGAGCATGGATGACTTGCTAGCGCTGGTAGCAGAAGAAAAGCATGGACAGCCCAACTATGGAGCAATTCTGAAGTATTTTCGTGTGCAGATGGGGTGGAAAGGCTGGCAGTTGGCACAGTGTTACAGTGAAGCACTGGGTGAAGAGGGACTGGAGGAAGAGACCAAGCTCATCACACAGAACTGGATCTCGATGATGGAAAGTCAAAATATGGTTCCCAAAGACGAAAAACGGCGCTGGATCCTAGCGACGTTACTAGAAATCCCGCCGGTGCTCTTCGGTCTGGAGGCGCTGCCATCCACGCCCTCTCCCTTGATATGGCAGCCTGTAGAGGTAGCGGAGTATCGTGCGTCATTGGAGCGCTATTGCCGTTTGCTCCATCTTGGTACCCCCCACCAAGTGCTGCGGCATATCCACCGACGCATCAACAACCTCAACAACACGTTTCGTCTTGCTACTCATCCGCAGGAGAAAAGCGAGATGCTCAAGCTGCTCTGTGAGTATTACATCCTGGCAGGGCAGATTACTGACCGTCGGCTAGGCCCTGACGAAGCGCTCAGACTGCTGAGCAATGCGATTGCGATAGCCAGAGAGCAGCACTTCTATGATCTATGGGCCTATGCCCTGCGGCAGCGAGGGTATGTGTACTTAGAGAGAGGGGGGATCACAGCGATGCGAGTAGGCTTTGCGGAAGCCCAGCCTGATTTCGAGGCGGCAAAGCGAGCTGTGGATGAGGCAAGGAGCCTAGAACGCTACCTCTCGCCACAATGGTACAGCGCCATCTTGCTCATAGCGGGCAAGGTGGAGGGACAGTTCGCACGCAATGGACAAGAACTCAAGCAGGGGTTGAAGCTCATTGACCGAGCAAGCAAGCAGGTAGGCCAGCCTCTAAGCGGTATATCACTCGTGCTTGATGAGGAGAGATATCACCTGGACAAAGCAGCAGTCAGTATCACGTCCCCGTTGCGAGCAGCACGCTCACCTGAAACAGCGCGGCAGGCACTTCAGGATGCAGAGAAAGCGGCACGGTTTGTTTCCAAGACCCGCCAGGCACAGCGCGCAACATTCTGGGCGCAGAGCTACTTTGTGGAGGAGCTCTACCCAGTAGCGACGACCTTGGCAGAGCAAGCGCTTAGTATTGGGCAGAACATCGACTCACCCATGCACATGGCACATGTTAAGGCGCTCTACACAGCTTTGAGGGCAAGTCCCTATGGCAAAGATGCAGAGGTCGCACGGTTAGGGATCAAGCTCTTACGCGTGCAGCAGCCAGCCCTTTTCGAGTAATGCCTGACGCTACACCGCTTTGGCACAAGCCTCCTCCACGATGGGGAAAAGGAGGTGTTGCATTTCCTCTTGGTTGACAGGTGCATGTGTGTAATGACACACTCAGACCAAGGGATGCCCTCATCCCCTTTTTGTCCTATGGAGCCGTCTCTCCT